>JAUCGE010000013.1 GCA_030377965.1 Desulfobacterales bacterium HSG16
TACTTATATGAGCGGTTTCAATGTCATTAACCTCAATTTTAGATAGCAGGCGCATTAGAGTATCGTTATGAGACATATCTTTTAGTTCAGGAAAGTAGATCATTAAATTTTTAATAAACATAGGGCGGGTCATCTCACGATTAGTCTCTCTTTTCGACGACATTTGAAATACAAAACTAAGGATGCCGTAAATCAGCACTACGGTAAGCTTGTATTTTTATCTTTTTAGGGTTTCTATGATCTTTAATTTTCGACAAACGCTTTAATAAGATTGGTAATTGCGATTTCATAGTCTTTAATGTTTCTGTTGTCATTTCTTCACGTTCAGCATATTCTTGATCAACGCCCTTGTAATTGGATTTATGGTTCGGCAAGGATTTAGATTTAGGTTTTTTTATTTTCCATACTATTATTGGATTCTCGTAGTTGCTTTTTAGCCTCTCTTTTAATACTTTTCTGTTCTCTTATTTCGTCTTGTGATGATCGATCCACTATGGTATTTTTTTCATGGCACAGCCTCCTGTTTAGCAATTTTTGTGCCACATTAACAGATTCGTCAGATTTTATCGATAAAAATGAAATAACGCGACAAAAAAATTACCATTCATCACCATCCCTTGAAATAGCTGCAAAAAAATAACATGCTTCAGCACTGAAAACGATCAAACGATTTCACGCATATTCACCGAAAGGACACTCTGATGCCGCGCTCGTGGGAATGCAGGGCGGAGGCTCTGCGTCCATCGCAACGGGACACAGATCGTCCGTTTTCCTGGTTCCCAATAGAGTGCGGATATCAAAAAAACTTAGTAAATCGCTGTAAATCTGAGAAACAGGGATGAAATAACTTTTTCCCACTTTTTTAAAAAGCATAGATATTGCAATCTTTTCATTCTTCATGTATTGATCAAAAACAATGATTTTGACACAAAATCGGCATTGAATCATATTTGTAAAAAAATGGAGAAAAGTGATAATGAACAGTTCAAGCGAAACAATTACATGGCTTCATATTTCCGACCTTCACTTCCGAAAGTCACATGATTTTAATGAAACAATCGTTTTAAAAGAGCTTGTCAGGGATGTAAAGTCCTGCATTGAGCAGGATGGTGTTACACCCGATTTCATAGCTGTCACAGGTGACATAGCTTTTTCAGGCGCTTCGTCCGAATACGATCTTGCCCGAAATTTCTTTGATAAATTACAGGAAGCTACTGGTGTACCGAGAGAAAAATTGTTCATTGTTCCCGGCAATCATGATGTGGATCGAAAACTTATCACCGGAGGAGCAAAGGCCATCGGAGCTTCGCTCACGGATCGGGATAAGGTCAACACCTTTCTTGTAACACCCGGTGACCGGCATCTTATCATGGAGCGTTTCAAAGGATATTCGGATTTTTTCAATGATTACTTTGGAGGCATACAGGCATTCGATGATGAGAACTTTTTTTATGTGAGGGCCTTTGATGTTGGCGGGCGGACTATCGCTGTTTCAGGCATCAACTCTTCATGGCTTGCAGGGCCGGATGAAGACAGAGCTTCCGGGCTGGTTATAGGAGAAAGACAGGTGCGGGCTGCCCTGGACAAGGTGGAACAAGCAGGGGCAGATTTAAGCATAGCCATCATGCATCACCCTTTTGACTGGCTGCGCGAATTCGACCAGAATGACAGCGCAACTCTCCTTCTGGATAAATGGGATTTCATTCTTTCCGGACATCTCCATAAAACTTCAACGACGCAGCTTACAGACCCGGACACAAACGCCATGACAATTACCGGCGGGGCGTGTTATGAAAAACGCGAGTTTCCAAACACTTACAATTTTGTTCAGCTCAATCCGGCAGCAGGAAAGGGAACCGTACATTTGCGCCGTTACTCAGATGAGCGGGTTGGCTTCTGGGTCAAAGATGTCATGACTTATAGAAACGCTTCTGACGGCAAGTATGAATTTTCATTTCAAAGGAGTGAGCCGATTTCAGGGAATGTTGAAAATGGAAAAGATCGGGTTGTTGTGACCAGAATGGAGCCTGCGGACAAAGCTTCGGGAAAATCCGATTTAACGGGATCTGTCGATAATGATACAAACCCTTTGCCCTCAACGGATACGGCTTCGGTGCGACGCAGAGTTAAAGAGCTTTTTGATGATACAGAGTTTGAGGATTTCTGCCAGGATCATTTCCGGGATGTATATGACAAATTTGGAAAAGGGCAGGGTAAAAATCAAAAAATCAATATCTTGATGGAACATTACGGACGTTCACCTGCTCATAAACAGAAATTGTTGTCGGAACTGGAGAAGATGTAATCAATGCCGGGGATTGAAAAACCATATGAAGTAAAAAATATCAGAAATGTTTTGAAAACCAACTTTGACGGCGAAGATCTGGTGGAATTATGTCAGGATAAAATTCCTGAATTATGCGGGTGTTTTGAATCAAGTATGAGTCCACAAAAGAAGATAAATCTCATCATTGGTCATTTCCTGAAAAAAGACGATTTCACCCCTCTGGTCAACGCCATAAAAGAAAGAAAACCGGACGCATTTGCTGAGTTTGAAGCGGCTGACACAGAAAAGCGGACACAGCCTCAAAAGGCGTATGAAGTTGCATCGATTTATAATTTCGACTTGTCTGTGCTTGTTGAAGATTGCATTGAGGAGTTATTTAATAATCAGGGGCTGATAGGATTCGGCGTTCCATGTAATTCCTCTGTTTTTCTGAGTAATTTTTGTGAGCGTGTCAAGCATGAGCTTGGCCGGAGCAGAATCCGAGTTAAACAGCCTGTAATGATCAATCCTATCTCCACATCCGTGGACAAGGCTGTACAGACAATCGGATGTCGTTATAGACCGGCCTTGAATGAATTCGACATCCTGGTTCCGGTGCAATTCACTGACAGAACTATGGGAGAACTGTTCTGGCGGAAGCTGCACAACAAATTTTTAAATGAAGGAAATTGCAAAAATCGGCTGATAATCGTTATGGGAATGTATGAAGAGTGTGTTGTCTCAGAAAATATGAAAATGTTGGAAGAACCTGTTTTCAAAAAATTGCACATATTGCAATGGGTCAGAAATATTGTTCATAAAATGGGATGGCAGGAGGATGTCATTCAAAACTGGTCAGATGAAATAATAAATCAATGCAGCCATGAATTTAAACTGGACATTGAGTGGGTGTATGATTACCTGGGTTCGGCATTGGAAATCCTCAAG
Source organism: Desulfobacterales bacterium HSG16 (assembly GCA_030377965.1). Lineage (GTDB taxonomy): Bacteria > Desulfobacterota > Desulfobacteria > Desulfobacterales > HSG16 > JAUCGE01. Next base: position 3,215 of record JAUCGE010000013.1, read on the forward strand.
GAATACTCTGAACAAGACCTTTCATATAATCTATTCAAACAGGAGCTTGAGCAAAGGAGCCAATAATATGAGCAGGCATCTCATAGATTTATCCAAATCTTATGACAGAGATAAAAAACTTCCAAAGGATCAACAAATCGAAGATCCAAAGATAACACCCGTGCCTGAAACTGACCCCAAGATGCAAAATGTCGAACGGGAACCGTATTACCCTGATAAAACGCTTGTGGGGGATGTCAATCTGGCTATAGCGCTTGGAAGGCCGCTTCTTTTACAGGGTCATCCGGGCTGCGGGAAAACTCGCCTTGCCCATGCTGTGGCTTTTGCCCTGAAACTGCCCCTGGAGGAATGCTATATAAAATCCACAAGCAGCGCACGGGATTTACTCTATACATACGATGCGGTTAATAGATTGTACGATGCCCAACTTGGCAAGGACAGCCCAAAAGATGAGAACGGCAACCCGCGCAGTCGTGATATCAGAAATTATATTCATTTCGGGCCGCTTGGAAAAGCCATCATTCGGGCGCAGTATGGCAGGCGTTCCGTTGTTCTCATTGACGAGATAGACAAGGCAGATATCGATTTTCCAAATGATCTGCTTTTAGAAATCGATCAGATGGAATTTTGCGTTTCCGAAGCGTCGGACGGTATGTTCTTCAAAGTTCCGGAAGATAAACCGGAGCTGAGGCCGATTGTATTTGTGACACACAACGAGGAAAAAGCGCTTCCGACCGCTTTTTTGAGACGCTGTATTTTTCACTATATCGAACTTCCAGAAGATGAACAATATTTCCAGGACATATTGAAAATGCACGACAAAAAAGATGTAAACCTCAACAAAAAAGCAATAGATGTTCTGATTCGATTGAGAAAACTTGATCTTCTTAAAAAACCTGGGTTGAGTGAGCTTCTTGACTGGGTCGGATATCTCCAGGCGGTAGAAAAACCGGAAGATGAGCTTGAAGAACTGCCTTATATCGGAGTGCTGCTGAAAGATCGCATGGATCAGAAACGGGCATTGAAGGAGTTTGGAAGTGGCTGATAAACTGGCTCCTGAATTTCTCTGGGAATTGTTCTCACAGTTACGAAGACGCGGATTCCCGCTCTGTCCTGCTGACTATGAAGACCTCAAAAGAGCATTGCAGGCTGCTTTTGGCTGGTCTTCACACAATGCTCTGCGGGATCTCTGCGTTGCTTTATGGAGTAAATCCAGGCATGAAAAGAAGATTTTAGAGAGCCTGTTCGATCAACGCGAGGAGCCGTTAAAATCCGAGTGGATTCTGGAAGAGAATGAACCCGGTGATCTGTATGAACCCAATATTGCCAGACAGTCAGAAGAATCGGAAACTATAGATATGTCGGAATCCATTGAGACGGCAATATCTCCCGGCGCACTTCCTCCAATACGTGCAGATGGTCTCAAATTACCAGAGTATCCTTTTGTGCTTCAACCTCTTTTCCCTTTGTCCGACCGAGAAGTTGCCCAGGCGTGGAGACGGCTGCGTCAACCGGTACGTTATGGCCCTCCTGTGGAACTCGATATTGATGCGACGGTTGCACATCGGTGTAAATCAGGGATAGTGTCGGATATAGTGATGGTTCCCCGAAGACGCAACACCGCCAGTCTTCTGCTTCTCGTTGACCGCCAGGGATCAATGGCTCCGTTTCACGGATTTGTCGATCATGTCTGTTCAGCCATTCAGCGAGCCGGAAAGCTGGAAAATGTCGCTCTTTTCTATTTTCATGACAGCCCTTCCGAAGGTTCCGATGAAGCGGTATTGGATATCCTTTCCGATAAAGATGACAGCCTTTTTCCGGTTCTGGATACAATACTGCATGATATCCAGCCGCTTTCCCGAGGTTTTCTGTATAATGATCCAGACCTTCTTTCAACCTGTCAAGTCGGTAAAGCGCTGGAAGAAAACGCAGAGGGAGCGGCTGTGGTCATTATAAGCGACGCTGGAGCCGCTCGTGGTAAATACGATGTCCTGCGTCTGCTGGATACAATCGCATTTTTAAAGGCCCTTCGCAAGTTGACGACTCGATATGTATGGATCAACCCTCTTCCTCGTGATTCTTGGGAAAAAACCAACAATACCGCAACTCAGATTTCACGTCATACGCCCATGCTTTCCCTTGACAGGAGCGGGATGCACCTGGCTGTCAACATTCTTCGCGGACAACCTCATACTGTAGATAAACCGATATGAACGAATCTTTGAATCACAAAAAAGCGGTACGCGCCATTAAAGAATTCAGGCGTAAATATGATGATACGGTTTTTGATCTCGTGGCCCACGCTGCACTGCCGGTTGCCCTCAGCTCTGAAATGCTGCACCTGATCCGGATAAATTTTTTCATAGATATTCCAGATCCTCCGCCATTTACATCCGAATCCGACATCCTTCTTTCTTCGAATATATGCCAGGAGATTGGTGATGATCTATATGAAATAATACCGTCGATTCGTGATGAACTGCTGAAGAGCCTGATAGAAAAACACGGACAGAAACGAATAAAAGAATTAGCAGGATTGATCTGGCAATACACGAAGCAGTCTTCTTCCTGGCACGACAATGACAGGCTCGAACGAGCGCAGCAGTTGACAGCCCTTAACTTTCTCGATTCTGAAAGAGCATTGGAGTGGCTTAAAGATGCGGAAGAGAAAAACTATTCGGCTCATGATGTAATGGTTGAACGAGAATGGTTTGTGGCAATGCGGAATGAGATAAAGCGAGGAGACCTGAGTAAGCTTTTTGATAAAGATAAGCCAGTTGAGATTGAAACCCGGAAAGTAGATGCCGAACCAGAGCCTCAAGAAATCCAGAAAAATGGTCATTTCATCACCTATGATAACGGCACTGTGCTTGATACTAAAACCGGATTGATGTGGGCAACGGAAGATAATGGAGAGGACATAAATTGGTATGATGCAAAACGATATTGTGAAAATTATCGAGGTGGTAGGTATTCGGACTGGAGGATGCCGTCGATTGATGAATTGAAAGGGCTTTATGATGAAAGCCTGTCAGGCTATTATATAGCAGGCGTTGAAAATCGTAAGGTTTATCTTACCTCATTAATAAAACTCTCAAATGCTTGGGTCTGGTCTGCCGAATTTGAGGAAAAAAAAGACGGTTCTCGTGCCGCGCTCTTCGATTTCATCACTGGCTACCGGTACTGGGGTCCTCCGATCATCTTCTACGGCGAGCGCGTTTTGCTGGTGCGCGGGCAATTGAACATTTGATGATTTTGTCATTGGGTTATTTGGTTTTTAAGCGCCGCAGGCAGCGGACAAATTTTGGAGACGTTTGAAAAATATCTGAATCAGAATTCACAGAATGAAAGAATGGACAGAATTCTGATTCAGACAAAAATATGATATCATGTTTTATCAACCCAACTATGGAACTGGAAAAATGATAAGTACCTGATCATATATTATGTAACAGTCCGTAAGGGCAATCCCTTGTGGTTGCCCTTTGCTAAAAATACAAAATATTTCGTTTTCAAGCAGGGCAACCACAAGGGGTTGCCCTGCTACGAAAATATTAAAAATATTATTGGTCGGGTACTTATGGGTGCGGCTCTTTTGGAACAAAGTCGCACAATTTACATAAACGATTAATAACAGTTTATTTTATAGCGCCATGAACTTGGGTTAAAAAGTCTCAAACCCGCTCGAATAATGATCGGTCAATGTATCATCTGAATCCCTAACGATTACAAGACATTCAACACCATCAAGTGACTCTGCAAGTTCTATCGACTTTTCAGGCCCCATGACCATGAAAGCTGTGGCGAGTCCATCAGCAATCGTGCAGGTTTTAGCTATTACAGATGCGCTTACCACATTGTTTTGAACGCTGTAACCTGTCTTTGGGTCGATTATATGGGAATAGAATTTGCCGTTTTTCTTGAAATAGTTGCGATAGTCGCCACTTGTAGCCATTGCTCTGTCGGTAAGAGGCAGTGCTTTGTAAACTTCGGTGGAACCGGCTCCTTTCTTTGGCGTATTGACACCTACGACCCAGTGTTTGCCGTCTTTTCGTAAGCCTCTGGCATATATTTCACCCCCGATTTCGACAAGAAAATTGTCAAATCCATTCTGGTGGATAAGTTCGGCTATTTTATCCACGCCATAACCTTTTGCTATTGATGCCAGATCGACTGAGATTTCAGTATGCTTTTTTTCCAGACAGCCACCAGCAGTTTTTGATTTTTTGATTTCAATATGATTAAAGCCAATTTTGGTAAGTACCTGTTTTATCTGCTCGTCATCTGGCACATGATGAATTTTGGTGTAGTCATAAAAACCCCAAAGATCCAGAAGAGGGTGAATCGTGCCGTCCCAGGCTCCGTCTGTAATTTTATAAAGATATTGAGATTTGCTCATTACTTCCATGAAGTCTTTTGAAATCTCAAAAGGTTTGCCCAACTGCTTTAAGTTGTTGAATCTGCTGATTTCGCTGTTTTTTCTAAAGGTTGACATGCTTTGTTCGATCTGATCGAGCCTTTTTGCAATCTTTGTATTCAGATGGCCGGTCAATTCATAAAAAGAAGCTATGATTGTTATATGGTATGTTGTACCCATAGCATTTCCGTTTATGGATACTTGTTTTTTTGGTATGCATCCTGAAACCGAAAGTGAAAAAAGAGCCAGGATTAAAATTAGAACGAATTTTTTATTGAGTATAGTCATAAAATTTAGTAAACTTTTTATATGAAAGTTTCTTGAGATGCTGTTATTTCAAAATGTTTTGAATGGTAAGTACCGAACCAATATTTTTTTAACCTTTCTAAAGGAGTACAAAAATAGAGCAAAGCGGTTTTTTGCCCACTTATATTTGCGAAAAACCGCTTCGCTCTATTTCCGCACTCCATTGTACTGGCATCAGAAAAGGTTAAAAAAACTTTTGGTGAGGTACTTAACCATTCAAGGCTTGACTCAAAATCCCTGAACCTTGATTACAAAGATGCAGGATTTCCTGATCATGTAATCCTTCAATCCTTGTAATCAGGGTTCAAAACTTTCATTGTTAGTTGTGACCATCAGGTCATTGGAGTTTATAGGCAAAAATAATTTCAGCCCGTTTTTGATTCAGCAGATTCTTGGCAATTGCTCACCCGTAAGCATATCGACAATACGAGTGCCACCGATCCGGGTTTGTAGAAAGACTTTACCGGGATGGTCAGTTGTCACTTCTCCTATGATACAGGCATCTTTTCCGTATATATCATTTTTTACGGTATCAAGTACCATGTCTGCTGCATCAGAGGGTATTGCCGCAAGTAGTTTACCTTCGTTTGCCACATATAAGGGGTCAAATCCAAGAAGTTCACAGACACCAGCGACATCTGGTCGTACTGGTAGTTTATCTTCATAAATCCGAATACCGGTCTTTGACTGGCCCGCTATTTCGTTTAAAGTAGTTGCAACTCCGCCCCGTGTAGGATCACGGAGTACGTGGATATCGGGACATGTTTTGAGCATCTTTTTTACCATATGATTTAATGGTGCGGAATCGGTTTTTATTTCCGAGTCAAAGCTCAAACCCTCTCTTTGTGTCAAAATTGCCATACCGTGGTCGGCAATAGTGCCGCTTATCAGAATTTTATCACCTGGCATGGCCCTGTGGCCGGAAACATTTACATTATCGGGAAGAGAACCTACACCGGCAGTATTTATGAATATTTTATCTACAGAACCTTTTGGCACGACTTTGGTATCGCCGGTCACAATATCCACACCGGCTTCTTTTGCGGCCTTTGCCATTGCATGGACGATCTTTTCAAGGTCTTTGATTGAAAAACCTTCTTCGATGATCATTCCCGCACTTAAATATAAAGGTATGGCCCCGCACATGGCAATGTCGTTTACAGTGCCGTTCACAGCAAGATCTCCGATGCAGCCCCCAGGAAAAAAAATCGGGTCGATCACATATGAATCTGTGGAAAACGCGAGTTTGCCTGTGTTTATGTCAAAGACCGCACCGTCATCAAGTAAAGACAGAGCAGGGTTATCAAAATTGGGTAAGAGAATCCGGGTGATCAGTTCATGAGACATCTTACCGCCGCTTCCGTGGTCAAGAAGGATTTTATCTGTATTCATTTCAAATTTTTTCTTTTCTTTTTATAAAATTATTATATTTTAGATAATTTTATTTTAAATTAAACAAAACCAAAAACCTCCGCCATATTCATTGTTCGATGAAAAAGGCTTTGAAGATACTTGTCAGCCGTCCCAATACCTGTAATAAGCGGCGCAGGTTCCTTCACTGGACACCATGCATGGCCCTACAGGGTTTACAGGCGTACATCTTTTTTTGTACAGTCCGCATTCCGGCGGAATTTTCATCCCTGTCAAAATCTCTCCGCACGCACATCCTTTTGGTTCTTTTGAGTCCGGCAATGTGAAATCGAGTCTTTTGCGGGCATCGAATGCTGCAAATTCTTCTTTAATAGCAAGACCACTGGCATGAATCTGGCCTATACCTCGCCAGTTTGCTTCTGTAATGTCAAAAACCTGCTCCATGATTTTTACTGCCTGTGGATTTCCATCGGCAGTTACTGCCCGTGGATAGGCGTTTTCAAGTTTTGGCCGGTTTTCTTCAATCTGTTCTATAAGCATCAGAATGCCGTAAAGGATATCACCCGGCTCGAATCCGGCTGCTACACATGGAATTTTAAATTTATTGAAAACAGGCCCATATGCATTCATGCCTATGATGACGGAAACATGTCCGGGCAGCAGAAAACCGTCGATATTTATACCGTCGATATTCATAAGAGCATCAAGCGCTGGCGGAACTCTTTTATGGGCGCTTATAACCATAAAATTGTCGAGATTTTCCTGCCGGGCTTTTAAAATAGTAGCTGCAACAACCGGTGCTGTGGTTTCAAACCCTACACCGGGAAAAACAATTTTTTTATCTGGATGTTTTCTGGCAAGATCAAGCGCGTCAAAGGTGGAATATACAATTCTGATATCTTTGCCGTCCGCCCGTTCTGCCATAAGAGAAGATTCTGCGCCCGGAACTTTTAGAAGATCCCCGAAACTTGCAATTATGACATTTTCGAGGCGGGAAACCTCGATAAATGTATCAATCTCCTCCTGGGCTGTCACACATACCGGGCATCCCGGGCCTGAAAGCAGATCTATGGTGTCAGGCAGAAGTGAGCGAATCCCGTTTCTGAATATCGACATTGTGTGTGTGCCGCAGACTTCCATGATGCGTACTTTGTTTTTGCTTTTTTTGCAAATCTGTCCTGCAATTTGTTTTGCAATCTTCGGATCTCTGTATTCATCCAGGTGTTTTATAGCCATTTTTTATGTTGTTCTCCGTGATAAGGGATTTCCAAATAAATAAAATACCCGATATGGTAGGGCGGGGTTCCGTCCCCGCCATCTTTCTGAATCATTTTCCACAGACAGCAGCGATGGCTGCCTGCCCTAAGCAAAGGCCACCGTCGTTTGATGGAACTAGCCGATGGGTTAAAACGTTAAAATTCTTTTTTTCAAGCATTTTCACGATACCTTCAAAAAATATTCTGTTTTGAAATACGCCGCCGCTTAACGCCACGGTTTTTATTCCGGTGCGTTTTCCAATCTGCTCGCAGATATCTGTAAAAAGAAAAATCAGGGTATTATGAAATTTTGAACTTATCACAGAAAGTTCCACCTTGTTTTTCAGATCTTTTACAATACCTCGGATAACAGGCGCTGGTAATATCTGGATGCATTCCCCATATGTAAATTCATAATCATATCTCATATGGGTTTTATTGTGTGCAATCATTTCAAGCTCCATAGCTGCCTGGCCTTCGAAACTTACTTCCTTTTGTAATCCGAGCAGACCTGCCACACCGTCAAAAAAGCGCCCGAGGCTCGAAGTTTTTGGGCAGTTGATCCCTTTTTCGATCATTTTCACGATAAACTTCAGTTTTTGCTCATCAATTTGTGCAACAAAAGGAATATTAAGATCGAAAAGCTCTTTTCCATATGTATTATAAAGGTAACTGACAGCCATGCGCCAGGGTTGTTTTATGGCAGCAGCACTTCCTGGCAGCGGCAGGTATTCCATATGTGCAACCCTGGTAAAACCTGAATAGCGGGCGATCAGAACTTCCCCGCCCCAGATACAGCCATCCGTTCCATATCCGCTTCCGTCAAGAGCCAGCCCTATAACAGGGCCGTCTGCCCGGTTTTCGGCCATGCAGGAAGCTATATGTGCGTGATGGTGCTGAACTGGTATTTTTGTGACATTAACATCTTCAACGGACATGGCATATTGAGAACTTAGATAGTCAGGATGCATATCATAAGCGATGATATCCGGCTTTATATCGAGAATATTTTTCAGATGGGAAATGGCCATCTCAAAAAAATCGAGAGTCTGACGGTTTTCCAGATCACCAATATGCTGGCTTACAAATGCATTTTTCCCTTTTGTCAGGCAGATGGTATTTTTTAACTCTCCACCGCAGGCCAGAGTCATAGGAACCTTGCGTTTTAAAAACACAGGTATTGGTACGTACCCCCTGGATCGACGTATAAAACGGGATTTGCCTGCCATGTGGCTTATTATCGAATCATCTGAGCGCAGGTAAATATCCCGGTTGTGAATCAGAAAGTAATCGGCAATATCAGACAATCGTTCAAAGGCTTCATTATTGTCTATTGCAATTGGTTCTTCGGACAAATTGCCCGAAGTCATGACAAGAGCTGTAAAATGATCTTTTAAAAGCAGGTAATGGAGCGGAGTATATGGGAGCATCACGCCGAAATATTTGTTGTTCGGGGAAATGGCCGGGGAAAGTTTATTTCCCGTGCGCTTCCTGCATAAGACAATGGGCCGCTGTATGGATGACATCAGGTCTTTTGAATCAGGATCAACATGTGCAAAGGTATTGATGATATCTGTATCAAAAGCCATAAGCGCAAAGGGTTTTTCCTCACGGTTTTTTTTTTGTCTCAAGCAGGCCACAGCATCATTATTGCCTGCATCTGCTGCCAGATGAAATCCGCCCAACCCCTTGATTGCCACAATCCTGCCTTGTTCAAGCAAAAGTGCTGCCTGCTTGATTGGGTCCAGACACTTCATTTTTTTACCCTTTGAATCGAAAAGTTCTGTATGAGGGCCGCAGTCGGGGCAGGCGTTTGGTTGAGCATGAAACCGTCTGTTTTCAGGATCATCATATTCAGCCTGGCAGAGTCTGCACATTTTAAAGGATTTCATGGAAGTTTTGGGGCGGTCATATGGAATATCTGCGATTATGGTATATCTTGGCCCGCAGTTGGTGCAGTTAATAAAAGGATAGCGGTATCTCCGATCACTTTCCGAAAACATTTCGGCAAGACAGTCATCACAGACACACACATCCGGAGACATCAAAGTAGACCTGCTTTCCTGGTTCAGACTTTTGATTATGGAAAATTTTTTATACCCTGCGATTTTGACATGTTCTGATGATGTTTCGGTAATATGGGCGAGAGGAGGTTTTTTTTTTGCAATTGACCTGCTAAAAACTTCGATAGAAGAAGGGCTGCCTTCCACATGGATACGAACACCTGAAGATGTATTGGATACATGCCCCAAAAGTCCGTGTTCTGCCGCAAGCTGATAAATAAAAGGACGGAATCCGACTCCCTGAACGATACCGTTTATTTTTATCTGCCTTGCAATATCTTTGTTCATAATATTATTTTATGTTTGACAATCGTTTGTCGTGTATATTATGGAAATACCTTTTACCAATAACGACGCAGGAGATATATTATGGAAATCGGTGATAAAGTAAAGTTCAAATTCGGAAAAAAGAAGGAAGAAAAGGAAGGAACAATTGTAAAATTGTTTGACAAAGGTGTTTGTTTGAAAGTCGATTTTCCCAATCACAAGGAAAAAATCGTCCGCCGGAAACGCCATCAACTGTCCTGATCTTAAATTTCTGAATTTTAAATTTTTTCGCTCTCGTTTGTCTTGTTTCCAGGCTTCGGCCTGGAAATGCAGACATTTAAAAGCTATCCGGCTTCCCTCTCTTCAGCCATACGCACTGCCTCTTTTAGAAGATCCAAAGATTCTTTTGCTGCTATCTCATCGATTTTCTGGATAGCAAATCCCGCGTGGACTATAACATACTCTCCAACTTCTGCATCCGCCATCAGAAGCAGGCTTGCGGTTCTTGTGACTCCGTCCACATCAATAGTAGCGATATCATTTGAAATTTCGGTTATTTTAGAAGGGATTGCAAGGCACATGGTCTTCTATTTCCTTTTTTTCGCAGGTGGCACCCAGTTTTTCGGTCTCTTCAATCACCATTTTAAGCATCTGCTCGATTTTTGATGAAATCAGGGGTGTTGGTTGTATACCGTAATTTGTCATATCCTTGGGTTCCACGCCTAAAATTACGGTTTCAGGCACATGATCCAGTGCCTGACAAAGTGTGAGAGCTTCTAAAAAGTCGATCTGGTGCAAAGAATTTTTTGCCCTGATTCTTTCTGGAATATCTTCATGATCGATTCTGTACAGCGTACCAGGTTCTCCACCATTTCTGATCACATCAACAACAATCAGCCGATCTGCCTCAGAGATGGTTCCCATGAGATTCATTCCCAGCACCCCGCCGTCAACTACGGAAACATTTTCTGAAAAATTATATTCCCGGTTCAAACGGTTTATTACATGAATACCGAAGCCCTCGTCGGTCAAAAGCAGACATCCGACTCCAAGAATCATGATATGCGGTTGTTCCATGTTTTATCCTGAAAAAAAAATTATACGAAAATTGAGTTTATAACATCTTGCCGTTATCTGGAGGCAGTGATGATGTTCCACGCAATTTTCATGATTTGTCGTTACCAGAGGTCACGAAAATATAAGACTTTAAGGGCAGTGGATGAAATAACAATTAATTTCATCCAAGACCTTACCGTAAAGTCTATAATGAAAAAACAAGAAGGCTATTTACCACTAAACTTAAACGGGTGCAAGACATGGATGGATAAAAAATGAATTAATACAGGCTAAAGAAGAAAAAAATCCCGCCGGTTGAAGAAAGGGGGGAGAACAGACCGGCGGGATATCGGGCAGAGTTAACACAAAATATGAGTTCTTCATTCTTTTGTATTGTTTTCTCTGCCGCCATCCTTTTTTTCGTTTGATTGTTCCAGATCAGTTTGAGGTGTTGCTTCAGTTTGAGCTTCTGGTTTATCCTCAGACTTAATTTCTGATTTGACAGCGTTGACATATTGCCCCATACCATCAAACATCTTCTGGAAAAGACGGCTCTGGTCTTTGGCAATGTCTTGCAGGTTTGACATCGCCTCTGTTTCCATCGGGTTCTTTACATTTAAGAGCATTTTCAGATGCCGGATGGTTTCTTCCTGATCCGTGCATTTTTCTTTTAGCTTTTCATACTTTTGAACCAGTTGCAGATGCTCTTCTCTATGAACAAAACCCATTAACGACAGGTAATCTGTAAAGGAATTTTTGAATTTTTCCCCGGCTTCCTTTGCCATGTCCTGGTATTCAGAACTATTTTCTGAAAATTGATCCAGCCCGTAAAGTTTACGGAATAAATTTGCTATTTCCGCAAATTCGGAACACTGAGAGGACGACTGATCACTGGTACCGGAAAATCCTGAAAAGCCTTTTTTGATCCAGGCATTGAACTCGTCTGCCTGATTCATACTTTTTGCCGAATTGATGAGAAAATGACCCCAGAATTCCAGAAATTTTTGATCCATTGCATCTGCTCCGTTATAGATAAGATTTAAAAAAAAATTATTCCTGATCTGCTTCGGCCATTTCCTTATCCAGATCAAGTTGAAACCGAACAGGCCCCCGATATTTTTCTTCACCGAAGATGCCGTGGAGAGGGCATGCTGATTTTGGATCTGACCAGGATGTAGCTATAGCAACATGTCCTTTGGGAAATGCGGATGTTTCCACTTCAATAAAATCACTGGGAGCTATGGCTGAATTTTTTTCAACTAGATCGTCATGTTCACCATAGCAGATCAGCCATTTTATCTTTTTTTCCTGAATACGCTTGAGATTGAGCTTTTTCCCGAACAATTTTACAGGAAGTGTGCCATCATCGGTTATAGGATCATTGAATGACGCATAGCTCATTTCGGTAATACCAATAGGCAGATCCCGGCGTTCGTTTTGCAGCCAGTAATTGAGAGCTGCTGCTGTTTTGCTGATTTTTGGCTCTTTTCCATTTCTCGGACTCAACATCATTACATCACGATAAAAAGCAACTAAAGGCGCATTGTTCTCTATGCTTTTAAGCTTGTACACCCAGCCCATTAACAATCCATCAGCTACTTTGTTGCCGTTGGGCAATGTTTTTGTACCGTAAAGCAGGCTGTTAAAGCGAGAGGGCAGACCCTTTAAAAAATCGGTGAATCCGACGCTTCTGGTGCCGTCAATAGGGGATACACATGTAATGAGCGCATCCACCAGGCCATCCAGCTTACCGGAGAGCATATCGCAAACAGCCAGAAAACCGCCCTGGCAATAACCATTCAAGGTAACTGGTTTGCCGTGTCTTGCCTTTATAGTCTCACAGAAATACTGAGTATCGTTGGCATCATCTTCTCCGGTCATGATCTGCAGAGCAGGTGTATCCGCTATTTCTTTTAATACCCTGATATATGTAGGTATCCCTTGATTCGCAAAACAATGGCAGTAGCTCCTGTTGTCATGAGGCAGAAATGAAAGAATATTGGCTCCCAGTACAAATGGCGGAATAATTAAAATCGGTTTGGCTGAAGAATTAACTTGGACAGCCTTGTTGACAGGGAGTACCTGATAAAGTACGAACCGATCTGTTTCAGCCACTTTGATGTTGCCGTCACCTTCGAAATGAAACCCGAATTCGGACTCGATATCCAAAATAGCCTTGGGATAAACGTTGGCCATCCTGTCCGCTATTTTCTCCTGGCGTTCAATTAGAGCCTTGAAGTCTTCCCCTTTCAACTTATAGATAGTGTTGAACCATGCAGCCAGAGCATGTTGGGTTTCCCGTGCATTGAATTCGTTGAATGCATTCATGCTGCTGGAAAGAAAACGGTTCATGATATCCACATTGAAATCAAGCAGATCAAGATAGGCATCCATAGTTTCATCAGGGGATGCTTTTGCAAGCTTATCCTGTTCTGCCTGATAAAAATAGCGCATGGAAATCATGAATGGTGTCATGAACTCGTCATAATATCTTGCAAAGCCACTTGCATAATTTTGCAGGGTACTGACCTGCCTGACAATCGTTTCTGCCGGAAGAAACAGACTACCGAGCAGTTTTTCCGAGCAGATTTCCTTTGAAAAAACGCCTGGATCTATCATTGATTTACCTCCTGTCTTGCAGAGTGCGGCCTGTGGAATAAAAGAGACACAGGCCGTAGGGGCTTTAGACTTTATCTTTATAATATCTATTTGGTTTCGTCTTTTCCAAAATATTCTTCTACCCGTTCAAAGTTTTTTTCAACGGTATCAAGGAATGTTTCGCGTCCTTTTTTATAGGTGTCGATCCAGGTGGTGATGGCTTGTTTCCCGTCTGCGGGAAGCCAGGGGGCCTGCTCTACAAACATGTTGACCATTTTTTCACCTTGTTCCTGAAGGGTACTCATAGCCTTGAATGAATTATCGAAAGTTGTCTTCTGAAAATCGATCATCTGTTTGAACAATTGTTTCTGATCCATGATGTGACTCCTTAAATTTTAAATTTACAATATTATTTTAGTAGAGGCAAGCCTTTGTTGAAAAAAAATCGCAATATATTCTTTATTTTGCTGTGAAAACATTTTCCATCTGCTCAAACCCGCTATCCATAGCTTTCTTGAAATCGGTTCTGATTTCTTTATATTGATTGATGGAATCGTCAAGTACCTTCCTGTTTTCTTCGGTAACCCATGGCATTTTGGAGAGTGTTGTACCATAGATTTTTTCTGTCTGATCCTGAATCATTGTTACTGTCATGAATGAATTATCAAAAAGTTTTTTCTGAGTCGCGATAACCTGGTTGACCATTTTTCCTGTCTGCATTTTGCGTTGTCTCCTTAGAATGTTTTTATAAAATTTTTTGCTGTCAATGAACAATATCATAATCGAAAATTAATCTTTGTCAAGAAGAAATGATGCATTGCACAAAAAAAATCTGTTTTGGCCATTTGGTTATTATGGATAAAAAAAGCTTGACAATTAAGGAGTTATGTTAATAAGTGTGTCAATCAAAATAAAATTATTGCTGCATTGTAACAAAAAAAATGGTGGAAAATGATTGATAAGGTTGTACTGAAGAAATATCCGAACCGGCGATTGTATGACACTCAGCAGAGTAAGTATATTACCCTTAGAGATGTCGCCGACATAATCAGAGCAGGAAAGCGTGTTGAAGTGATCGACTTGAAAACTGATCAGGATGTAACCGCTTTGATCCTGTCCCAGATCATAATGGAAAAGGCGAAAAAAGACAGCAGTCTTCTGCCTGTTTCCCTGCTTCATCTTATTATAAGGTTTGGGGAGGATATTTTAAGCGATTTTTTTGAAAAATATATGGAAAACGTTATCCTGAGTTATCTCAAGTACAAAAAGAGTATGGACAAACAGCTCAATATCTGCCTGGAACTCGGAATGGATTTTTCATCTATGGCAGGAAAGACTATTCAGGATATGGCTCCTTTTTCGCCTTTTCTGGCCCGTCCATTTGAAAAAGGTGAAAAAAATGAGGATAATTCATAAATTATCCTTGTCTTTATACTAAATTTCCAATAAAGCTGTAAAAGCAGTAAACTCAACTTACCAGCTAAAACCATTAACATCTGATGGGGTTGAAAAATGGATCAAAATAAACAGAATAATGATGATATGCAGGGAATGTATACTGCATGGACCAAGTTCATGACAGATTTTTGGAAGGACTTTGGCAAAACAGGTGCGGGTACGCCATTTAGCAATTCAGATGATAAATCTTCCGCTAAATTTTCTGGCGGTATTTTTGAAAAAACCCAGAAAACCATGGAATCCAACGCCAGGTTATTTCAGGCTATGGCATCAATGTTTACCAAGCCTGAAAATCTGAGTATGTTTTTCCAGACCACGGAAACATTGCCCGAGTTTATGTTGAACGTTGCCCAGCAGTCATGGGAAACATGCATTGAATCAGGACGGCGATGGAGCGACCGGGCATCTGCTATGGGGCAGACAGATGCCTATAATTTTGATGACCTGGATCACGAAACATTTGAAAACATTCGGCAATTGTATGAAAGGGAAGTTCAAAAATATTTGAATATACCCCAACTGGGCCTGACCAGAGGTTATCAGGAAAAGATAAACAGGCTGATCGACAAGCAGACCCTGTTTTCCACAACGCTTCAGGAATTTATGTACCTGTTCTTCGTACCTATTGAAAAATCACATGGTATCATGCAGGAAAAGATTGAGCAGATGGTCGAAGACGGAGAGATTCATGATGATTACAAGCAATATTATTCCATGTGGATCAAAATTCTCGAAGGTCATTATATGGCGCTGCTGCAATCGCCTGAATATACGAAGGTCATGAACAAGACCATCAAGTCACTGACAGAGTATAAAAAGGCTAAAGAAGAGATTCTTACAGATGTTCTTCAACAATTACCCGTACCCACCAATCATGATATGGACGAGCTTTACAAAGATCTGTATCTTCTGAAAAAAAAGGTCATGGATCTGTCTGAGAAAATTAAAGGGTAAAATCTGTGACCTTTGATTTAAAATCGCAAAAGGAGGATGCCTATGAGTCAGCCTAAGATAGCAGTCGATCTGATTTTGAAAAAGCTTTCCGAAGAGACGGAGAAGCTCAAATCCCACACCAGGAAAGCTTCCGAAGTATTGCTTAACCCGCTTAATTCCGAATTAGCCCAGACCCCTTATGAAATTGTCTATGAAGAAGATCGGGTTAAGCTTAAATATTACAGGCCGAAAAAAATTACCCATAAAAGACCTCTTTTAATGGTATATGCCCTTATCAACCGTGAAACAATGCTGGATCTTCAGCCCGGTCGAAGCGTGGTTCAGAATTTGATGGACGATGGCGTTGAAATCTATATGGTTGACTGGGGATACCCTACCCGCAAGGATCGCTATGTAACAATTGATGACCATGTCAACGGTTATATAGATCGCATGGTGAATCTGATCCGGGAAAGATCAGGCATTGAAAAAATTAATCTGATGGGAATCTGCATGGGGGGAGCATTTTCTGTGATGTATTCGTCCCTTCATCCTGAAAAGATTAAGAATCTGATTACAACTGTCACACCGACCAATTTCGATACTGACAAGGGCCTGCTCCATATATGGATGAAAAGCAGCGGAGCGGAATCACTGTTGGATGTGCATGGAAATATGCCCGGAGATGTCATGAATCTGGGTTTCCTGCTTCTCAATCCTGCCAGGCTGATGATCGACAAGTATGTCGGTTTTTTCGAAAATATGGATAAAAAGCAATTTGTCGAAAATTTCATCAGGATGGAAAAATGGATTTTTGACTCTCCTGACATACCAGGTGCCACCTTCAAACAATTTATCGAAGACTGTTACAAAAAAAATCTTCTTATCCAGTCCAAACTCGAACTTGACGGCAAAAGGGTCGATTTGAAAAAGATCACTATGCCGCTTTTGAATATCTATGGAAAATATGATCACCTGGTTCCACCCGAAGCCTGTGAGTTATTAACTAAAAACGTGGGGAGCGATGATACTGAGGATATGTGCCTGGACACCGGTCATATCGGTATTTATGTCAGCTCCAAATATCAAAAAGAATTTGCCCCGAAGATTTCTTCCTGGTTAAAGAAGCGAGAATCGGATTCAAAGAAAAAAACTGTGCAAAAAAAGACTGCTTCAAAAAAATCAGTTGAGAATAAAACAAAAAAACAAAAGATAGAATTTGCTAAAAGCAAATCCGCTACTGCGCCTGGAACACATTCAGGCAGACAAAAAAAAGCGACAAAGGGGGCAAAGATCGCTTCCGGTCGAAAACAATAGAATCAAGGGAGCGAGATAAAAAATGACCAATCAAAAGACAGATTATTTCAAAGCTTTTTGTACGATCAGCAAAGCATTGGGTACAACTCTCAAAAAAGATGAATTGCTTCAACTCATTGTCGCAAACGCCATTGAGGCCATGGAAGGTAAAGCAGCCTGTCTTTATCTGGAAGACGAGCGAGCTGGTCTGTTTCAGCCTGCATACAGCCAGGGCCTTTCCGAAAGCTATCTGCATGCGGCTCCTATGAAAGCCAGGCAGGTTGTGGATAATATCCTTAAAGAAGGCGGCTATCTTTCTATCTATGATGCAACAAAAGATACGAACCTGGAAAACCTTGAGGCAAAAAAGGCCGAAGGTATAGCTTCCATTCTGGTGGTTCCGGTGATGGTTCGCGGTAAGGCCATAGGTGTGCTTTCCCTTTATACTTCAACTCCCAAAGATTTTTCAGAAGATGAGATAGCCTTTTTGGGTTCCCTGGCCGAGCAGGGGGGAATGGCAATATCAAATGCGCGTCTTTTTGAGCGGATTAACCAGAATGCAAGGCTGTTTCTTGATCTGGCTTCCAGCATCAATTCAAGTCTCGATATCAAACAAATTCTGCATATACTTTCTTCCGAGATCGGAGAAACAATGGGAATGAAAGGGGTATCGATCCGGCTGTACAACAAAGATACAGATACTATGGATCTTATTACCAGCTATGGATTAAGCCAGGCATTTCTGGACAAAGGGCCTATCTCTATAACAAGCACCGTGGTAAAACAACTTTTTGAAGGCCGCATAGTAACTTCTCAAGATGTTCCAAATGACGAACGTTTTCATTACCGAGAAGAGGCACAAAAAGAAGGTATCGTGTCAATGATATGTACACCCATCATGTCTAAAAAAGATGTGATCGGTGAAATGCGCTTATTCGCTGATTATGAGATGAATCTTGCTGCTGATGAACTTATGATGATCAAAGCTCTTGCCCATCAGGGAGCGCTTGCTATTCAGAATGCCAGTGTTTTTCTTCAGCTTCAGGAAGCCAAGGAAAATCTGGAAAAGGATATCTGGGTTCACAAGCAATGGTTTTAATAATTTGAATATATTGATGATTAGCCATAGCAGATAATATTGGCGGATAAAAGGCTTTGCTTTTATCCGCCGCAAGTCTATGAATATTTTCCAGGTACAAAAAAAACATTCTTCTCTTTGGGCATATTAATTCATCAAATGCTTTAAAAACCAAAACTTTTGGAAAGGAAAAACCAAAAAATGATCGGAAAAACCATTGATCAGTTGAAAGTTGGAGACAGCGCTCAATTCGCCAAGACAGTTTCGGAATCTGATGTTTACATGTATGCTGGAATTACCGGAGATTTCAATCCTGCCCATATCAACGAAGCCTATGCGGAAAAAACATTTTTCAAGACCAGAATAGCGCATGGAATGCTTACGGCAGGGTTCATATCCGCTATTTTAGCAAATCAGCTACCTGGCCCCGGAACCATTTATGTTAAGCAGGAATTGAAATTTCTCGCGCCAGTCAGGATAGGAGACACCGTTACCGCGAAAGTCGAAATTATCGCCCTTGATACCGAAAAAAACCGGGCAAAGCTAAAGACGACATGCGAAAATCAGGAAGGCACACAGATATTGGACGGAGAAGCCATGATAAGCCCCCCGAAAGCTCCTAAAAAATAATTATAAGAAATATTCGCTGCTTAAGGGATTTTCGGCATCCTTCATATTCGTCAAAAAGTAGTTTACACTTTTTCTTATTCTGGCTTGTTTTTTATTGCCTCATTTTGTCTGAATCAGGATTCAGACATACGGAAAGTGTAAACTACTGAATGAAGGATGCCAGATTTTCCAATAAATAAAATACCAGATATGGTAGGGTGGAGTTTCCGTCCACGCCATCTTTCTGCGAAATTTTTCAACGAAAAAATTTCCTGCCAGATAACTCAGCAGATCAAATAGTTATGCCCGTTCCCGCGATGATCGCGGGAACGGGCATAACTGGTCTTCTATTTATTTGGAAATAATTAAAATCCTATATATCTAATACTCATAAGTACCTGACCATATACTTTTTAACTTCTTCCCAATGAGCCAACTTAATGACAATAATCCATTTCCCCCTCTTAAGAAAATGTCAATGATTTATTGGCCGGGTACTTAATGCGATCAGGCTGCTGCTTTGCGAGTATGATTGTGTTCTGTTTCAGATTTTTTTATTCTCGTTGGCTGAGAACGAGTTGTGTTTATCGCTATTGAAACGGTTGTTTCTTCTTTTTCTTCTTCTGGAGTTTGGGAAAAAGCTTGTTGTGGAATGGCAAAAATATTCAGGGCATGCTCGTATAAATCCATGCAGGCATTGGTCATCCGGCTGAACGTGTTTTCATCCACAGGCGTACCAGTCATCATTTTCGTCATAGCACCTGTCACTTCATTTCCTGCTGCAACCGACTTTTTCACAAGATTTATGTTGTAGCAGCTAAATGCCCTTGAAGCTGAAAGAATCGCATTTTCATCGCTTGAAAAGATATCTATGGATTCTTTTAAAACAGGGTCGATTTTGCCAATTCCTTTGAAAGGAGTATCTTTCAGACTTTGCGAAATTCCGTCACAAGCTTCTTTGATGCCTGAATAAAACTGATTCGTATCTGACTGTTCTCCGGAAAGTGATTGCCTGCCCAGCTCAAAACTGTTGCGAGCCACAGTATCAACATTGTCCAGCCATGTATCATATATCTGGGTACTGCTTTTAATGATTTGTCCGATGTTTATGCCTTCCATTTAAACCCCCTCCGTGATTCGTTTTGAAAACAATTGGTTACTGAAACACCCCTCAATACTACATTATATTGAGGGGTGTGACAGATGTTGATTAAATCTGATTTTCTAATAATATCAAATGGATAGCTTGAGCGCTATGCATCGCGCAACTTACCTGCTCCAGCTATACGCATATTGCTTAACACCTTTATATTTACAGGAATTGAAAGATAACACTTAAAACTGCTGGATCTTGATAAAACTCGGCTCATGCACATAGAACAGGTATCCCTGATTGCAGGCTCCGGCAAATTCTCAATAGCAGTTTTATAAAAACTAAAAAAGTAACGATCAAACGGTAACTAAATCTTGTAGCAAACTTATTTTATAAATGCAATAAGAAATTTACTTATTTTGAAATTCGTAAAATCTTAGAGACTATAAATATACTGGATAAAGGGCTTGCAAAGATGCCATCGGGTTCGGTATGGTTTGTAACAGCTTGAAAAAGAAGGTTTAATTGTGCGATAATCATGGCCAGATCAAAGCCGCTGAGGTCGTATTGAGCAAAAAATATAAAGTTCAAAAAAATGTAATTTCTCAGGCAACCAGCTTTTCTTTTCCATTGGAGATAAGTTCTGGAAGAGGAATTATAAGGCTGATTCTGGTGTTTTTCCTAAAATCCGATTTGATTTTTATATATCCACCGATGTGACCAAGATATTCTCTTATATTGAAAAGTCCGAACAATTCATCAGGATCATATTGATTATTCAAGGTATTTGGGTTTTTATATATGATAAAATCGTTTTGGCTTTCTAAGCCTAAGCCATAATCGGTAATATCTATATGAATGTCAGCTTTTTTTCGTTTTATAGAGACAGTAATATTTCGCGGTTGGGCATGTTTTACAATATTTGCCAATAACTCCCGGATTGCCTGAAAAATTATAACTCGAGTTGCTTCATTCATGGGCTTGTCCTGCATATCATCTTCGATCTTGATACTGATGAGCGGGTATTGACCGCAGATTTTTTCAACCAGCCACTCGACAGCAGCTTCAAAACCGATTTCGTACAGCACCGGAGGACTGATTTCCGTGGATAATTGGCGCATACTGCAAATAGCCTGCCCTATCAGGTTACGAATTTCATTCAGCTTAACTGCATTTTCAGAATCAACTCCATTTTGCAGCACTCCCAGTTTGATATTCGCAACTGTCAGAGGCGCACCTATTGATCCTTGAAGCTTTTCGACAATCTGTCTGCACTTTTTTTCTCCATCCAGAGATTGTCGAGATACCAGGCTGCGAAGTCGCTCCTGATATATCAGGCCATCTTCTTTTCCGGCAATGGGTTTATTAGGTTCGATTGATTTCATAGGTTCGATTCATTTAAGAGTAAACGCAAATGCGAAAACAGGGACGTGCCGGTCAGAACAGGCTTATCAGAATGGCAGCATCTTTCAAGTTATACAGCCTGCACCATTTTTTCTGTTTCTACAATCAGGGAAAACCTGATTTTGGGTTTCGAAAATCATGCAATTCACTGATGCAAAATATAATACCAAAAAAAATTCAGATTTTTAGAAAGTCAACCCTTCTTTCAGAGCATATTTGGTAAGTTCAGCAATGCTGTGAAGATTTAATTTTCCCATAATATTCCTGCGATGAGTTTCAATGGTTTTCACACTGACATGAAGTGCCAGTGCTATCTGTTTTGTGGTGTTCCCTTCAGCAATCATCTGTGTCACTTCCCTTTCCCTGCCTGACAAAAGATGGAATTTCTTATCTTTGTTTTCAGGTACTTGCAGGACATAATCATCTATGACTACGCTGGCTATCATAGGACTCAGATATGTCTGGCCTGACATCACTGAAATAATGGCTCGGTTGAGTTCTTCAAAGGCACAATCCTTGAGCAGATAACCGGAAACTCCGGCTTTGAACATGTCCTGCACAAAGCGCCTGTCAGTATGCATGGACAGGGCTATGACCTTGAAGCTCAGAGATTCGGAAGTAATCTGGCGAGTGGCTTCAATACCATTTAAACCGGGCATGCTTATATCCATAATTACTATATCTGGTTGGTGTCTGCGGGTCAACGCAACAGCAGTTCTGCCGTCTTTCGCTTCCGCTATAACTTCCATGCCCATTTGATTTTCTATGAGAGAACGCAAACCATCTCTTATAATTTTATGATCGTCTGCCAATATAATTCTGATACTCATGCTGTCCTTTCGTATTTTTCATGCTGAACAGATAAACAGCTGCTATTATAGCTTTCTTGCGTTCCTCGGGCTTCTATCACCAGGCAGCATCCCTGATAAGGCGGCCTTTCATACTGATCGGAATAAATCCGGCATTTTCTATAGTGTCCGTAAGAAAAAACTGTGCAATTAAATCTGAAAGGATGTGCCGTATCGCTATTTCATAAAATTGGGCTTTTTATTTTCAAACAAAAAAAGAACCAGTTCAAAAGTATAATCATCAAACATATGTTGTTCCCATCCCAGACGCTCCAGATACTGGTTGACGGATCTTGATGTAATTTGTTCCATATTGTCAAGAATGTTGAAGGTATCTTTTATCAGTCTCTGTATTTCAACTGATACCAGTCCTTTTGCCTTGAGTCTTGAAAACAGTATATTGCAGATATTTTCCATAAACTCCCATGACTGACAGTTACAACGAACAAAATGCGAATGCATTGACATCTGACACATTCTGAAAAAAAACTCAATCAGGAATATCCTGATTTCATGCTTCGAAATCTCTTAGACGAATGACTATGTATTTAAATTTATAGACTATATCATCTGTACTCGATTTTAAAAAATCTTGTCATCAGAAAGTTTCAATTAGTTATGATACGCATGTTTCTGTCTGGCAAATTATTGGAACAAAAAGTACAGATCAGTTTTGATATGCCAGCAGATCAGGATTGTTATTTTTTTTGAATTTTTTCAAAATCCCGATCTGCTGTGATTATCAAAGATTTTTGATGATGAGACATTTGACAGCAGCACTCTGAAGAAAAATGGTTACCTGTATGCAAAAAAAATATCAGCAAAAAACAGGATTCACAATGAGGCAGGGGAGATCAATGCTTCTTCCCTGTCCAATAAAAAGGAGATACGTTCCAGGGCAGGCATTCTGCTATACCACGTTACCACTCAAATAATTCTGGATGGATTCTTTGAATCTTCCATCGGAAAGCAGGTTCATCTTCTCAGAACACTCAACGCACAGACGCATATGATTGATACTCTCGCAAATCTCTTCAAATGGCATTATTGCACCACACTGATGGCAGGAGTTACGGACAAAACGGACACCTATTCCATAATATTCATGACCGTTTCTATTCTTTTTTCGACACCACATCACTTGAGCGCGATATCCTTCACAGAGTGCATTATTATCCAAATCAGAAGTATTGTTATTGACCTGAATAAAAATTTCAGACTTGGAAGGTATGTCGTGTTCTGACTCGAAATACATTCCCCCGTCACTGCAATTACACATGGTTCCGACAAAATATTTCCGTTTTTTACAATCTGCGAACATTATTGGCATTTTGCAGCCATCACGCAGAAAAGCCCTATAATTAGCACTCCCGTTTCCGTTGTGCTTCATGTTTGCACCTCCTTGATAGTCTGGATTGACAAAAAGCATACCTACCCCCTTTCTCCCCTGTAATTCAAAAGGAGAGGAAAAAATTTTCCAAATCAGGCAAAAAGATCAGCAATTCTAATCAGTCAGTCACAGGTGAATTCGTTCCAGAGGAGAACAAACATACAGAAATAACAAAAATATTCGCCCATTATAAAGCTGAATGAATGATGTGTCAATCGTTTTATTTGCCAGACTCCAGATATTTGCCTATGAGCAAAATTACAAGTATTATAAGTAAATTATAAAGAGATTTGATTGAGGATATGTATAAAAGACGAACTTACAATTTATTCATGATTATGCTGAAAATCGGGGATCTCATTTAAATTTCTTAAAACATACAACGCGGTTTTTTCCCGTTTTTTTACCCTGATACATGGCTTCATCTGCTTGTTTAATACACTTATCTATAGTTTTTGAAGCAGAAAAAATGCTGATTCCGAAGGTCATAGTGGCTGACAGCCGCCATTTCCCATATTCAAAGACCTGATCTGTGAGTCTTTGACGTATTTTTTCTGCAACTGTGAAACCGCCATCTAAACTGGTTTCAGGAAGCAGAAGCAGGAATTCTTCCCCTCCCCATCTGGCAGCGCTGTCCTGTTTCCGAACACTGCTTTGAATAACAGCGGAAATAGACTCAAGGATAAAATCACCGCAATCATGCCCATATTCATCGTTGAAATATTTGAAATCATCGACATCGGCCAGTATGAGGGCAAAAGGCTTCTGGCTTCTTCCAAATTTTGTTTTTTCATATTTAAGTTTTTCAATAATATCGCGACGATTGGAAAGCCTTGTCAGAATATCGGTTCTTGCTGCCCGATCCATTTCTTCATAGGCTTTTTGCAGTTTTCTATACGCTATTTTCAAGGATTCCCGGCTTTTCTGCAATTCCATGTGGGTTCGTACCCTGGCAACAACTTCTTTCTTGTGGAAAGGTTTGGTAATATAATCGACTCCACCGGATTCAAATGCCTTGATTTTATCTTCTGTTTCATGAAGTGCACTGATGAAAATGATCGGAATATTTTCTGTATCAGAGCTGGCTTTAAGATGCCGACAAACTTCAAAACCGTCCATTTTGGGCATCATTACATCAAGAAGAACCAAGTCCGGTGTTTTTTTCTTGATGAATTTCAATGCTTTTTTGCCGTCTTTGACCATTGCGACTTTATAATTATGATCTCTTAAAATGTTGGCAAGAACCTGGAGATTCCTGATATTGTCATCCACAATCAAAATCGAAGCTTGTAAATTTTCATTCATTTCATACCAATATCACAGATCGTTTGTTGTTTTCCATGATAATATTTGAAAAAGTGAACAAAATATGAAAGCTCTGGCTATAGTCAGCATTTATCGAAAATTTATGGTATGTTTTTTAGCCGTTGAATAAAGAATTTGACAAAAACTCTACCTGATATTTATAATAACAGATTTATTTCTAATAAGGATATAATAACCGATGCATGAAATGGGAATAGCCATGCAGGTGCTTAAAATCGCATCTGCTTCCGTTCCAGACGATATGAAAGATGCCAGAGTGGAAAAGGTGAATCTGAAAGTGGGGAAACTTGCTGCTGTCGTACCCAAAAGCCTTCGATTCTGTTTTGAAATCATCACAAAGGATACCCCCCTTGCGGGAGCCAGCCTGGTTATTGAGGAAGTGCCTGTCATAGCAGAATGTAACGAATGCGGCAACAGATGGACAATAAGCGGCCCTGTTTTCAAATGCAGTCGATGTGACAGTGGAGCCATAAATGTCTTGTCAGGACAAGAACTTGAGATCAGTTCCATAGAGATTGAGGATATTGACTGATTTGACACTATCAAAATTGATGCCCGATACCCGGTGTGTAGTAATCATATGCGATATTTGCACTTCAAACCATGCTGGTCGACTTGCCAGAAGCAAATTACTCATGATACATATGAATCCGAAATAAAAAAATAACCAGAACATTGAAGCATGGAGGCTGGAAAAATGCTTACATGGATCAGAAAAGAGTCCAAAGGTTCGGATCTCTGGAGAAAAAATTTTAAAGATGGAGTTTTTCAAAACATTGATCTGGACGGAGCGAATTTTATCTGCTCGAATCTTGAAAACACCATCTTCAATCAGTCAAATCTTATAAACGGTGATTTGTGGAGGGCCAATCTGAAAAATGCCACTCTTGCCGGGATCTCGTTGCAGCGTGCAGACCTTTCAGAAAGCAATCTGATGAATGCAAACCTGACAGGTGCAGACCTTTCAGGAGCCTGCCTGGAAAAAGCAGATTTAAGATATGCCAATCTTGAAGGAGCCATACTTGATGGGGCAAAACTTGCAAACGCTGATATGACTGGTGCCAACCTTCGCTGCGCCAGCTTAAATGGTGCAGACCTTCAGCAGGTTGAACTGTCTGGATCGAATCTTGAATATGCACAAATGGTAAACGCTGATTTATGGAGGAGCAATCTTGAAAAAGCTGACATGGAAGGGATCAACCTGTCTGAAACAGATTTGATGGGCGCTGATCTTATGCTGGCTATTCTGTGGAAAGCCAATCTTAAAGACTCGGATCTGACCGGCGCTGATTTAAATGGAGCAACATTGCAGGATGCTGACCTTGACGGATGCCTGCTTATCGGAACCCGGTTAAACAAAGCTGATCTGAGAAAAGCTCATGGAATTTGTTATTCCCAGTTAGCCGAGACAGAAACTCTGTACCAGGCAAAAATGAATCAGAATCTCAAGGGTATGATAGCAAAAATGAGTCCGCACCTTCTTAAAAAATCGAGCCTTGCAGGAGATATCATGGCCTGAATAATATGTGTCCGCTATGCTATTTCATCTTCGTTTTTTTTTCAGCACATATTTAACAACCTCTTATTTTCTTGATTAATCAAGACATTATATTTGTCCATTCCTTTTATATAATAAGTTGCAGATTCGTTTGAAATAAGATATGATGCGAACCGATATTCGTATCATAACCTGAGAAGTGATTTTTTGTCAAAATTTGGAAGATGGGATTTATGCTCGTATTGTTATTTTATATCAAGGATGTAATGTATACAGTCAAGTGTGATCGGGTAAGAGAGATAGCGCCTATCGTGAATCTCAAGGATGTACCTCATTCACCCGAATATTTTGCCGGTTACTTCAATTATCGCGGGACCATCGTTCCAGTGATCGACCTTTGCAGGCTTATAAGGGGCAGTCTCTGCCGAATTCGTCTGAGTTCGAGGATTATACTGGTCGATTATAAAAACGAAGGAGGAAAATCGAATATTCTCGGATTGCTCGCCGAACGTGTAACCGAAACCGTAATGAAACCTGATAACGCATTCGTACAACCGTCTATTCGGTCGGAAGATGCCCCTTTTCTCGGTGGAATCGTAATGGAACAGGGAGAAATGATTCAGTATATCGACCTTGATCTGTTACCAGACTGTGTTCATTTCCTTCCTGATGAAGATAATGGTATCAATGATTCAGACCAGAATTGAATCTATGGTGGAAAACAGGATAGGACTCTCGGCCAGCGCCATTGGCTCGGATGTCATTGCCAAAGCTATAGATCGGCGTATGAAAATCTTTGGCATGAACAAGATTGATACCTATCTGGACTCTTTGGAAAGATCCGGGAAAGAGTGGAATGAACTGATCGAGTTGTTAGTGGTTCCTGAAACCTGGTTTTTCAGAAACCGGGAATCCTTTATATTTCTGTCTCACTATATCACATCTCAATGGCCTTTAAAGCATAAAAACCGGGTACTGCGTGTATTGAGTATTCCATGTGCAACTGGGGAAGAGCCTTATTCCATCGCTATTACCCTGATGGATGCTGGCATGGAGGAAAACCAGTATTTCATTGATGCAGTGGATATCAGCAGTATTGCTCTCGATAAAGCAAAAGAGGGGGTTTTTGGCCCGGAATCATTCAGAGGCAGGAATTTGTCTTTTAGAGACCGTAATTTTGAACCTGTCGTAAATGATCGGGAAAAACGATTTGTTCTCAAACCATCTGTTCGGCAGAAAGTCCGGTTTTTGCAGGGGAATCTGATCAATAGTAATATTTTGGCCAACGAGATGCCATACGACATCATATTCTGCCGTAACCTCTTGATTTACCTGAGTGTTAAAGCTAAACAAAAAGTGGTGCATAACATCGGCAGAATGCTGGCCAGAAACGGCATATTGTTTGTTGGTCATGTGGAACGGCCTCTGGTGGGAAATTCCGAATTTACATGGATTCGTGAACCGAGTGTTTTCGCCTGCACAAAAAAAAAGCTTTCCATAAAAGATAAGAGTTCGGATCTGAGGAAGAAAACACCCAGGAGGAAACAAAAAGTTTTTTCTTCAAAAAAAGTACCTGCCTCATCCAGATTTGCTTCTGCCGGTGTCCATAAAAAACCGGATAATGCAAAAATGTCCTGTCAACAGCCTTCTTTTTTGCAAAAACCGCCCTTGGGTATTGAAGAACACGACAATTTAAGTAACAATGAAAAAATTATGAAAATGGCCACGCTCCATGCTGATCAGGGAGATCTGGAAAAGGCCCGGAAGCTGTGTAAAGAATGTTTGAACGAAAATTCTCTCATGATCCCGGCCAATTTTCTTATGGGGTTGATCTGCCAGGCTATGAATGAAGAAGATAAGGCAGAAAAATACTTTAATAAAACAGTATATCTTGATCCGAACCATTATGAGGCCCTGGGCCACCTGGCATTTATTATGGAACGTCGGGGAGAGCCGGGCAGGGCAGTTCAATTACGTCTGCGTGCTGATCGAATATTGAAAAGAGAGGGTGCTACCATCGAAAATGAAGAATGAATCCGAAAAACAGCTAAGTGAAAAGGTTGAAATTACAGATGGCTGCTGGAAAAAAATCGGAGTCTGGGGCAATGAAAAAGTGCGCTGTCCCAAACTCGATACTGTGATTCACTGCCGAAACTGCATTATTTTTACACAGGTAGGCAGAAATCTTCTGGACAGAGAGCTTTCTCAGGAATATCGAGACGAGTGGACCAAAGTAATGGCCACTAAAAAAGAAGAAGAACTTTTCAACACCATTTCAGTTGTGATTTTTCGAATTGAACAGGAATGGCTCAGTATCCGGACAAAAGTGTTCGCTGAAGTCATCAATCCTGAAAATCTTCACAGCCACAGCCTCCCGCATCGGCACAATCCTGTATTGATCGGTATTATCAATATAAGAGGCGAAATTCAGCTATGCGTTTCTTTGAAAGATCTGTTGGGAATCGAGGGGTATAGCACGAAAAAAAATAGCTCCAAATCATACAAGCGTATGATGGTCATGGATAAAAACGATGAAAAATGGGTATTTCCCATTGATGAAATTCACGGCATACATCGTGTACATCCAAATACATTTCAAAATGTACCTGTCACAGTGGCAAAGGCTCAGGCCACATTTACTAAAGGCATTTTCAAGTGGAACGACAAACATGTAGCGTTTATGGATGATGATCTGCTGCTCTTCAGTCTTACAAAAAGTGTTCAGTAAAAAAGGAGAATGAAAAGTTGTGATACACAGCAATGACCAGGATTTGAGCAATTTCACCATGTTGGATCTTTTCAGATCCGAGGTGGAAAGCCACGCCGCCACTCTGAACGAAGGGCTGCTCTCCCTGGAAAATGATCCAGATGCAACAGACAATATCGAAGCTTTGATGCGTGCTGCCCATTCCATCAAGGGCGGGGCACGTATCGTGGAACTTGATGCTGCTGTAAAATTGGCCCATACGATGGAAGATTGTTTTGTGGCCATGCAGAAAGGAGAGCTTTCTCTTGAACCGGATCATATCGACATCCTTTTAAAAGCCGTTGATATGCTTATTCAGATTGCAGAAGCTGGCGGTGATGATTCGGATGAATGGACAAAATCCAACCAGGAAGATATCGACAATCTTGTGGCTGCTATCTCATCTGTCATATCGGGTGAGCAGGTTTCTCTGCCGAAAGCTTCTCCGCCGAAACAAGAACAGGAAAACATTGAAAAAGACGTTCCATCTTTTGTTAAACAACCGACAGAATCCGATGTTGCACAAAGCCCGGCGGCGGCTTTAGAGCCTGAATCTCAGGAGAGCAAAGATGCTCAACCTGTCACTGCACCACAACCTGTCACTGCACCACAGCCTGTCACTGCACCACAGCCTGTCACTGCACCACAGCCTGTCACTGCACCACAGCCTGTCTCTGCACCTCCGATGGCGGCTGCCGAGACTGATTCAGTACCACCTAATACCCAGGTAAGACAGCCTGATATAAAAGAACCTGCTCATGTAAAAAATGCAGAAGGGCGTAGGCCCATAAGGCAGAAACTTTCGGAAAAAGACAGGATGGTGCGGGTAACTGCCGGAAAAATCGAACGACTGATGGGACTGGCCGGTGAAGTTGTAATCAGTTCCAGATGGCTTGCTCCGTTTTATGATTCTTTGATGATTTTTAAGAAAAAACATGCCGAACTGCTTCGCATTCAGGAGAAACTGCAAGAATTACTGGATCACCAGTTTGAAAATGGAAACCTCAGAAATGAGGCTTTAATTCGAAAGCACATATCCAAAGCCAGAGAAAAAGGGAAACAGTGCAATCAGGAACTGATGGATCGATTACGCAGCCTGGATCTATTTAACAGTTCTTCTGCCATGTTATCTGACCGTCTATATCATGAAGTCATTGGTGTGAGGATGCGGCCGTTTTCAGATGGAATCAGAGGTTTTCCCAGAATGATCAGGGATATGGCCAGGAAACTGGACAAAAAAGTTCAATTGAAAATTATCGGGGAAAATACGGATGTTGACAGAGATATCCTTGAAAAACTGGATGCACCACTGATCCATCTATTAAGAAACGGAATAGATCACGGTATAGAATCTCCAGAAGAACGTGTTGCTTCAGGTAAACCCGAAAGCGGGACTATCACACTCGAAGCCATGCATCGAAGCGGTATGCTCATGATCAGAGTGACAGATGATGGCAAAGGTATTGACCCGGATCATCTTAGGCATCGCATTCTCGACAAAGGGTTAACCAATTCTGAAATGGTGGATAAACTGACTGAACCGGAATTAATGGAGTTTTTATTTTTACCCGGATTTTCGACCCTTGACAGTGTGACCGAAATTTCCGGTCGAGGAGTAGGGCTGGATGTTGTTCATAACATGGTTCACGAGGTCAGGGGAATTGTCAGAGCCGTGTCGAAACCTGGACATGGACTCACCTTTCACCTGGAACTGCCCCTGACTCTATCTGTTGTCCGAACTTTTGTTGTGGAAATTACGGATGAAACATATGCGTTTCCTCTGGCACGTATAGATCGGTGTCTCATGCTTTCCACTGACGAAATAGAAACCGTTGAAGATCGGCAGTACTTCAGGATGAATGACAGAAATATCTCCATTGTCGATATTCATGATGTGCTGGAACTTAAAAAAGCTGAATTTCCTTCCGATAAAATGCGTGTTGTTGTGATAAGTGACAGAATGCATTCTTATGGACTTGTGGTGGATAAATTCATCGGAGAGTGTGATCTGGTTGTGCGCCCTCTGGATTCCAGACTTGGAAAGCTGTCCGATATCACATCAATGGCTATCATGCTCAATGGATCACCGGTTCTGATTTTCGATGTGGAAGACCTGGTTCGTTCCATAGACGGCCTGTTGAGCGGACAGCACAGGATACGTAAGATAGGCCAGGATACGGATGATGAAGACAAGGACCCTGGCAAACGAATTCTGGTTGTGGATGATTCCATTACTGTAAGAGAAATGGAACGAAAAATTCTGGAGAGCAAGGGATATAATGTAGATGTTGCCGTAGATGGGATGGAAGCATGGAACCTGGTCAGAACAGTTCCTTATGATATGGTGGTATCGGATATAGACATGCCGCGTATGAACGGCATCGAACTGATTTCACATATCAAAGAACTTGACAGGCTGAAATCCATGCCGGTCATGGTCGTTTCGTACAAAGACAAGGAAGAGGATCGGCTCAAAGGGCTTGAGGCAGGAGCAGATTACTATTTAACCAAGAGCAGTTTTCAGGATAATTCGTTTATTGATGCGGTAGTTGATCTGGTCGGAGAATCATTATGATCCGATTGTTTGCAGTGACCCGGAAAAATTATTCTTGCCGGGTTCCTGAAGTCCATAGCAAAAAAAGAGAGGTAACTTCATGAAAAATAGACCAGGAATTCTTATCATGGCTTGCGCTATGCTTTTGTTTTATTGCCTTTCGAATACCCATGCAGCGGATCTGAAAGAAGAATACAGACAGCTGATTTTAAAGAGACAGGCATTGGAAAAGATCCGTAGAAATTATGAATCAAAACTCAGGACTCTAAGTTCGGAAGGACGTGTCATGAGTTCCAAGTTCTATCAATGCGTTTCATCCAACTGGAAACCTATCTGGAGGCCCAAACTGGATCAGGCCAAACTGGAGCGGAAGAAAATGGAAGTTTCGCGTGTAAAACTCAATGAAATTCGGAAATCCATAGGCGCAGTCAGACAAAAACTTGAGGGGCGGCGTATGGAAATTGAGAAAAGATATATGGGGAAAGGGCGGGGACATGATTATGAAACCGAGTTCCGCCAATATATGAGTGATCTGGATGACACTTACTTCGGGAGGATGAAAAGCCAGCTATTTAAAGGCTATGATAAATATGTGGAAGAAGTCAAAAATTATATATCCTTTCTTAAAAGCTCTGCGGATTTATGTACAGGAGGAACAGATTGATGGATGGATTGCGTTTTGTTACGTTTTTCAGACTTGATGGCATGAATATTGCTTTATTTCTTTTTTGCATAAACGGTTATAAAAACGACTGTAGAAACGTCACCGACGGGAGCAAAAGATCATGAAAAAAATGAAATGGAAAAATATTATTACAAATATGACAATCAAAAAAATATTGCAGAGAATGACCTGGACTTGTGTTTTGATCATTTTTGTAATGTTTGCTGCAGGAGGATTTTCAAATTTCATGCTTGCCAAAGGGAAGAAACAACTGATTCAGGTAGCCAGGATGGAAAAAGTTGTTTATGATGTAAGCAAGTCTATATCCTCTTTGAATACTGGCAGATTTAACATGCTCAAAGCTGAAAAGCCGGAACGACTTGATGAATTGAATGATCAAACCAGTATAGATAAACTCCAGTTTACCAAAGGAATCGAAGAACTGAAAAATATCACAAAAGAATTTATCAACAGTAATGAAAATTCGGATAATGCTGAAACAGATGACAGGAATGATGACGGTAATCAGGATACTGATAAAAATCGGAAATCTAAAAGCGGCACTGTCAATGATAAAATAGAATGGAACATGGCAAGACTCGATAACAGTTATAAACAAATGGAAACGAATGGAAAAAGTATTATCAATGCCATAAAAAATATCTTCGATGTTATGAAAAATCGGCTTAATATTGAAAAAAATATTGAAGAGCAGGCGAAAACATTTGAAAATAATGG
Organism: Desulfobacterales bacterium HSG16; assembly: GCA_030377965.1. GTDB lineage: Bacteria > Desulfobacterota > Desulfobacteria > Desulfobacterales > HSG16 > JAUCGE01. The sequence goes on from JAUCGE010000013.1 coordinate 36,184, forward strand.
GAAATATCTACATCAAAATGCCAGGTCTTTTTCTGAAAAAATTGAAAAAGCTATAGACAAGTACGTACATTTCAGTGTCCATACTGAAAACGCTTCTGAAGCGCTGAAAGACGGAATCAGTCAGAACAAATATCTGCAAAATCTGACCGAGATGCAAAAACAGAGTAATGCTCTGAAAATGAATATAGCGTTTTTAACTGACAGTATCAGGCAGATAATGATGGCAGAACAGAAAAGCCAGGTACTTGATATACAGAAAAACACGATTCCCGGGATATTGAAAGACACACATGATTTACTGGGAAAGCTCAAGCTTGCCACAGAAAACAGGCCGGAACTTAAAACTATCATCCAGGATATCGCAAAAGCATTTTATTCATTGGAATCAGACTTAAACTCTACTGAAAAATCGATTGCCGTTCTTCAAAAAAACCTGCTCGACAAAAAAGGAAAAATTGCTGAACGTGTTTTATCTTTGGAAAAATCCCTGTACCCGATAAAAAAAGAGTTGCAGTCTTTAAGTGATTTCTCGGCATACACTCGGACAACTGCCATTGAAAGCGCTGATTTTTATCAGAAATCGACATTGGGTCTGATGATGTTTTTCGGAATGCTTGGAATAATAGTGATTATTTGTGCAGGACATTATATAACAGGCCGGATCATTAAACCCGTAGATAAACTGATCGATTTTGCAGGTGCTGTTGCAGAGGGTGATCTGACTGCTGAAATATTAAAGGACAATGAAGACGAGATAGGCGAACTTGTAGCCAAGCTTTCCGAAATGATACATGGTCTGAATATGCTGATAGGCCAGGTGCAGCGTTCAGGAATACAGGTTACCTCTTCTGCCACAGAATTGTCTGCCACTTCCAAACAACAGGAAGCGGTCATGAAAACACAGCTGGAATCGACCAACTACGTGGTCGGAGCAGTAGGTGAAATATCGGATGTTTCAGGTGAGCTTGTGGAAACAGTTCAAAAAGTGGCTGCCATGTCAGAGCAGACAGCTGCTTTTGCAACCAGCGGACAGACCGATCTTTCCCATATGGAAGATGCCATGCGTCACATGGAAAACGCTTCCAAATCCATATCCGGCAAGCTTGAAGCTATCAATGACAAGGCCGCTAACATCACCTCTGTTGTCACGACCATTACCAAAGTGGCTGATCAGACGAATCTCTTGTCTCTCAATGCGGCCATCGAGGCTGAAAAAGCAGGTGAATACGGCAGGGGTTTTACCGTTGTTGCAAGGGAGATTCGCAGGCTCGCAGATCAGACTGCCGTGGCCACCCTTGATATCGACCAGATGGTTCAGGAAATGCAGTCTGCTGTATCGGCTGGTGTCATGGAAATGGACGCTTTTATCGCTGAAGTACAGAAAAGTGCTGAAAATGTCGGCAAAATCAGTATGCAGTTGACACGGATTATCGAGCAGGTTCAGGCATTGTCTCCAAGCTTTGAGGGAGTGAACGAATCCATGCAGTTTCAATCTGAAAATTCTCAGAAAATCAACAGTTCCATGGTAAATCTGAGCGAGGAGATGCAGCAGACAGTCGAATCCCTGCGCGAGTCTTTTATGGCCATTGAGCAGTTGAACGATGCTGCCAGAGGGCTTCAAGAAGAAGTCTCCCGTTTCAAGGTAGCCTGATACACATGTCAACCTGTCGAACCGAAAGGATCTATGCATGCGAATCGCCATAGTGAATGACCTTTTAATGGCTGCGGAAAGTTTGCGCCGCATAATTATGAGCGTTCCCGGCCATGATGTCGCGTGGGTAGCGCGTGATGGCAGGGAAGCGGTTCGCAATGCTCTGGCAGATACCCCGGATCTTATCCTTATGGATCTCATTATGCCGAATATGAACGGTGTAGAAGCCACCCAGCAGATCATGTCCGGATCTCCATGCCCTATAGTTGTAGTTACTGCTACAATTGGGGAAAACACAGCAATGGTTTTTGAGGCAATGGGGCATGGCGCTCTTGATGCTGTCAATATTCCCATGATGGGCAGCGGCTCCAACGCACAGAAGAGCAGATATACTCTGTTGAGGAAAATCCAGTTTATCGCCAGGCTGTATGGCCACTTGACCGATTCGAAAAGTGAAAAGGCTGTCAGAACCATGAAAATCGATTTTTTACCCCGATTGATAGTCATGGGATCATCGACTGGAGGCCCCGGAGCTCTGGCCGGAATTCTTTCCGGGTTGCCGGAAAAGCTGGGATGTGCGATTATAATAATTCAGCATGTGGATGAACGTTTTTCCGCCGGGCTGGCTGACTGGCTGAACGCACAGACTCCCCTGCGGGTACTGCTGGCTCCCGAAGGAGGAAGGCCAAAGCCTGATACCGTATATATAGCAGGCACAAACGATCATCTGGTAATTACCCCGTCCATGACTTTTTCCTACACTTCAGAACCGGGAGCTATTTCCTATCGGCCGTCTGTAGATGTTTTTTTTGACAGTTTAATGCGAATATGGCCGGAACCTGGAATTGCCATTTTATTGACAGGTATAGGTAAAGATGGAGCAAAAGGGCTGGCAGGTTTGAAAAAAGCAAAGTGGCACACCATTGCTCAGGACAAAGAGAGTTCAGTGGTTTACGGTATGCCCAAGGCAGCAGCAGAACTTGGCGCGGCAGATGAAATCCTGCCGGTTGAAAAAATTGGGCAGGCTGTTTGTGCCAGGCTCAATTGCATGAAACCCACTGATGATTAACCAGCGGATGATTAACCAGCGGATGATTAACCAGCGGATTTCTAAATGAAAATTTTTACTAAATATAGCAGATATTTAAACTATGGATAATACCGTTACCCTGACAGAACATAGAATCACCGTACTTCTGGTGGATGACCAGCCTATTATTGGCGAGGCTTTACGCAGAATGCTCTCCAGTGAAGATGACATTGATTTTTTTTACTGCCAGGATGCTACCCAGGCTATAAAGATATCGGAGCAGATCTCCCCGACCGTCATTCTTCAGGATCTTGTGATGCCGGAAATTGATGGGCTGATGCTGGTTCGTTATTTCAGAGCCAACCCGGCTACACGGAATGTTCCACTGATCGTTCTTTCAGGCAAGGAAGAGCCGAAAACAAAGGCAGAAGCTTTTGCGTTAGGGGCCAACGATTATCTGGTCAAACTTCCTGACAGGCTCGAAGTCATTGCCCGGATTCGGCATCATTCAAGAGGATATATCAATTTCCTTGAGAAAAACGAGACTCTGAATGCTCTTCTTGAAAGTCAGAAACAGCTGGAAGTAAGGAACACGTTTATCAAAGAGACATTCGGCAGATATCTTTCGGATGACATTGTAAGCAAGCTTCTTGAATCTCCTGAGGGCCTGCAATTAGGTGGAGAAAAAAGAACAGTCACTGTCATGATGACTGATTTGAGAGGCTTTACAGCCATAAGCGAGAGGCTTCCGCCTGAGAGTGTTTTGAATATTATCAATATTTACCTGGAAACTATGACTGAAATAATCCTTGAGTATCAGGGAACGATTGATGAATTTATCGGTGATGCCATTCTGGTATTATTCGGTGCCCCGATTTTGAGAAAAGATGATGCCAAACGCGCTGTTGCCTGTGCTATGGAGATGCAGATGGCTATGGAAAAAGTCAATGAACGAAACAGGCAGGCAAAATATCCGGAGGTAGCCCAGGGAATCGGAATAAATACCGGGGATCTGGTTGTCGGGAATATCGGATCTGAAAAGCGTTCCAAATATGGTGTTGTAGGCAGAAACGTCAATCTGACCGGAAGAATCGAATCATATACGGTCGGAGGGCAGACTCTTGTTTCAGAAAGCACCCTTGAAGCATGCGGGCATATCTTGAGAATAGATGATCAGCTCGAAGTCATGCCCAAAGGTGTCAAAAAGCCTCTCACCATTTATGAAATCGGCGGAATCGGAGGTGAATACAACCTGTATCTTTCTGAAAAAGAGGAGATCAAAATGGTCGAACTGCGTCAGTCTCTTCAGATTCAGTTCTATGTTCTCAATGAAAAAGATACACGGGATGATGCACATAAGGGATATATATTCAAGCTTGCGGATAAGGGCGCGGAAATCAAGACAGATATGCCCATAGACAGGTTGAAAAATCTCAAAATCCATCTGTTTGATGATGAGGAAAACGAGATTACAACAGACCTGTATGGCAAAGTAACACAGGTCATTTCAAATGATCCGTTTGTAATGACTGTGCTGTTTACATCCGTGCCTCCGGAAGCAACAGCTTTTTTCAGGTATCGATACAACTTTTAAACACAGGATCGAACAAAACAAGCGCGTATTCCTTTGCGTGAAACGTTTTTACGAATAAGGGTATTTTTATGAAAATCAAATTCATCGGTGTAGGTTCGGCTTTTACGACAAGACAATATTTCCAGTCCAATCTCCTGATCACTGCAGGCAATGGCAGGAATATGCTGATTGACTGCGGCACCGATATCAGGTTTTCCTTGAGTGAGTGTTTATCGATCAGTGAAAACCATGTCAGTGACGTAATTGACTCCGTATATGTTTCCCACCTCCATTCCGATCATATCGGCGGTATGGAATGGCTGGCTTTTCAGAGCTATTTCAGCCAGCGTCCGAATCGGCCAGGGCTTTTTATGGAAGAAAGCACAATGTATGAAATGTGGGACTGCTCTTTGAAAGCCGGACTCGGATGTATTGAAGGTAAACAGATGCATCTGACGGATTATTTCAGATGCAACGCTGTTGCCGGAGATGGTGTGTTTTTATGGGAAGGAATATTTTTTACCCTGGTCAAAATGCCTCATATTATCACAGGTTATAAAAATTTTTACAGCTATGGCCTGCTGATTGAAGAAGCTGGAACTGATGGAAAAGGATGCGGGGAAAAATTTTTCTTCACTACAGATACTCAGTTTACGCGGAAACTGATAATGGATGTATCGGATAATGTGTCGGTAATATTTCATGATTGCGAGACCAGCCCGGGTAAAAGTATGGTTCACGCTCATTACAATGATCTTTGCACATTACCCTCAGAACTGAAAAGAAAAATGTGGCTGTATCATTATCAGCCAGACCCTGTCCCCCGGCCCGAAGATGATGGTTTTGCAGGCTTTGTTACAAAAGGACAGGAATTTGTTTCTCACAGAACAGAGCAGGAAAAAAGTACTCGGAGAGTATCAAAGACATCCAAGGTTTAAGCAGGTCGGGGTTCCGCCCATCTGGTATTTTATTTATTGGGAAATCCCTTGTGGTTTAAACCTTGGAGATATATTTAACAAAAGAAACAGAGGAGACGATAATGGATCAGCATAAAGAAGTTTACAGAGAAGAAGCAGAAGAGTTACTTCTGGAATTGGAAAATTCTTTACTGGAACTCGAAGCCGATCCTGATAACAATCAACTCATTGACCGAATTTTTCGAGCTTTGCACACTATCAAGGGATCAGGAGCCATGTTCGGATTTGATGATATAGCAAACTTTTCCCATGAGCTGGAAAATACCTATGATCATGTAAGAAATTCAAGAATTCCAGTCACTAAAAATTTAATAGACATGTCCCTTGCAGCAAAAGATGAACTCCGGATAATGCTATCCGCAGACGAAACAAAGAAACAAAACAAAGAAGATGAGTTGAGGTTGAAGGAAATTGTTGAATCGTTTAAAAAACTGGCACAGGATGAAAAACTGGAAGAAACTTTCATTGTTTCGCCTGACAGAGAATCTGTATCTGCCTTACAGATCAATCATGAATCTGACGAGCCTGTAACATACCGTATCCGCTTTCAACCGGACGAAAATATTTTCATTCAGGGAACAAGGCCGGAGTTGCTGCTCAACGAACTCAACAGACTCGGAGAGTGCAGCCTGACCGGCCTGACCAGAGATATTCCCATGCTTGGAGAGTTTAACCCTTGCTTTTGCTATATTATATGGGATATTGTTCTTACGACCAGAAGAAACATTGACGCTGTCAGAGATGTTTTTATCTTTGTGGAAGATACAGCATTGATATCAATTGATATCATAGATATGGACATTGTCGAAGATTCTGATCACGATTATAAACGAATAGGTGAAATTCTTCTTGAAAAGAAGGATATCACATCACAGGCTCTTCATTCGACACTTAAAGAGCAGAAGAGAATAGGCCAGATTCTGGTTGATTCCAGTATTGTTGAAAATGAGAATGTCGAATCAGCGCTGAAAGAACAAAAGCATGTGAAACGTATTCGAGACAAGCATCATATGACAACAGGGGGTTCCAGTATCCGGGTTGCGGCAGAAAAACTGGACAGCCTTGTCGATCTGGTAGGCGAGCTGGTTACTCTTCAGGCCAGATTGAACAGAAAAGCCGCTCAATTAAACGATACAGAGCTTCTTTCCATTGCCGAAACAGCTGAATATCTTACAGGTGAGCTGCGCGAAAGTACCATGAGCATCCGAATGCTGCCCTTCAGTACTACCTTCACCAAATTCAAACGGCTGGTCAGAGATCTTTGCACAGACCTTGGAAAAACTGTTGTGCTGGAAACAGAGGGCGGGGAAACCGAACTTGACAAGAATATTCTGGAGCAGCTGAATGATCCTCTGGTTCATATTATCCGCAATGCCATAGATCATGGCATGGAATCAGGGGATTTGAGAACATCAATTGGAAAACCGCAGCACGGCACAGTATCCTTGAAGGCCGAACATTCCGGAGCTCATGTTATAATCCGGGTGATAGATGATGGCCCGGGCCTTGATACGAATGCTATTTTTCTAAAAGCGGTTCAGAAAAAGATGATTGCACCGGATGCAGAATTGAGTGAAAAGGAAATACACGCCTTTATTCTTACTCCCGGATTTTCTACAGCCGGGCAGGTTTCCGGGGTGTCAGGCCGGGGCGTGGGTATGGATGTGGTAAAAAGACGGATTGATGAATTGAGAGGCTCTACTGAAATTGTCAGCCATAAAGGCCAGGGTACTGTCATTATATTGAAACTGCCTCTGACCCTTGCAATTATTGACGGACTTCTTGTGAAAATTGAAGATCAGCATTTCATACTCCCACTTTCGGTTGTAGAGGAATGTCTGGAACTGGAAAGAAAAGATGTTGACCTTGCAAGAGATCGCAATATTATGGATTTCAGGGGTGAAATTCTCACTTATGTGAGTTTGAGGCTTACTTTCGATATCAATGAAAATCTGCCTGATTTTGAAAAGGTGGTAATTGTGGAATCGAACGGTGAAAAGATCGGTCTGGGCGTGGATCAGGTTATCGGCAAACATCAGACAGTGATAAAAAACCTGGGGAAAATATATCGGGATATCAAGGAAGTATCAGGAGCTACTATTCTGGGAGACGGTACAGTTGCCCTGATCCTGGATGTCAATCAGATTGTCTTGTCTGCACAGGTATCAGGGCGGGTTGATTTGTAAACCTCACAGATAACCCACACCTGCGATATGGGAACGAGCTGGATTTGGGAACAAGCAAAAACTTTAAAGGAGTCAATAACGATGAGTGAAACAGGTATTACGGAAATCAGACAATATCTCACTTTCCGCCTAGATGAGGAAATTTTTGCCCTGGATGTTTCCCGAGTTCGGGAAGTGCTTGATTTAAGTACTATCACAAAAGTACCTGGAGCGCCGAATTTTATGCGCGGTGTTATAAACGTCCGGGGCGCTGTTGTGCCTGTCATTGATTTGCGCGTCAAATTTGGATTGAGTATGACTGCAAATACTATGGATACAAGAATCGTGGTAATGGAGTTGACTTTTGAAGGGGAAAAAACCGTGATCAGCGCCTTGGCCGATTCCGTAGATGAAGTCATAGATCTTGATCCCGGATCAATAGAGCCGCCTCCGAAAATCGGGACCAGATGGCGTACTGAATTCATCAAGGGAATCGGAAAACAGCAGAACCGCTTCGTTATTCTTCTGGATATCGACAGAGTATTCTCGACAGACGAACTTTCTTTGATGGAAAATGTAGATGCACAGGCAGTGCCTGAAATAAATACCGGACAAAATGTTTCACTTGAGACATAATTGATGAATTGCAGTGTATAAATGGATGAATTATCAGGTTTTACACATACTATGTCGGACAAGCTGTTTTCTCGTTTTTCCCAGTTTATTCATACTGAATTGGGAATCAAGATGCCTGAAGCCAAAAAAACCATGCTGCAGGCGCGCCTTCAAAAAAGACTGAGAAAACTCGGGATCAAGAGTTTTGATGCCTATTATGACTATGTGTTCAGTTCCCGTGGAATGAAAGAAGAACTGCATCTGCTGATTGATGTAGTTACGACCAATAAAACCGAATTTTTCAGAGAGCCGAGACATTTTGATTACCTGTGCCAGAAAGTCTTGCCTGAAGTGATACATACCAATAAGGCGGGTCCTGCGAAAAAAACCATGCTGTGGAGTGCTGGATGTTCATCTGGAGAAGAGGTTTACACACTTGCAATGGTATTGAACAGCTTTTCAGTAACTCGTCCGGGGTTTGATTTTTGCATTCTCGGTACAGACATATGCACAGAATCTCTGGAAGAAGGAGCCGCTGGAATTTATACCCATGAAAGAATCGAACCAGTCCCGGTACAGATGCGTAAAAAATATCTGCTGAAAAGCCGGGACAGAACGAAAAACCTGGTAAGGATCATTCCCGAATTGAGAGCCAAAGTCATTTTCAGACGTCTTAATTTCATGTCCCATCAGTTCAGCATGAAAGAGAGCATGGATATCGTTTTTTTCAGAAATGTACTTATCTATTTTGACAGGCCGACTCAGGAAAAGGTATTGAACAATATCTGCCGGCATCTAAAACCCAACGGGTATCTATTCACAGGGCATTCGGAAACTTTAAATGGTCTGGATATACCCCTTACTCCTGTCGTTTCGACGGTTTACAGGAAAATGTGATGAAGAGTAACTTGGTTTTTAAAAGAAATTTTTCAATGAAACGGAAAATTAAAGTGCTGATTGTGGACGATTCTGCCGTTGTCCGCCAGACTTTGAAATCTGTTCTCTCCTCAGACCCTGGAATAGAGGTGATGGCTACTGCTGCTGATCCGTATATAGCTGCAAATAAAATAAGGCGTGAAGTGCCGGATGTTATCACTCTGGATGTTGAAATGCCCCGTATGGACGGGATCACTTTCTTAAAAAAAATTATGAACCAGCATCCGATACCGGTGGTTATCTGTTCGGGGTTGACAAAAAAGGGGTCTGAAACCGCATTGAGAGCCCTTGAGTATGGGGCAGTTGAAATCATTGAAAAACCTCGACTCGGAACCAGACAGTTCCTTGAGGAATCAAAAGTTCGTATCTGTGATGCTGTCAAAGCTGCCGCATGCGTAAAAGCTCGACGGATCGAAAAAATAAGAACGGTGGAACCCAAGCTGAATGCTGATGCTGTTTTGCCAAAAGCCCGATCCCGTGCCATGATCCGCACTACCGAAAAAATAGTGCTGATGGGAGCATCCACAGGAGGAACAGAAGCCCTTCGAATATTTCTGGAGATACTGCCCCCCGATGCTCCTGGTATTGTCATTGTCCAGCACATGCCCGAACATTTTACCGCAGCCTTTGCAAAACGCCTGAACGGGCTATGCAAGGTTTCTGTCAAGGAAGCGGAGAATAATGATACTGTTCTAAGGGGGCGGACACTGATAGCGCCAGGGAACCGGCACACTCTTTTAAAACGGAGCGGGGCCAGATATTATGTGGAAGTCAGAGACGGCCCTCTTGTATGCCGCCACCGTCCATCCGTAGATGTACTCTTCAGATCTGGAGCGAGATATGCCGGGAAAAACGCAGTAGGCGTAATCATGACAGGTATGGGAGATGACGGCGCAAGAGGTATGCTGGAAATGAAGGATGCCGGAGCGCGCACAATTGCTCAGGATGAAGCCAGCTCCATAGTGTTTGGTATGCCCCAGGAAGCTATAAAAAGAGGTGCTGTTCACAAGGTGCTTCCCCTTGAGAGGATTGCCGGTGCTGTACTTGGGGAATGCTCATAATGCCCCCGAGTTCAACGAGAATAAAAAAGGTTGTCCGTATTCATATCGGCCAGTACCACGCAAGCAGGATGCCGGTGATCATATACACCCTGCTTGGTTCGTGCGTTGCAGTATGCCTTTACGACCCAGTTAGAAAAATCGGAGGAATGAACCATATTTTTCTTCCTGGAAAGGCCAATATGAACAGATTTGATGCGCCTGCCCGCTACGGAGTCAATGCAATGGAACTTTTGATTAACCGGATAATGAATCTGGGAGGCAAAAAAAAACGGTTTGTCGCTAAAGTTTTCGGAGGAGCTCACCTTCTGCCATCGGTTACCATTCAGAACGGTGTGGGGCAGAAAATCGTTGAATTCGTGATTGAGTTTTTAAAAATGGAATCTATCAGGATTGTTGGAAAGGATGTTGGGGGATATCAGGGCAGGAAGATCTTTTACCATACCGATACAGGTGAAGTACTCCTGAAAAAAATCAAATCCACCAATTTTTCCAATATTGTCAAAGAAGAAAAACAGCAGAAATCAAAACTGAAGAACAAATTTTTAATGTCTGGCGAAATTTATCTGTTTAAAGATTGATAAACACGGTTGTATCGGTTGGGTTAAGCAGAGAGAAGACAGCTTACTTTTGAACAGGTGTCTGGAGTTATATGCCAAATTCTGATAGACAAAAGCTGGAACAGATATATCTAAGCAGAAGGACTGCTGAACTGGAGGCAGCCAATCGCCAGTTAAAATCGGCAATTGCCCGCTCCAATCGACTGGCAAGGGAAGCTGATGTCGCTAATAAGGCCAAATCAGAATTTCTGGCTAATATGAGCCATGAAATACGAACGCCCATGAACGGAGTGATTGGTATGCTGGACCTGTCACTTGATACGGAATTGACCGGGCCTCAGAGGGAATATCTGGAAATGGCCAGATTCGCGGCTGGCAACCTTCTCGACCTCTTGAATGATATTCTGGATCTGTCCAGAATAGAGGCCGGAAAAATGGAACTTGATATAGTTGAATTCGACATGGATTCACTCATGAAATCTGCCCTGGCACCTCTTATATATCAAATTGAGGAGAAAGGGCTTGATATTATTCAAAAAATATCGACAGATGTACCCAAAAGGCTGATTGGTGATCCAGGACGGCTCAGGCAGGTTCTGTTGAACCTTTTACGAAACAGCGTCAAATTTACCGAAAAGGGCTATATCCGAGTGTCTCTTACGCCTGAAAATGAAATACCCAGATCATTTCCAGGGATATTCAGGGAACACAGAGAAAAAATAAAAACAAGTCAGTATTTTCTTTTTTCAGTTGAAGATACGGGTGTAGGCATTCCCGCAGATCGAACAGATATGATTTTCGATGCTTTTTCCCAGGCTGACTCTTCTGCCCGAAGATCATTCGACGGTGCGGGACTGGGACTGAATATTTCTAAAAAACTGGTTGAAATTATGGGAGGCAATATATGGGTTGAAAGTACACCGGGCAGGGGCAGTACTTTTTACTTCATGGCAGAACTGGGAATTGTAGATTCGCAGAAAGCCACAGGCAAGACCATTTTGGCCGGCCATTCTCAGAAAGTTAAGAACGTATATGTAAGAAATAAAAAATCGGAAACAAAAAAAAAGATCAAAATTCTTGTGGCAGAAGATGATCCCCTTAACATGCGTGTATGTGTGGAACTGTTGGAACTTACAGGGTACAGCGTATTCAGCGTGACCAACGGAAAAGAAGCTGTCGAATTTTTCAAAAAAAGATCCGTCGATATTGTGCTGATGGATGTAGGAATGCCTGAAATGGACGGCATTGCTGCTACACTTAAAATCAGAAGTATGGGCCATACCCTGCCAATCGTAGCCCTGACTGCTCATGCTATCAAAGGAGACCGTGAGCGGTGCATTGCAGCTGGTATGGATGATTACCTGTCGAAACCGATTGATCGGCAGAATATGCTTAAAATGGTAAAAAAACTGGCTGTTTCTAATTTCAAAAAAAAAGAAAATGCGTCACGAGCATCTCAAAAGGAAAAACTGTCAGGAAAAATACTCAATTATAAAAAAGTCTTGAACGATTATGAAAACGATACTGATCAATTTAAAAAACAAGTATCGATCTTTGTAAAAACAATGCCTGAACAAATCGAACAATTAAGGAATCTGATAATACAAACTGATTCCAACAGAAATTTTAAGGCTGCAGAGCAGGCAAGTGAAGAACTCAGGCAAAAGGCTATGATAATCGGTGCGGAAAAAATTTCAGATGAATTATTCAGACTCAAGCTTGCCATCAGGAAAATAGATGTTAAAAAATGCGATCAGCTAATAGAAAAGCTTGAAAAAGCTCTTGAACAGCTCGGTTCCGAAGCTTTGCTGCTTGATGATTAGCTCTATTCCAAATGTCATATAAAAGGAGAAAATTCGAAATGAAAATTCTGATCGTTGAAGATGATTTTATTGCACGGCGGCTCTTAAAAGATATTCTCTCTCCTTATGGAGAGTGCGATACTGTCGTTGATGGTGACGAGGCAATACAGGCATTCCGCCTTGCATGGGATGACAATCAGCCTTATGAACTGATATGTATGGATATCATGATGCCTAAGATGGATGGACAGCAGGCATTGTTAGGCATCCGCAAAATCGAAAAAGATTTAGAAGTAAGAGGATCTGACGAGGTAAAAATTATAATGATGACAGCTCTGGGAGATCCCAAAAGCGTAGTTGATGCATATTATAAGGGTGGTGCGACTTCATATCTTGTCAAGCCTATTGAAAAATCCAAACTCCTGAAGGAAATCAGATTATTGGGGCTTATAAGAGCTTATTAATAATGGCCAGTCCGTTGTTTGGATGTCCCTGGTTTATGATTCTGGAAGACTTTCCTGTAACCATACTTTAGACTTTCGCTTGTTTCCATGCCGGAGCTTGTAAAAGATAGGATTTCAATCAAAACAGGGGATTGCCAAATAGCTGAAACTGGTTTATATAAAATTTAAAAAACAAACAATGACAAATATTTTTGTACAGGTTAATATTTATTTTTTTGATAAAAAACGAGTCTGACAAGTGGATAACGAAGAAAGGGAGATCATTATGGCTTGTATTCTTATTGTTGATGACGATGAATCGATCCGCAGGATGTTGACACAGATGCTGGAAAGGGGAGGGTACGAAGTATTTAATGCACAGGACGGAAATGTGGCTTTAAAAATGTGCGATCAGACATCTTTCGATCTGGTAATCACAGATTTGATCATGCCTGAAAAAGAAGGCATTGAGACAATCAAGGAAATAAAAGAGAATTTTCCCACGATGAATATTATCGCCATGTCGGGGGGCGGAAGGATACGCCCTGAAAATTACCTCAAAATTGCCGGCAGCCTGGGAGCTGCATGTACACTGACAAAACCTATTGAGCGAAAGAAATTGCTGGCAGCAGTAAAGGCCCTTGTTAAAGAGGACATATAAAAATAATGTTGCAAATCTTACGGACAGCTATAAAAACATGGAGACAGAACAGATCCGATTACAAGGGCTTCATTGTGCCAGCAAGGAAAATTCCAGACAGGCTGTCTGAATTCTGTCAGATGCTGGACGATGTATGTAAGTCAGCAGAACCGGACTTTATCTCTCTGGGACGCAATCTTGAATCTCTATTCTCTGATGTAACTGTCCTGTCAGAAAGAATAATGGACACTGTAAGAGAAATTGGAAGGGACTCTGGTGAAAATCCTTTTTCCAGGGTAGGAGCCATTGCCCGCAGCTCTTTATCGAAACTCAATAACTGTCATTCAGATATACATACTGATCTGCAATATATAGAAGGAATAATTCATAATCTTGATAAGCTCAGGCGTGTTTCGGCTGGTGTCGAAAAAATAGCAATGTTTTTCCGACTGCTCGGATTTAATATTGCAATAGAAAGCTCTCGTGCAGCTGAAACCACAGATATGTTTCAGGTTGTTTCCGAACAGATTCACCAGCTTTCTTCCAAGGTAACCGGCATTATAGGCGGTATTCAGGAGGAAGCGCTTAAAACTCATAACAGCCAGACCGCTGCATTCGACCAGATAGCCAAAGACCTTAACCGGCTTCGTAACCTGACCAATGACGCAGACAGAACAGTTGAAACTTCTCTTCTGGAAATCGAAAGAATCATGGAGCTTTCAATTGAAGCTCTTGAAAGAGCTGCCCGCCACACTGAAAATATATCCCGCCAGGTCGGAGAAATAGTGGTTGGAATTCAAATTCATGACAGCATGACCCAGGGCATCGCAAATATGATAGAGGTTATTGATGATGCTGTTCAGATTTTTACAGGCCATCGAAATAACAGGAAATATCCACCTGACAGGTACAGTCATTTGAGTTCCGTTATCAGTTTTCAACGGATCTGGTTGAAAGAATCTATATCGACTATTCTGAACGCATATGAAAAAAGTACTGCCGCATTCAATAAGATTTCTGTTGAAATTGATATGCTGGGAGAATCGCTTTCCGGCTCCGGCCTTGTGGCTTTAGGAGAATGCGGCCATTCTGGTTCAGCAGATGTTGATGATCCGTTTCCTGCTCTGGCATCGGCTTTGTCCCGCTTGAAAGGAATTATTGATGAAGTCAACAGCCTGATAGAAGGAATTAACACATCGGCATCTGAGGCTTCGGACACTGCCGACCGGCTTTCGGAATCCATGTCCCGTGTAGCGGAAATAAGTTCGGAAACCCACATCATAGCGCTCAATGCAATTGTCAAGGCTGCTCATCTGGGTGAACAGGGGCGGGCATTGGAGGTACTTGCCCAGGAAGTGAAGAAGCTCTCTGATCAGACCAATGAATTTTCTGCTGGAGTCAAAAGCCTTCTGGACAATGTTTCGACCAGTGTTGATGAACTCAGATCCAGAGTTTCCGATGAACCTCGGAATAATGAAGAAACATCGGGCGCTGAAATTGATACTGGAATAGAAGATATTGCAGTTGTGTACAAAAGATACCAGAAAAAAACAGGAAACGTATGCAGACAGACAGGGGGGATCAAGGAGGAAATAAATATAAACGTAAAACGAATCAGTTTTCTGCTCAACCTGGCAGATGAATTCGATAATTTAATTCGTTACCTGGACGGTATATGTATACCGAATAAACTCAAACCGGCGTTACAGGAGCGTCATGCAGCAGCAATTGAACCTCCTGCTGATGAGGAAACGTGCTATATAGAAACGGAAGAAAAGAGCGGATTGCTGACAGAAGAAAGACAAATCGATATAATAAATGCTCCATCTCTGTTGCCGGATCACTCAAAAAAGGATAAAATGGAATTGATATCGGAATCCAGCAATTCGGATGATGATTTCGGGGATAATGTAGAGCTTTTTTAGGTTGAACCTGACCGGTTGAACCTGATAGGCTGATTATCGCAGGCTGATTATGCAAATCGAAATTTTTTTTGTGGAGATACCGTCATGGCAGTAATAAAAGAAGTAAAAGACGGATGTGCTTTTCTGACAATCACAGACACTCTGTCGATCTATGAAGTGGAAGAATTGAGCAGAACAATGCAGGAAAGCCTCGAACAGTATAACGGATTAATCTTGAAGCTGAACCAGGTGGAGGAATGTGATACCGCAGGTATTCAGTTGCTCCTGTCTGCCCGAAAAACGGCGGAAACGGCTGGAAAAAGATTTGAAATTGACGGGGCTTCACCAGAAATCATACGTGTAGCAACTCTTCTGGGACTAAATCCTGAAGTCCTTTTTTGAAGATGTAAAAGGAGAAAATGATGGCAAAGATGATCATGACCGTAGATGACTCGGCCAGTATCCGACAAATGGTCAGTTTTACATTGAAACAGGCCGGGTATCAGGTTGTGGAGGCCGTTGATGGTAAAGACGCTTTTGACAAGATAAAGAAAAGCCGAATCAATATGCTGATCACGGATCTGAATATGCCCCAGATGGATGGTATCGAACTTATTCGCAATGTGCGTACCTTGCCTTCCGCAAGATTTATGCCTATCATTATGTTGACAACGGAATCCCAGGCATCCAAGAAGCAGGAAGGAAAGTCTGCTGGTGCTACAGGCTGGATTGTCAAGCCATTTAAACCGGAACAATTGCTGGCCGTGGTTAAGAAGGTTCTTGGTTAAGTATTATATCCAGATCAGAAGGAGGATGTTCGAAAATGAGGAAATTGACACAGAAAATGGATCAGGCTGTAAAAAATATTGACAATAAAGAAGGAAAATATCTTACTTTTACCCTGGCTGATGAAGAGTATGGCATCGGTATTTTAAAAATCAAGGAAATCATCGGGATGATGCCCATTACCTCTGTTCCGCAGACCCCCGAATTTGTAAAGGGCGTGATAAACCTCCGGGGAAAAGTGATTCCTGTGATGGATCTTCGTATTCGATTCGATCTTGAGGCCAGCGATTATACGGACAGAACATGTATAATAGTTGTTGAAATCGGGGGAGAAAACTCCAATGTAATGATTGGTATTGTGGTTGACACTGTGTCGGAAGTTTTAAATATCAAATCTGTAGAAATAGAGCCTGCCCCATCTTTTGGAACGGAGCTTGATACAGAGTATATACTTGGGATAGCCAAAATTGAAGGAGGCGTAAAAATTTTGCTGGATATAGATCGCGTGCTGAGATCGGACGAGCTTTCCATGCTTGAATCTGTTGGATAACAACGGTTATCTATGGTATAAGGCTATCGTTCGTTTTCATATGGATACCAGTCGGAATTTCTAAGCTTTTCGACCTTCATGATCGCAATTTCATTGGTACAGGTATTGAAAACCACCTTTCTACCTTTTTCACCGCCTACATCTTCGGACACAAGACTGACCCGTTCTCTTGCCAGGATGCTTCGGGCTGTCATGATATTCTCCCTGCCGATATTTCTTGGAGAAACAAGGCGATTGTATGATCCACCGATAATCTGTGCTTCCAGATGTTTTTTTTTTGAGCCATCTCCAATCATCATGCGAATGAGGGCAATGGTGGCAACATTGCCGTATAAGGCGGTGGTCAGATGTTTTTCACGGATATCGGGAAATCTGAAATGATTCATGCCCCCTGTTTTTCGTTTACGGTCATACAGGCATACCGAAACGCATGAACCCATGACCTCGGATATCACAGAGGGCCTTGTGGCTACGAAAATATATCCTGGTTCAAGAAAATAATTAACAGGAACCAGTCTGTCAGATTTTGCGTTCATTATTCTTTAGTAATTGTCATTCATTGTTTTTCAAGTGCTGCGATAATCCGTTTCGGCATATCGTGCAGAGGTGCAACTTCATGGGGTGCACCCAGTTTGATGGCTTCCCTCGGCATACCGAAAACAACAGATGTTTCTTCATCCTGAGCCAGGGCGTAAGCTCCGTTTTCACGTAATGCCAGAAGCCCTCTGGCTCCATCAGATCCCATACCGGTCAGCAACACTCCCACGGCATTACGCCCTACATATTTAGCCACAGAATGAAACAGCACATCCACACTGGGCCGCTGGTAATAGACGGGAGGGCCGTCTTTAACCACCACTATATAATTTGTACCGCTCCGTTTCAAGAGCATATGGCGGTTTCCGGGAGCAATCAGGGCAAGCCCCGGAACTAACTGATCTCTTGTTTGAGCTTCTCTTACTTCAATGTTGCATATTTCATTGAGCCTGTTTGCAAATGTCCGCGTAAAATTTTCCGGCATATGTTGAACAATAACAATTCCTGGACACGCATGAGGCATGGCTTTGAGGACATGTTCAATGGCCTTGGTTCCTCCTGTTGATGCACCTATGGCTATTATTTTATGGGTGGTTTTAAACCCTATTTGAAGAGAATCTGATTTTTTTTCAGAATTTGGCTGCTTATGCCGCTGCAGGTTCAATTTTACAGATGCTGCATTTCTAACAGCATTAGCCAGGCTGCGCGAAATATCAAGGGTGGAATACGCAGATCCAGGTTTGCATAAAACTTCCACAGCACCTAAATCCAGAGCTTTCAATGCTGTTTCGGAATTTTGAGGGGTAAGAGAACTCAAGATCACGACCGGAATCGGATAGTGTTTCATCAGCTTGACCAGAAATGACAAGCCGTCCATTCTCGGCATTTCCAGATCAAGGGTAATCACATCCGGCTTCAAATGAACGATCTTATCCCTTGCTACATAAGGATCAACTGCGGTTCCGACAATTTTAATATCCTGGTATTTAGACAGCTCTTTCGACAGAATATTGCGGACCACCGCCGAATCATCGACTATCAGCACTTTTATCATATCGCTCATCTCCCATGCTTCGACTCTAAGAAAAAAATGGTCTATACTCCATCATCCAGATTCATGATATCCTTCACCGTATCCCGAATAGTTTCAGGCGTAAAAGGCTTGTGTATGAATGCAGCGCCTTTTTGCTTCAAGCTCTCTAACCGTACCTTGCTGCCTTCCGTGGATATTACGACAATAGGGATGTTTTCGGTTTCTGGATTCAACTTCATAGAGTCGATCATTTGTTCCCCGTTCATGACCGGCATATTTATATCGACAACAACAAGGTCAATCCAGTTCTGGTCCAGAGACGCAAGACCCTCCTCACCATTGCCGGCCTGATGAATATCTCCGAGAGACAGACCGCTCATCTTCATGGATTTGATGATCATCGCTCGCATGACACCACTATCGTCTACAACAAGCACATTAATCGACATCGAATAACCTCACTTCTGACATGTTGAATTTTACTGGTTATGAGTTTTTCAGGTTTAGCTTGTGATGACGACCTCACCCGTTGAGATGTCAAACTGAATGGTTCGATTTTCCGTTCCGCCGACATCCTCAGATTCTAACAACATGCTGTTTTTCCAAAGAATTTTCTTTAAAACAGAATAGTTTTTCTCCCCGATCTTAAACATTTCATTATCTCCTTCGGGCCTGGAACATCCTGCGGCTTTTATGATCAGCCGTGATTTTTCAGCCCCGATGTCGCAAACTTCATTAAAAAGTTTGGGTACACCTGTATCGACAAAAATACAGGGATTGGTTTCGGCCTTTTTAGGGTCGGTCTTCGACAACGGCAGCATTGCATGCAAAAGCCCGCCGACTCCAGCTACGGGGTCATAGGCGATCAGTCCCAGGCTTGTACCCAGCGCATACGTAACGATGCTGTCTCCCTGTTTGCCAACCTTCATATTTCCGACTAAAACAATATGTCTCATTGTTATCTTTATA
>JAUCGE010000384.1 GCA_030377965.1 Desulfobacterales bacterium HSG16
AGGAGCGCTGCGGGATATCAATATGACATTGAGCAGACTGATTTCCCAGGATCATTTCATGAACGTGGAAAAGCTGATGGGAAACAGTTTTATAGTGCTGAGAGATCGCGTGGCAGAATTCCCATCCACAGTATTAAATTGTGTATTAAACATGGGAAAAGCGGTTTACAAGACAGATGAAAGCGATATGATCAATTTTTTCATCGACAACGCGGTAAGTCTCGGCTTTCAGTCGCCCATGATCGGAGGAGTAGGGGATGACTGGCAGATAAAAGCCAACCAGGCTCATATCCAGAACATACGGACATGGATGGAATTAATAGAAATCATGCCCAAATGGTCAACCCGGCTTTTATCCGGCTTGATAATTCACCTGACCCTCTGCGGTGTGTTTATAAAAGATACAGATCTGTTCCCAAGAGATATCACAAGGTTCTTAAACAGTGAAATCGAGCCGGTTTATAACTTGTGTAAACAGTTAGCACGCCTTTTTCCGACATATTTCAACGATATCGGAGCAGAAGGGCTTTTAAGAGATATTTCAACTGAAATTGATGAAATCACCCACCGCAAGGATGTGCTGATTCATTTTTTGAGAAAACAGACCCATGTGGAAAGCAGTAACCGGATCATCGGATTCATGGAATCTGTTATATCATTCTGGCTCAACCGGGATAAAAAGGAGTTAAAACCTTTTTTACCCCCCGCTATTTATAAATCTGTCGAGACTAGAGGCGTATATATTGACGGGGTCAATAAACTTGTCAACCATATCGCTGCAAAGGGTATTGCCCTGCCCAAAGGGCTTTTATCAATCACGGCAGGCTCACTCGACGATATTCTGGAATCAGCGGAAGCTGGCGAAACCGACAAAAAAAGGATCAGACTGGCCGTTTCCCTGTATCAACTGCTGGACAAAAAATACAACCTGGCAGGGATAGAGATGACCGAGTATATTTCCAGGATGAACAGATATGAAGCATTCCCGGAAATAGACGAACTTCTGGCATCTTTACAGGAAACCGATATCAAGAAAAAGATTTCCGGCCTTCTTGATTATCTGGAATGCCTGAAAAAAATCATTCTTTCGGATCAACAATTTGATGTACGGGAGGATATATATAAAAAACGGCATTTTACCATAGATATTCCGTCCATGTACGGCAGTTATCACGAATTGAAATTCGATGCTCTGGGCCTGACGTTCAGGATAGAATCTATACTCAATATTTTGTTTGAACAGCTTACAGAATCTATAGATTTAAGCATTATAACAAAAGCAACTTTTTTTCAGATTCACCAGCGTCTGAGGCTTTTTAACAGAGCTCTTGCAATAGACGGCATATCCTCAGTCGAGCTTGAGCGCCAGCTAGAACTTTTGGCCCATTCTCTGGATGTAAAAGGGTTTACGTTTACACAATATCTTGATATTTTCAAGGGACTTGCCCAGGCTGTAAGAAATATCATTGATGACAATTTCAATAATATCCATGAATATAATCTGAACAATATCATA
>JAUCGE010000095.1:0-3011 GCA_030377965.1 Desulfobacterales bacterium HSG16
GTCATGGATTGATCGAGTATTCAAACGCAGGCAAAAAAATATAATGCGGATTAAAAACCAGATTGAAAATCTATTCGATTCGGTCAAAGACTCATGCCATTGCAAGCTGCTTGATGAATTGAAAGATATATCAAAAGATGATGTACGCAACTGGTTTGCAGGAAGCGGCATCAATATCAGTGAAGCTGAAAAAATAGCGATGATAGAAAAAATTTTCAGTGACCGGGCTCTGATTCCCATGTCCCGGATAGAAGTTGAGCTTGAAAAAATTGTTGAACAATACAGCCGGGATAAATCCGGGCTTCATTAGCACTCATGATCTGGTGGCTACAACGAACAATTAAAGCTTTGAACCCTGATTACAAAGATTAAAGGATTTCCTGATTTTATAACCACTTAATTCTTGTAATCAGGGTTTAAAGAAGCTTTCATCTAAAGGAGAAAGAAGAATATGATCGATTCCATCTATGAAGGAGACGGCAGGACAATAGGCAAAAGAAAAAAATCATTGTCTGACTATAAACCAATGTGGAATCCCGATGACCCGACAAGCTATGTTGCAGATCCGGGGCTTAAAAATGCGGTAAACCTGGCTATCGCCCTCGGTCAACCCCTTCTTCTGACAGGAGAACCTGGAACCGGCAAGACCCGGCTGGCTGCAAGTGTGGCATATGAACTTGAACTTCCCTCGCCTCTGGAATTTCACACAAAAACCACTTCTGTTGCAAAAGACATGTTTTATCTATATGACGCGCTGGCAAGATTTCAGGACGCTCAAATATCTGATGACGGCAAGAAAAATATCGAAGATTACATTGAATACCAGGCTCTTGGCAAAGCCGTGCTTTTGACCCAGCCGCCTGAAGAAGTTAAGTCATATCTGCCGGAAGATTTGCAGAACAAACCTGCTGCAAGATCGGTGGTTTTAATTGATGAAATAGATAAGGCCCCGCGAGATCTTCCAAACGATGTTTTAAACGAAATCGAGAAAATGGAATTTACGGTTACCGAGACCGATAAAAAATTCAAAGCAGATAAAAAGCTGCGCCCGATTTTAATATTGACCAGCAACTCGGAAAAAAACTTGCCAGACGCTTTTTTAAGACGATGCGTGTTTTATCATATCTCTTTTCCAGATGATGAAAGGCTGGCTGAAATCATAGAAAAAAAATTTATCGATCAGCCTGGTTTTACTCCAAAATTCATCAAATCAGCTATCAAACATTTTTCACAGATAAGAAACTTATCTCTTAAAAAGAATCCAGCTACCGCAGAATGCATCGACTGGATTAGGGTACTCAGATCCCTTGATCTCGATCCTGGAAAGATTACGCCGGAACAGACGGATATGTTTATCATGAGCTATTCCGTTCTCGCAAAGACGAATGATGATCTGGCACGATTGAAAGACAGGTTGCTGATTGAAAAATGAAAAGATGTCTGAACTGGGATTCTGGTTGATTTTCGTAAATCCAGCTTATAACAGCGCCCTTCAGGGTGCTTTGAATGACTCAGCCGGGAGATTCATCTCCTGGCAACTGGTTGGAACGATAATCGCAGACATTTTCCAATGATTTTTTGTTGAAAAGCAGAGTTCGATCAAGCCTCCTGTTCATTTCTGATAAAATCTGATATATAAAAAAACAAGGAGGCATGTTAATGAAAAAAGGAAACAAATACGACATTCGGCACAAGGAAGCGTTGAGGCTCTTTCTGCGGGAATATTTCCTGCTATTTTTCCCTGATCTTGCATTGAGGATGAAATTTGAGAAAATGAGATAAATACTTTGCAGGAATCATATATGTCGAGACAGTATCTTCTCTTTTGGTGATTCTTGTTACCATTCCAACGCAAAATTTATCTTTATTCCATACGGGCGCACCGCTGAATCCTGGCGCTCCTTTCCCGCTTGTGAGTTTATGATTTATCTGTATCCCCTGCCCGGTTTCCCCCTTGAGCCTGCCGTCTATCCAGTCTCCGTGTTCCATATACTCGGGAAATCCACATATCCGGACAGGATGATCGAATATTTCCATTTCACCGACATCTTTCAAAATCGCGGGACAGGCCATATCAGGCAGCTGAGCCCGGGGCAAAATCTCCAGGATCGCAATATCACTGGTCTGTTCCACAGTCGGATCTGAAACAGGTTCACGTCTTAAAATCAGGCGCGTTTCAATCATGGGGTTACCGCGGATAAGAGGAAAATCAACATAGACAATTTTTTCATCATTTTCATCATGAATACAGCCGTCAACCACATGAGCGCAGGTGATTATATGCTTTTTATCCGCTAGAAAACCCGCTCCATTGGAATGACGCTGTTCATTGTCATAGAGAATACGCACAAGAGCATGATTTGGATTGGATTTACTTATTTTTTCTG
The DNA here is from genome assembly GCA_030377965.1 of Desulfobacterales bacterium HSG16. Lineage (GTDB taxonomy): Bacteria > Desulfobacterota > Desulfobacteria > Desulfobacterales > HSG16 > JAUCGE01. The sequence continues at coordinate 2,388 of JAUCGE010000095.1, forward strand.
TCATTTACGGTTCCATTAAAAAAACGGGTAAAATTTTTATGTCGCGCGATGGCTATCGCCATCATTTGTTCGCCGCTAGGGCAGGCTCACAAATGGTTTTTTTCTTTTTCTTTTTCTTTTTTTTAAGGGCAAAAAGGTAAAAATCTTAAAACTAATGTTCTGACCTCACGAGGCGAAAGCCGAGATCCTGGTAGCGCACGACGGGATCGTCCCAGTACCGACACGCCGAACGGCAGCCACGGGCGGTGCCGAGCCAACCACCGCCACGACAGACGCGGTCCGAGCCCCCCTCGACACCATAGGTGTTAAGCTAAGGGGATATTATCAATAATTACAAATAGTTTCACCCACTCTTGTTTAATATACCTCACAAACACCTGGCTGCTCACCGCCCGAGACGTTGCCGCGGCCCGGCTGAAGCCTTCCGCTTCCCCAAGGCACAAACCGACATCTGGTACAATCCGGCAGTAGCCGGCTGCTCACCGCCCGATACATTGCCGCGGCCCGGCTGAAGCCTTCCGCTTCCCCAAGGCACAAACCGACATCTGGTACAATCCGGCAGTAGCCGGCTGCTCACCGCCCGATACATTGCCCCGGTCTGGCTGAAGCCTCCCGCTTCCCACG
>JAUCGE010000095.1:3108-14093 GCA_030377965.1 Desulfobacterales bacterium HSG16
CAAGGCACAAACCGACATCTGGTACAATCCGGCAGTAGCCGGCTGCTCACCGCCCGATACATTGCCCCGGTCTGGCTGAAGCCTCCCGCTTCCCAAGGCACAAACCGGCATCTGGTACAATCCGGCAGCAGCCTGGCTGCTCACCGCCCAATATATTGCTACGGCCTGGCTGAAGCCTTCCGCTTCCCAAGGCACAAACCGACATCTGGTACAATCCGGCAGTAGCCTGGCTGCTCACCGCCCGATACATTGCCCCGGCCTGGCTGAAGCCTTCCGCTTCCTCAATGCACAAACCGACATCTGGTACAATCCGGCAGTAGCCTGCTGTTCACCGCCCGATGCATTGCCACGGCCTGGCTATAACTCTTCCATTCGTTTCCAGATTAAAAAATTGGTCAGTATAAATAATATTCACAAAAATTTATCGACATTTAAATTATTAAATGATATTAGCCGCTTTATATCAATAAGATATTTTTTGGGAAGACCAGAGGGTTTATGATTTACAAAACAGTGTATTACAGCCCGATAACAAACCCAAAATATTTCTCTTAAAATCTACAATTCATAGATAGAGGAACGCATATCATGTTTGAAAATAAATCTCAAGAACAATACTTGGCTAAATTCATAACCCCTGAAGAGGCAAACTCAATTGCAAGAGAGACGGGCTTTGTACAACGATCAGGAGGTAAAATTAATCCATATGATTTTCTTATAGCCATGATTTTTCGTTTATCAACATCAGTACCACCAGCTTTGAAATTGATAGGCTCATTCTTGAATTTTGATATCAGTAGTTCAGGTATTCATCAACGTTTCAGCTCGAAAGCGACTTCGTTCTTTAAAAGTTGCCTGCAACTTATCATAATGAAGCAACTCGCATTCGGAGAGTGTATATCGACTGAACTTTTAGACCCATTCAATCGCGTTCTAATTATTGACAGTTCAGGCTGGGGACTATCAAAACAGTTACAAGACGTGTTTTGTGGTTCCGGTGGTAGTGGTTCAGATGCAAGTTGTAAAATACAATTTTGTTATGGTTATAAAACAGGTTCCATTCTTTTAGTTGACGATACAAAAGGAACAATGCCTGACCAAAAGTACAGCAAAAATATTGGCGCAATAGTAGAGGCTGGAGATCTGTTATTGATGGATCTTGGTTATTGGTCATTCACGACCCTACATGAAATAGATACAAAAAAAGGATATTTTATTTTACGTTTTAATAGCATTGTAAATCTTTACCAAGATAAAAACGGTGAATTATTGAAGCTGGAGCTACCCCACATATTAAAGAAACAAGAAGAGAGCAGCATTGAATTTGATGCGGTTATCAAAGGGAATAAAAAAAATGAACATATAAACATAAGAGTCGTTGCTTTTCGTGCGCCGGAAGAAGTTGTAAATCTCAGAAGAAAGAAATTGAAAGCAAATGCGAAAAAAAAAGGTAGAACGCCAACGAAGAAGAGCCTGGAGCTATGTGCATGGTCAATTTTTTGCACTAATGCTCCCGCAAAACTTGTACCTTCGAATATGATTAGAAGTATGTATAGAATTCGTTGGAATATCGAATTGATTTTTAAAAGCTGGAAATCGATTTTAAGAGTACATCGAAGTAACGTGAGAAAAAATCATGACCGTGTAAAGTGCGAGCTGTACGCCAAAATTATCTATGCCGTAATAGTACATTCAATTCACCATAAATTACAGTATTACGCTTGGACAAAAAAGCGAAAAGAGATTAGCCTTGATTGTTTATGGAAATTTATTATCACTCGGTCAGAATCCATCCATAATGCGATGAAATCATCAATAAAGGATTTTTCAAAATTAATAAATTCTCTCTTCCCTCTATTGATGAAGACATGTGAAAAGAAACATCAACCATCCCGAAAAACTACGCTACAGCTTATAAACGAAATGATTGGTGATGACGAACCTATAAAAATATCCTGTATTTCAAATGGTTATACGACTTAGCTTAACACCTATGCCCTCGACACCCGTCGGATCAACAACAGGCTTTGTCGGATAATCTCCGTACTGATCCTGACACCACTCCCACACATTGCCATGCATATCATATAACCCCCATCCATTTGGAGACAAAGTTCCCACTTTTATAGTATTTCCCCTACTTTCTCCTTCAGGGCATCCTTTAATTGGATACTTACCCTCATAATTTGCATCATCGGTTGACAAACATTTTCCAAAGTAAAAAGGAGTTGTGGTTCCTGCCCGACAGGCATATTCCCACTCCGCTTCCGTCGGCAACCGAAACAAAGTAGTTTTTGTTCTCTTATTAAGCTTTTTTATAAAATCCTGCACATCATTCCACGATACATTTTCCACAGGACAATCATCCCCGCAATTCTTAAAATATGAAGGTTTATTTCCCACAACAGCCTCCCATTGTGCCTGAGTCACTTCAGTTTTCTGCATATAATAATTTTTTGTCAATGTCACCCTGTGCTGCTTCTCTCTATCATACCTCCCCTCCTCATCTTCCGGACTTCCCATAATAAACTCCCCTGCCGGAATCTTCACGAATTCCATACTAAAACCTTTTCTTATCCCGATATCCGGCTCCTGAATCATGAAAACCGCAGCAGCAGCCACCAGCAGGGCAGCTACACACCGGATACTGGTTTTGACACCAAATAAAGAAATTCCTTTTCTGAAAAAAAACTTATGAAATCGTTTTGGCAGAATAAAGCTCAAAGGAGATCTCGGCCCTGAATCAATAATACGCATCAGGGTATAATCCTGAACGATACGATTTTCATCCAGATTTCTGGCAGCGTCTTTGACCTCCTGCAAAGCTTTGCGCTTTTTCTTTGAAACCATCCAACTGAAAACAGCAAGGTTCAGCCTGTAAGCATCCCATGCGCCGCTGTCTTTTGCCAGCTTTTCATTTTTTAGAACATCAACAATCGCCTTTCGTATAATCTGAGCTTTTGTATCATCAAGTTCTGCGATAAGGCCGAGCCTGAGATCATCAGGCATCCGCCCGTTTTTAAACCAGGGCAGGCGTATAAGCTTGAGCATGGCCTGTTCCGGAATTTTTCCACCTGAAAAGCAGAACAGAGCAAGATGAATGGTCAGGCTCCAGCTTACCTCTGGATACACAGCACACGCGCACAACCACTGGAACTTTTCACCTCCTCCCATATAATCTTTCAATGCAGGCACACTCTCAATTTCATCAGATTCAGGCAGATTCGGCCTCGTATCTGATCTGACCCATTTTTTAAGATTCAGGGATTCGGGATTTTCAAAATAATCGACAAGAGCAGCCATACCATCCATCGTGGCAGGAAGAACAATGAATTCCCGCGCAAGGGAAACTTCCTTCATACCCCATTTTACGGGTGGCCTCGGGGTCAGTATTGCCCGCTGTTTCCAGGATGTAAAAACGGAACTCCAGGTGTCAGGTTCTCCTGACATTGGATCAAGAAGTTCATCTCCTGAACCTGCAATGATCAGACGGCAATGGGCATAACGATTGTAAAGCACCGGGAGGGATTCACGGGGTTTGCCAGGATCTTTGAAACACAGCCTTGGGTCATCCCGGAAAAAATAACGAAAAACAAAAATACCATCATTTTTGAGTGCATCTGTGATTGTGTTCATCATCCATGCAAAATGATCACTGAACATGGGAAGCCTGATCAAAATCAAATATTCCGGCGGCTTTGTCAGGGTTTTATAGCGAAAAACAGGAAATCCCGAAGATTTCACAGAGTCATCCACGGTTTTATCCACATCCAGAACCTGGATATCACCCGGCTCTCTCTGCCTCAAACGCGCGGCAGCAGAATAAAACCGCCTGGTTTTTACAAATCCAGGCTCGTAAGTTTCCACCTCAATGGGCAAAAGCAACGGCGATTTTTTGCTTTTTTGCCTTTGAAGCACGATTTTCTTACGTGAAATCCTGTACAGTTCCGCCAGTAAAAAAATAATCAGAGGCGCAAGGGCAGAAGTCCATCTGATGGTTCGGGCATTTTTTTCATAAAAGGTCAACTCCTGAGCTTCCAACTGAGGAGGAACTTTTACCAGAAGTTCTTCAAGTTTTACATTATCGGGGGGACTGATAATATTTTCAGGCAAAGCCTGTACAGCATCTTTTTGATTCCACCAGTCGAACAATCCTGCCACAGCCAGAACCAGCAAAAGTGCGAACAGAATGTACAATCTTTTCTTCCCATAGGCCGGCTCTTTGATTTCATCATCGAAAGACTTGTCCGCAACCTTTTTCTGCACACTTTTCTCATAGCTTTCCTGAAAAGCGGAAAAGGAAAAATATCGGTCAAAAGTTCGGTAGAAAATATCCTGCTGTTTCGCGTTTGTGGCAAAAATGGGGCAAAGAAGATATTTCAGATCTTTTGGTTTGGAATCTGGCCCGATCAGGTTCAAAACAGAATTAAGGCGCAGGTGATGATCCACACCGATGATAAAACCCTGGCTTTTCAAGTGCCGGATAAAGCCTTCAAACGGCAGTGATATATTTTTTTTCTTTGATTTTTCTTGCATTTTTCCCGGTGTTTTTTCCGTATTCTTTCCTGTATTCTTTCCCGTTTTTTGAACCGCAGATAATCATGATTTTTATGATGTTCATGATTATTCTTGCAGATATTGGCCTGTCATTATTTCTCGCGCTTGATTTCCTTTACCAGTTTATTGATTTTTTGCATTTTTGCCTCCTTAGTTTTTTATATATCAGATTTTATCAAAAATGAACAGAGGCGAAGCATGTTGATCATTTCAAAATATAATGTTAAAGGATGCGGCTTGGCTAAAAACAATCGATTCAGGGAAAGGATATATATGAAATTATTCGACAGCCACTGCCATCTGGATGACCGCTCATATGACAAGGATCTGGATGAAGTGATAGACCGTATGGAAAAAGCAGGAGTAGCCGCCGGAATGGTTGTGGGTATTCATAAAGAAAGCTCGAAAAAAGCAGTTGAAATGGCTGACAGGCATGAAAATCTTTTCGCATCTGTAGGAATTCATCCTCATGACGCAAAAAGCTGCTCTGAAGATATGCTCTCCTTGTTCAAAGACCTTGCTAAAAATCCGAATGTCAAAGCATGGGGAGAAACCGGGTTAGATTTCAACCGGATGTTTTCGCCTCGGGAAATTCAGGAAAAATGGCTTTCCCGGCAGATAGAGATTGCACAGGAAATCAACCTTCCATTGATTTTTCATGAAAGGGACAGCAATGGCCGGTTTCTTGAAATGTTAAAAACTCATTATGACGGAAAAATTGATGGAGTGGTTCATTGTTTTTCAGGAAACAAGGAAGAGCTTTCCCAATATCTCGATCTTGGCCTTTACATCGGAATCACAGGAATCTTGACCATTCAAAAGCGCGGCGCAGATTTAAGAAAGCTGGTTAATCACATCCCGACGGATCGAATTCTGATAGAAACAGACGCGCCCTATCTTACACCCGCACCTGAAAAAAACAAAACCCGTAGAAATGAGCCTGCATTCGTTAAATCGGTATTTCTGAAACTTGCCCAGGTTCGGGAAATAGATCAGGAAATTCTGGCAGAACAGATATGGAAAAATACTTGCAGATTGTATCGGGTTGGTTGAAATCTATGACCTTGATTATCGTTCAGGGATTTCAAATAAATAGAATACCGATATGGTAAGGTTGGATTTCCGTCCCCGCTGAAAGATGGCGGGGACGGAACCCCGCCCTACCGTTGGCTGTCACTTAGCCATCAAATGCGTCACAGCTTCTTCCAGTCCGTCAATGGTCAACTCGAACATCGGGAAAATATCTTTGATCATCATGATAGTTCGAGTGTAGTGCCACATACCTTTTGGTACAGGATTGAGCCAGACGCAATGAGGAAAAATTTCGGCAAGGTTTTTTAATCGCTCAAGACTCGGTTTTCCGCTTCTTTCGGTGATATATATGGAACCGTCATTTGCCATGAGTTCATAGGGGGCCATGCTCGCGTCGCCTACCAGAATCAGCCTGGAGTCAGGGTCCATACGGACGAACTCATCAACCTTTCGGGGTTTTTTATATCTTGTTGTATCTTCGTACAGCGCGTCATAGATCGTATTATGGAAAAAATACGTTTTTACTTCCTTGAACTGGGCCTTTGTATAATCGAACAGAGTTTGAACTACGGGAATATACGGGTCCATTGACCAGCCACCGTTATCAATGGCGAGAATCACTTTCAGCCTGTCTTTCAAGCTCCGATCGAAAACTATTTCTATTTCGCCGCCATTTTTTATTGTCTGGTATATTGTGGTGTCGATGTTGATTTCATCTTTGGGACCTGTAGGAACTAGATTCCGAAGCCTTTTCAGAGCTTCACCTATCATTGCCTGAGTCAAAGGACCGCTCAGAGAATAATCCTTGTAACGCCGTTCCATTGCCACCTTGACCGCCGACTTGTTTCTTGAAACCCCGCCCACGCGCATACCTCCGGGATGATGTCCCGAATGACCTGTGGGAGATGTGCCGCCCGTACCGATCCATTTATTGCCGCCGTCATGCCTGCCGTCCTGTTCTTCAAGGCGCTTCTTGAAATACTCGATCAGTTCGTCAGGGGTCAGTTTGCTCAGTTCGGATTCGTCCATGCCCAGGGCTTCTGCCATGGATTTAGGGTCTTTGAGCCATTCATCAAGCATGGCTCTTGCTATGTCGTCAACTTCCATGCCTTCGGCATCAGGCAGTTCCATGCCCTGGAAATGATGAGCGAATATCTGGTCGAAAAGATCAAAATATCTCTCGCTTTTGATCAGCACTGATCTTCCGGCAGTATAGAAATCATCCACAGAATTGATAAGCCCCATTGAAAGCGCCCTGTGAAGGGTCAGAAAAGAAGTGGGGCTGACCGGGATGCCGTAATCTTTGAGCTTGTAGAAAAACTCGATGAACATAATATCATCTACCTAAAAGAGTTTCCGGCGATTCGTGAAACCTGCGGCCTTTTCGTAATCAGGGCTTTTTTTGAACAGAACCCCAAGAAAAGGAATATCGCCTTTTAAAAGTTTTTTCGGCTTGAAATCAGGGTCTGCATTCAAGGCCCTGATCCAGTTGATCAACTCGCGGGTTGCGGGTTTTTTCTCAATGGATTCGAGGTTTCTGAGCCGATAAAATGTGGAAACAGCCGCCTCCAGAATACCGGAAGAAAGATCGGGAAAATGAACCCCCACAATTCTTCTCATCATTTTGGGATCTGGAAAGGCTATATGATGAAAATTACAGCGTCCTAAAAAAGGATCTGAAAGATCTTTTTTTGCATTGGATGTGATGATAATTACCGGCCTGTTTTTCGTCTGAACGGTTTTATCGACTTCGATAATGTCAAACTCCATCTGATCCAGTACGTCAAGCATATCATCTTGAAAATCCGTGTCTGCCTTATCTATCTCGTCTATGAGAAGTACGGTTTTGGTTTCTGCTGTAAAAGCCTGACCAATTTTCCCCATCTTGATATAATCTTCGATATTGGACACATCCCGTGTTGAATCTCCGAACCGACTGTCGTTCAGCCGGGTCAGGGTATCATACTGATACAATGCCTCAACAAGCTTCATACTCGATTTTACATTCAGGACGATCAGAGGCATATCCAGATTCTGTGCAATGGCATGTGCCAGCATTGTCTTGCCCGTGCCTGGCTCACCTTTTAGCAACAACGGCATTTCCAGAGCCATTGAGATATTGACTATGGCCGAAAGTTCGCTGTCTAAAATATATTTATTCGCTCCTGTAAACTTCGCTCCCATTTTTTTACCTTTTTGATATTTTATTAAATTTTTGTTTTTTATTTTTAACTTCGAATCAACCGTTTCTGACACATATCGACAACTCTTTTGTCAGTTCAAGTACTCTGGTTGCGTGTTCCAGGCTTATCGAACCTGTGCCGCAACTGGGGCATATCAAAGACTGGGACAAAAGTTTTGCCCGATCTATACCCAAAGCATCAATCTGTGAAAACTTTTCTTCAAGTTGAGCCAAAAGAGATTTGACATCCTCTTTTTCAATGTCGGAAGGATTCAGGGTTGGTACAATGCCCCATGCTATTATCCTGCCGGATTCCAAAAATGTTTTTATCTTTTCCGCATACAGGATAAATTTGTCAAAATAGGAATATGCGTCAAAGTTGATGATATCCACGGATGAATCCAGAAGAATCGACCAGTCAGTATTCGCACAGACGTGGATGCCGACAAGTCCGCCCTGTTCGTGAACCGCATCAATAACCTCTTTGAAACATGCAGCCACATCTTCGTTGGAAATGCTTATATATTCCGAAGAGCCAAGACCGGCCAGGACAGGTTCATCGAAAAAAATTATCGGAACAGCTCCGGTTTTCTTAAATTCTCTTGCCTGCCATGCGCCTTTTAAAGCCAATAGCTTGACAGCCGCGTCCCGTAATTGCTCGTTATAGAAAATGGCCTGACCGTTTTCATCTTTGACGCCGGTGCAAAAAGTTATGGGACCTGTCACCTGACCTTTGAGTGCCACAGGCTTTGGAGAAAGTTTTTTGACATGTTCCATAAAGACCGAAAAACCTTTTGCGGTATCAGGCTTGAGAGAAAACCTGGAATCATCCGGATTTTTTTTATTTTCGGATACTTCCATATATTCTTCATAAAAAGCCAGCACTTCTTCGTCAAAAGACGGTTTTGAGATGTCCACTGCAACATCGCCATCTTTGTTTACAAGACCCGGAAGGCCCGGTGCAAACTGATTCATCATGCCTTCTTCCTTGTAAACCGGCAGTTGCGCCCACAAAGGAATTTGGGGGGTATAATCCAGAATCAACTTTATGGCCTCTTCGTGATCACTGATCGGAAGGCTTCCGATCAGAAGAGGCAGAGCATCCGGCCTGAAATTTTTACTCATGTCAAAGTCCTTTCTTTTACGGATTCATTCATTTTGGAATCCTTAATCACGAATTATAAAGCTTTGATACGGATGATCAAGTTTTTTTCTGACTCACCTGTATAAAAAACTACAGTGCTTATGAATTGACACCTGATTTTTCAAGTGTTATAAATGATGATTTACAGGCACATAATAAATTGGAAAACTAAGGATCAAAGTGGCTGATATAATATCAATCAAGAACAAGCTTGAGGAGGCAAAGCTCAAAAAAGCAAAGCAGGCACGGTATAAAAAAGTTCTTGGAGCCGGAAGAGTGATGGTTGAAACCTTTTGTGATTTCAGGTGCGAAAAATGCCATGCCCCGGTGGATGAAAGCGTTCTTATCAAAGATGAATCTGAAAGACATTTAAGAGTTCCATATATTTTCTGTGACCATTGTGCAACAGAATATGTAGAATATATCGAATATCTTAAGGGCAACTGCGATCCTGATAAATACTGGCATAACGAATCATGGCTGGATGTCTGGTCAAAGTGGATAACCTATCAGGGGAGCCTTGATTATTATTTCAAAACAGGAGAATTTATACAGCTTCTTGAGGAACTCAAGGATGCTGGTGCTGACCAATAGGAGGAAAAAATATGTTTGGACTTGGAGTAACTGAATTAACACTCATTCTTGTTATTATCCTGATCATTTTCGGGGCAGGCAAGCTCCCGGAAATCGGTGCTGGGATGGGAAAAGCTATTAAAAATTTTAAATCTGCCACAAAAAATCCAGAAGAGACCGAAAAGGATAAAATCGAAGAAAAATCCTGAATTTGTGGATAGTAAAACTGCTCGAATTCAGGGCCACGGAAAGATTTCTTTCCGTGGCCCTTTATAAAGCAGTTTTACATGTTCGGTTATCAAATTTAAATGCCGAGAAAAGGCTTTCCAATAAAATAGACCCCGAATCCCATGATCGCTACACCTGCAAGCTTACGAAACCATACGCTCTGTGTTTGAAAATTTCTGCTTTCAAGTACCTTCCTGACAAGAGCCGCCGAACTTCCTGCCACGGCAATCGGCAGACAATGCCCGATTCCGAAAAGGACAATACAGATTATTCCTGTAACGATTTTCCCCTCAATCGTAATAAATGCAAGGATGGGTGCAATGAACCCGAATGTGCATGAACCGGAAAGAAGCCCATAAGAAAGGCCCAGGACAAAAGCCCCGACCATCCCCTTGACCTTGATCCTGCTCATGGCTCCGCCTGATATGGAAAAAGCACTGAAGCCGAGCATATCAAGGGATACCCAGACTAAAATCGCTCCTACCAGAATAGTCCAGTAAGGGCCGATCTGCCCCAGCATTCTCCCGAGAAGAGAGCATACGATTCCCAGAACAGCGATTGTTATAAAAAGCCCGAAAGTAAAAGCAACAGCATAACGTGCTGCATGTCGTGCTTCAAGGGTTTGATTCTGGCCCGCCACATAACTTATGATAAGCGGGATGGAGGCCAGATGACATGGGCTGAACAAAACACTGATGACTCCCCAGGCAAAACAGCCGAGAAACGCAAATCCAGTGCCTCCGCTCATCCATGTATTTACGGTTAAAAACAGATTTTCCAGCATATAAAAATTTCCAATCTATTACGCTTATTTTACGCCAAGTTTTTTAAGTGTCACAACTATGGTTTTCTTGTCCATGAATCCCACATGCCGTGAAATTTCTTTTCCTTCCTTATCAAAGAAAATCTGTGTTGGAATTGCACGAACTTTAAATCTTTTTGCGTGGGCTTGATTTTCCTTCTGCCATACATCAACAAAGATAATAGCGGCTTTTCCGTCATATTCTTTCTTCAGATCTGCAAGAATCGGAGCCATCAATTTGCACGGGATACATTTTTTTGCACCGAGATCTACCATAGTGACCATGCCCTGTACGGGAATCGAATCTTCTATGGCAGGATTAGCAGCAGCAGAACCTGCAATGATAAAATCCGTCATGATAAAAACCGATAAAACTCCGGCAAACAAGACGAACATGGAAACAGAAAAATTTCGTAATTTCAATTGAACGATCCTTTCTTTTTGTTATATTTATTTTTTAAAAAGTT
>JAUCGE010000096.1 GCA_030377965.1 Desulfobacterales bacterium HSG16
TGCCCACCCATATGCCGATAGTGTAATCGTCTGTGACACCTATTGTCCAGGCATCTCTTGCGCCGTAACTGGTTCCGGTTTTCCAGGCTACCTGTCGGGATCTGTCAAGAGACAGCCTGCCGCCGGGCAGATCCGGTCTGTGCATGTCTTTTAGTATCCGGCGGATAATATAAGCTGCCCCAGGGTCCATCATCCGTCGTTCACTTATGCTTGTTTCAGGAGTATAACGAAGTTTTCCTGACAGCCCGTTTCTGCCAAACGCTGCAAACGCGCTGACAAGGTCTTCCAGGTTTGTGCCGACTCCTCCCAGGATCATGCTTAGATTTGGCTTTACGTGGGGTGCAAATTTCAGTTTGAATCCTCCCTGTCTGAGCCTTGAATCGAAAAACATGGGGCAGATTCTGTCTAATAAATCGACTGCCGGGATATTCAAAGACCTTCTTAAAGCTTCGCTGACGCTGACAGGACCGGAAAAATTTCTCGTAAAATTTCCAGGACGATAGCCTGAAAATGAAAAAGGAGCATCTACGAGCAGGCTTTCCGAATGTATCAATCCTTCTTCAATGGCAAAAGCGTATAGAAAGGGTTTTAAGGTCGAACCGGGAGACCGATACGCCCGGATCATGTCAACATGGCCGAATCTTTCGTTATCGAAAAAATCTCCTGATCCAACATAGGCTTTTACTGCCAATGTTTTATTTTCCACCAGAAGGGCAGCAGCAGATGTGCGTTTTGGGGTAGTGTGGATAAAATCTCTGATGATATTTGCTACGGTCTGCTGTCGATTTATATCTATCAGAGTGTGAATCACACCTGACCTGTTTTTTGATGCTTTCATGTTGATTTTCAGCCTGCGGGCCAGCAGCGGGGCTAAAACCGATCTTTGATTGAATGTGCAGTCAACTGCTTCCATTTTAGCGTCTTCAACTACTTCTTCAGACCAGACCTTCAGTTTTGCCATGCGGTTTAAAACTTTGTCTCTGGCTTTTCGAGCGCGCATTCCGTGTCGATCAGGCCGAAGCCTTGATGGTGCCTGGGGAAGTACTGTCAGAAGAGCGGCTTCTGCCCGGCTCAGTTCTATTGCTGGTTTTCCAAGATACGCAAAGCTGGCTGTCTGAACTCCTTCTACCGTCCCGCCAAAAGGCGCATAATTAAGATACAGGGTCAAAATTTCGTTTTTGGTAAGATGATATTCGAGTTGAAGAGCGCGAAACATCTGGATCGACTTGCCTGGAATCGTTTTTGCATGGGGATGAAGGATACGGGCCACCTGCATGGTCAGAGTCGAGCCGCCTGAAATAGCACGTCGGTATTTTGCATACTGGAACACTGCCCGCAGCAATGCCCAGGGATTTATGCCAGGATGGTGGAAAAACCACCTGTCTTCGTAATGGATCAGAGCTTCAATATAAAGGGGGGAGACCTCCGTAATTTTTACCGGATAGCGCCATACTCCTTTTTTGTCAGGAAAACTGCGGAGAGGCGTTTTGTCATAAGCTGCCACGGTAACTGCAAAATCCTCGTTTTTATCAGGAAGTGCAAGAGGATATTTATGATCCAAGTAAAGGAACGTAATCGATAAAGGGATGAAAAAGCCGATGAATATGATTGTGAATATACCGGTGAATATAACAAGGGCTGTTTTGAGCTTGTGTCTGGAAAGAAAAAGGCGGATAAATTTCATAAGATTTAAGGGACTCAATAAATACCCGCATTCAACCGATTAATTGAAAGGATCTGGTTCCTCGCTCCCACACTGAACGCGGGAACGAGAAACTTCATGGAACATGGCAGATTACTTAAGCATTTCAAGTGCTTTTTGAACTACATTATCGACACTGAAGCCGAATTTTTCCAGATTGACATTGCCCGGGGCAGATGCGCCGAAACGATCTATGCCAATTACATCTCCACTGTCTCCTACATAGCGATGCCATCCGAATGACACTCCTGCTTCAATTCCGAGACGGACTTTAACATCTGCCGGCAATACACTTTCTTTATATTCCGCTGATGTTTTATCGAACAGCTCCCAGCTCGGAGCGCTCACGACTCTTGCGGAAATATTCTTTTCTGCCAGTTGTTCTTTGGCAGCAACAGCAAGGCTTACTTCAGAACCAGTCGCGATCAGAATGATATCAGCAGTTTTTTCACAATCATCCAATACATAGGCCCCTTTTCTCAAACCAGAAACCGGCCCGTATTTGTCTTTTCGATCATAAATCGGAAGTTTCTGTCTGCTCAAGATCAGAGCAACCGGCCCATTTGTATCAGACTCGGCCATCTGGGAAACTGCCATGCGCCAGGCTTCGGCTGTTTCTGTTGCGTCTGCCGGTCTTATGACCGTAAGATCAGGAATTATTCTCAGGCTCGCAAGGTGTTCCACTGGCTGATGGGTTGGCCCATCTTCTCCTACGGCAATGCTGTCATGGGTAAAAACATAGATAACCGGGAGTTTCATAAGAGCTGCAAGGCGAATGGGAGAACGCATATAATCTGCAAACACGAGAAATGTTCCGCCATAGGGAAGTATGCCTCCGTGAAGAGCCATGCCGTTTAAAATGCTGCCCATTGCATGTTCACGTACACCAAATCGGATATTTCTCTGGTCGTATTTTCCCTTTTGAAATTCGCCGGACTTATTGATATAAGTTTTGTTGGAAGGTGCAAGATCCGCAGATCCGCCAAGCAGTTCAGGTACATTGGCTGCTATTGCATTTAATACCTGGCCTGAAGCAGCTCTTGTGGCAACAGGATTTGTCTGGTCGGAAAAATCGGGAATATCAGCGTCCCATCCTTCTTTCAATTCCAGGCTCAAGGCGTTTGCCAGAAGTTTTGCAGGTTCCGGATATTTGTCTTTATAGATTTCAAAAGATTTGTTCCATGCGGATTCTGCTTTTTTTCCGTTTTCAAGATTTTTTGCAAAAGGCTCTCTTGCCTGATCAGGCACATAAAAACTTTTATCTTCAGGCCAGTTGTAAAATTTCTTTGTTAAACGGATTTCATCTTCTCCCAGAGGAGCGCCGTGTGCATCAGCACTTCCTTGTTTATTGGGGCTTCCATAAGCAATTTGAGTTTTTAACATTATGATAGAAGGTTTTTGAGATTCCTCTTTTGCATTTACGAGAGCGTCATAAATCGCGTTTAAATCGTTTCCATCTTCTACGATAAGAACCTGCCATCCAAAAGCTTCGAATTTTTTTCTTACATCTTCCGTAAAAGCGATGTCGGTGGAACCTTCAATGGAAATATCATTATCATCATAAATCACGTTGAGTTTTCCAAGTCCAAGATGCCCGGCAAGAGAAGCGGCTTCTGAAGAAAGTCCTTCCATCAGATCTCCATCACCGCACATGACCCATGTATTATGATCAATCATATCATCTGCATCGCTCTTGTTGAAGCGGGCTGCCAGATGACGTTCGGCCATTGCCATGCCGACTGCATTGGCAAAACCCTGTCCGAGGGGTCCTGTTGTGGTTTCCACCCCTGGTGTTTCCCGATATTCGGGATGTCCGGGGGTTTTACTGCCCCATTGGCGAAAATTTTTCAGATCATCCAGACTCAGGCCATATCCTGACAGGTGCATCATACTGTAAAGCAGCATGGAGGCATGTCCTCCTGAAAGGACAAATCGATCTCTGTTGACCCATGTCAGATTTTCAGGATTGTGTTTCATTACCCTTGTCCAGAGTACATAAGCGGCTGGTGCAAGACCCATAGGCGCGCCCGGATGGCCCGAGTTCGCTGCCTGAACCCCGTCCATTGAAAGGGTTCTAATGGTAGTGACAGAAAGGCCATCGATTTCCGGCCGACTGTCCGGCAGGCTTTTAGACATTTTGTTTCTCCTTCTTTTTTTAAAAAATAGTTTGAATGGTGTCAGATCCTTTACAGCGCTCTCATATGTTCCGGTTTTAGCCCGATTTTTCCTGAAAGCGCATCATCTATGGATTTTATAGCACTTTGTTTATCCTTTGGCAGTCTTGCTTTTATGGGCAGATAGTTTGAAGCATGATTGGCAAAGAAAAGCCCTCTTGTCAGATCAGTATTGGCAATCATGGTTCTCAATTCTCTCAGCATATCATCAGGTTCTATCATTTCGAATTTTCCCGTTTCATAATCATTATGCATGGGAGTACCCGGAATCAGCATGAGGCTCAAAGCTCCAACATATTCAGGATCAATTGCAGACAGAACCCTGCCTGTTTCTTCCGCATGAATTACAGATCTTTCTTTTCCGGCAATCCCAAGAAGCACGGTGACAGAAAGCTTGACCCCGGATTCCCGCGCTTTTTTTCCCATCAGGATCATTTTTTCGGAAGTTGCCCCTTTTTTAATGTTCTGTAATGTGACTTCATCTCCAGATTCAAGCCCCATATACATTATTCCGATGCCATGCTGTTTTAATTCCAGCAACTGCTCTTCGGTTTTCATCTTGATAGCCTTTGAATTGGCATAAACTCCCACTCTGGTGACCTGGGGGAGTCGTTTTTTTATTCTGGTCAAGATTGCAAGCAGGCGTTTATGGGGAATGATCAAAGCATCTCCGTCACATATGAAAAGACGGCGGATATGTGCAAAATGTTTTGCCGCATATTCGATATCCGCCATGATGATTTCATCTTTTTTTATCTTGAACCGCTCGCCTTTGTAGGCTCCGCAAAATGTGCATTTATTATGTGAACAGCCCACAGTGGCCTGGAGCAGGATGCTGCCTGCCTCGCTTGGGGGCCTGATTACATGTCCTTCATAATGCATTGTACAACCTCTTTAAAATTATTATCAAAAAATATGGAAAACATCCCGTCTGCCCTGTCATTTTAAGGCAGATTTGACATACCTTTGTAATTCCATACAATAATCATTAAAACAAAAAAAGGGAATATTTATTTCATTGATCACTTTTTTTATTCTTTCGATTTTGACTTTTATAGAACAATGGGATAAAAGAAGATTTTAAGGTGTTTTGATTAACCGTCATGCCCTGTCGGGCGCAAGGATGACATCCATGAACCAGGACAGATTGCTTAAAATTGCCATTGCTTTATCAGTTATCTACGCAGCAGCCTTCTTTGCAGCAGAAAGTCGTATCACTCCCTTGATAGTCTCATGGTACGGCAATTCACAGCCTGTTTTTTTTGCCTCTTCAGCGATTATAGGGATAAATTTGATACTCTTTTTTTTCTCCCTGATCCGTACAAAAACCATAACTCTTTCAGCCTGGATTTTATGTGTGATTCAGATACCGCTTTTCTGCCGTCTTTTCATTGATTTTCATCAGGGATTTGAGAACTCTGGTTTTATAACAGAGGGTTCTGTCGGCCTGGTTGACTGGCTGGCATTTACGGGAATTCATGCTTTAAGAGCTGTAGATCTGCCTGATATTATGGATATATTCTCTATCAATTTTGTCAAGATCAGTTACCAGGGCAATATTATCACGGCTTTTTTACTTGCCATGTATATCATGGTTTCAGTTTCGGTTTTATGGACATTCTATCAAAAAGGTATTGCCCGGATTTTTTCATCGGAACCTGAACAGCAGAAATCTCCTTCCAAAATATTGAAATGGATGCCGCCTGCCTTGTTTATCCTGTCCATACTTGCTTCCATTTTTTTGCTTTTTCAGTCGGGTCTTTCAATAGTGGAGTCACTGATGCTGCTCCCGGACAGCCTTTTGCTGGCAATAGATTTTGGGGATGCCTGCCAGATGTTCAACTGGAGTTTTCAAGCGGCTCCGACTGAAACAGTACCAAACGCTGCTCTGGCTTTTTTTCGCTTTGCAGCAGGTTTCTACCTCATTGTCTGCGCGCATACGCTTTATCAGCGATTTTCCGGCCCTGGCCCTGCTTCTGTCAATCAACTGGCTGCAATCTGTCTTTCTACCGAATACGCAGATGAAGAACGCCTGGAAGCTATCTTGAAGATCGAACAGTTAGGAATGTTTGCGGACAGCGCTGTTCCCTGCCTGATAAAACTGCTGGTTGACAACAATGCCAAAATCCGTGAAGAATCTGCCCGTGTTTTAAATGAACTTGATCCCGAATGGATCAGCAGTGAGGCAGTCATTGATGATCTTTCCAATTTTACAAAGGTTTTGTCAAAAGGAAATGATGGGGCAAAAATGGCAGCTATGGGAGTCTTGTCGGAGATTGGCCCCCCATCGGAACCCGCTATTAAGCCTTTGATCAAACTTCTTGAAGATCCTGATGATACTATAAGATGCCTTGCAGCCGAGACTCTTGGCAGCATCGGTCCGGCTTCGAGTACTGCTGTACCTGCTTTGATAAATCTTTTTTCCGGTGATGACGATATCTTGACAGGTATTGCAACAGAAGCCCTTGAAAAAATTGGCCCTGCCGCCATTGCCTACTTGATAGACCTGCTTCTTAATGACAATGAAAATATACGGGATACTGCCCTTGATATTCTGAATCGAGCAGATGAAAAATGGACAGAATCGGAATATGCAGTCCAGGCCGTGGACGTATTTGTTGATGAATTATCAGATGTTTTGAGTTCGCTTCGTGATGTTGCAGCAAAAATGCTCGGTTATATCGGGCCTGTAGCGTCAAAGGCAGTACCCGATTTGATACTTTTACTGACGGAAAGCGATGCAAAGATCCGGAACGCTTCTTTTACTGCTCTGGATCAGATAGATCCGACCTGGCCCGAAAGCGAAGATGCAGCGGAAAGAATAACAGATCTTGCCATATCATTAGCAGACAGCGATAAAGATGTCCGTCAATCCGCAATCAAAGCTTTGAAACAGATCGATCCGAAATGGTATCTCAAAGAACAGATTGAGGAGGTTATCCCCCATTACATAGATGCCCTGGGGCATAGCCTTGATAGCACAAGATGCGCTGGCATAAACGCGCTTGCTGTTCTCGGCCCGGCAGCTATAGACGCTATGCCTCAATTGATCGAATGTCTTTCAGATAAAGAGGCAATCGTTCGGAAGCACGCTTTTTCCGCTCTTTCGAAAATTGACCCCGACTGGAAAAAAAGCGATCTTATGACCAGATGGGCAAAAGATCGCATGGAAAAATTTTCGGACCCTGACTGGAAGATCCGGGCAGCATCAGCCGCTGCCCTTGGTAAAATCAGATATGTTGACAGCATAGGCAATATCGTCCGGCTTTTGATAGATCAGGACAGGCAGGTAAGAAAAACCGCTTACGAAGCATTAATGAATATTTCACCCAAATGGCCCGGACATCGTAAAGCAAAACTGGCCATCCCTACATTTTTGAGTGGACTCAAAGATAGCAAATGGTCTGCCCGTATGGCCGCAGCCGAAGCCCTGAGCAAATTTGGTCCGGTAGCGGGACACACAGCTCCATATCTGGTAAAAGCTACAACCGACAGAATCGGTGATGTTGTAACTGCTGCAAAACATGCTCTGGATAAAGTCGATCCAGACAAAAAGTTCAGGAAAAAGGAGCTTTCGAGTAACGAAAGAAAAGCAAGGAATCCCGGACAGGTCTTTATGGATGATCTGGATTTGAAATCCCCTGACGCTGTTACCATCCTTGCCAGAGCATTGGTTCATAAAGATCGTGAAATCAGAGTTATCTCAAAAAAAATATTGACCAAGGTTGGCCCCAAATGGCCTCAGACAAAGGCTGCAAGAAAAGCCCTTCCTTTCCTGATAGAATCTTTGAGCGATTCTCAATGGATAATCAGGTCGGAAGCAGCCCTGGCATTGGGTCTTTTCAAACAACTGGCAGTAAAAGCCGTTCCCAAACTGGGAAAAGCCACGTCAACAGACAGCAGTATAGATGTTCGAAACTCTGCTAAAAAAGCTCTTACCATGATAGACCCGGATGGAAAGCTGATGGATGAAATCAATAAGAATTTAGAATCCGAGATTGGAGTTCTGGAGCTTGAAATGGGCTAGCTTATTTTTTATTGCGTACAGGCAGCACCCGGACATAGTGGACATTTGCCTGGTGATACCATCCCCAGTTGCCATAATTGAAATTGAAAATTCCGGCAGAAGAATTGAGCGTATCTGATGCCCAGAGGCAACAGCATGTCAAGATTATCGAATTTGTGATATAAACGCTCCACTCGCCAGCCGAGCAGTCAGGCATGTAGCCGTCCAGATTTCCAATATCGATTCCTTCCAGTTCTTTGATGTTGGGCATACGCCAGTTTGAATATCCGCCGCCTTTGTAATTCTCACAATATTTTTTAGCATCTGCCCAGCCAATATCCGTTCCGTTATCCTCTGCTGCCCACATCAACCCTGTTCTGGTATCAAGCACAGTATTGTCATTGTTTACGATAAACCTCTTTTTTTGTTGTGTTTTTTTATCAGCCTGATTTGTGAATATCTGGCTGTCTATATCGTTTCCGGTCGTTTGTTTTTTGATCTTCTGTCCAGCAAACCCTGTGCCTGTCATAAGTAAAATAATAAAAATGACAGACGCAAAAATAAGATTTTCCTCAGTCTTTTTCATAATAATCTCCTGTAATGTAAGGGCAAAACATGACAGATAATCCCCAAAAAAAACAATGTCGATGGATGGGTAGATTCCTTATCAAGCACATATCTTTCATGTGAGTGATAGACAAATTTTTTCGAGTATTGCTTTCGTAATCATGTAAGTCGGTTTTACACCTTCTTTTCCCATTGAGCCTGCAGCGAGAGTATTTCCGGTCATCAACGGGTTGTCAGAAGCGTAATATGCATAACGCAGCCTGACTCCGGGTTTTATATGCCCTTTGATAGCCGCAGCGCTTATAGCCCGCTGGTAATAACCTCCTTCCATTTCGAGTCCCACGGTTTGCCAGTCCGTCTGAAGTCGTTTAAGAACATCCCTGTTTTGAAGTGATGTACCTAGAACCGTGATCATAGGGCCGGTGTATATATCAGCGGTATTGTCAAAATCTTTTTCTTCAAAATCGTTTTCAAAGATATAATTTTCAGCGCTGCCTTCGAAAACATGGCCTGTGGCCAGCATTATATCTCCCTTCTTCCCCGGAAGGATTCCTGCTTTTCCCATAATTGAAATTGAGCCTGAACTTATAAAATCAGCAGCATTGTCTTTCAAACTGGGTTTAAGAAGATTTTCCATAAGTTCAAATGCCTGTGTTCCGAATGCATAATCCATCACCAGAATAACGGGTTGCTTTGCTTTTTCACTTGAAAAATCAAGTTTGATATCAGGATGCAGTTCTATAGGTTCAAGTTTTGATGTGTCGATAATCTGGCAGTCAATATTTGTGCCGGATCTGTCAGGAACCAGAAAAAGACCGTGCTGAAATGCAAATTGGGCGATATTCTCTTTCATACCTTTTATCTTGTAAAAAAAATCGTACAGATCGTGGGCTTTTTTTTCTTCATACTCGTTTTTTACTGCCGCGTATCCGTATAAAGTATTTACTACGCTGTGCAGGTTTGCGCTGATTATATGAACCGGACGATTATGCAGATTCAGATCGAATAGCTTTTTCTTTATATCATTGGCCCACATTTTCCCATATTTCTGATGCCCGATTATCTTCATGAGTGAAGGAGTGAAATAAATCATCAGAGCATTCTGTTTGGATGCAGATTCGTTTTCCACACGCATACCAAGTTCGTATATCAAAGAAAACAGGCCGTTGTTGCTTTTATACTTTTCCTTGTTTTTTTCCAGATATTCATAAGTTTCACAGGTTTCTTTATATGACCTGCCAAGCACTATGCTCAGATTCCAGATGGCTGCACTCAGGCCGTCAGTTTTATCCGGCTGCTTGACGAATTTTTCGAGTCTTGCCCATTCTCCAGTTGGATTTCCTAACGGGTCTTTCATTCTGGAGCGGATTTTTTTGGCTTCTATGTTCAAAAAGGTCATATGTGTTATAATATCGTATATCTCGCTCAATCCCCTTGATATTATAAAACATATCTCATCTTTACATATCCTGTAAGATGCTCTTCTTCTTTTCAATGGTTCCATTTTCTTGAAAGGAGTATCATCAAGCGGGTCTTCTTCGGTCAGAATAATTCTGGTGCATTGTTCAATTCCTCTCGGAAGCCTGTCAATTACATATTCCAGTCCCTTTAATTCCGATATTCTCGTATCATTCATGGAACCGTAAATTTCAGGACTCAGAATTTTCAAGCAATCTTCAAGTTCTTTGCCGAATTTTCCTGATGGCCGATAAAATCCTCTGACCGCAAGCGCCTCTGTTATGGTTTTAAACTCTCTGATAGCCTGCCTTGCTTTTTGGGATTTTGTGAATTCAGGCATAAAAAAATCACTCCTTTTTATCGTAGTTCTTTTTAGTTTTTCAGATCAAAATTAACGATATCATAATTATCATAAAAATCAAATATCTTAAAATATTGTCCGAATATCTGCCCCACCATTTTTGTTACTCATTTATCAGGATTCATGAAGGTTCAGGCATAAAATATCTTGCATCAATTATGCTCATTCATTAAAATTCACAATATTTTATAATCGTCTTTATCTTTTACGGAGGCAGCAAGGATGAAAAAAGAAAATGTTATATCTCTGGCTATGATTCTTTTACTCCTGATCCTTTCATGCTGGTATTATGAATTCAAGATGGTCAAATTCAGAAGTATGGAATTTGAAAAGATCATAGAAATTCTTTCCGTATTTTTTCTTCTGGCTCTTTTTATGGAACGCGCTCTGGAAGTTTTTGTTGCAACATGGCGAGGGGGAGAAGCATCGGAAATGGATTTATCGATAAAAAAATTCAAACGCAAGATCGCAAAATTAAAGGTTCTTGAAGATAAAGAAAATGCTGTAATGATGAAAGAATCAGAAAAATCTGAAAAGGAAGAATCAGAGACTGAAGAAAAAAACATATCGGGAAAAAAACACTCTCTATCGAAAATCAAGGATGATCTTGATAAAGCTTATGATGATCTTGAATCAGCAAGGCTGAAAAAGACCATTTACAAGGCACATACCCAGAGACTGGCTTTATGGGCCGGGCTTGTCATCGGAATTCTTGCCAGCGCTGTCGGTTTTCGCGCTCTCGAATCAATGGTCGATCCCGTAGATATATGCAGTTTTTCAAGATTTCAATGCATATCATTTCGTATGGTGGATGTTTTCCTGACAGGTTGTCTTATTGCAGGAGGAAGTGAAGGAATCCATCAATTCATGCAGGTTTACAGCAATTTTATGGAACAGACCGCCACACGGGCAAAACGAGATCCTCATTCTTCAGGGACAATTGAGCATCCTTGATCTGATTGCAGAGATTCTTTTCATTCGGTCTGATCAAACACGGTTTCAACTCCCGATTTTTGCCAATATCCTTGAACTTTTTAACCGTGTCCTGAGATTCTTTGGCTGGGAAGCCTTTCATAACCATGTACATCAGCCGAACAAGCCGATCATGAGATCCTGAAGGTTTTTGTATACCGTTTTCCCACCGCGATACAGTCGCTTTATCTACACCAATGTTTTTGGCAAATATTGTCGTGCTCAGACCAGAGTTCTTACGAAGAAATCGGATCTCACGACCGGATAACGCGCTCTCAGTATTGATCAAATATTGTCCGATCACAGTATGTAACTCTGGAACAGCCGGAATACTTGGCATCTTTCCGCAGTCAGGACATGTGTACACTTCGATTCCTTCAAGGGTCACGTTGTCCAGACCCGACTCGACATATTTATGGCGTTTCACCTCACAGGTCATTCCTTCCTTTCTGCAAGCGTAACATTTCATATGCCTCACCTCCAAATCATTATCAAAAAACTGTTATGCAAACGATACGGTCTGCTATGTAAGAAGCAATCAATGACCATGCCCGTGATCAGGAAGAAAGGAAGGAGTGTGGATATGGTCATGGGAGTGGCGATACATTTTTCCCTGGTTTATTACCCTGCCATCTTTGATTGTAAATATATTATCTGTGCATTCATACAGAAAATCGGCATTGTGAGAGATGAGCATATAGGAAATATCAGTTTCCTGTATAATTTTTGTCAAAATTGCACGGGTTTTTTCATCCAGGCCAGTTGTCGGCTCGTCCAGAAGGAGAATTTCAGGTTCCATAGACAGGATTGTAGCAAGGGCCACAAGTCTTTTTTCTCCTCCTGACAGTTTGAAGGTAATCCGGTTTTCAAATTCTGAAATTCCTAAAAATTCTAAAGTCTTTTTTGAAATATCGAGAGCCTCTTCCCTTGATTTTCCCAGGTTCAACGGCCCGAAAGCCACATCTTCCAAAACTGTTGGGCAAAAAAGCTGGTCATCCGAATCCTGGAACAAAAGACCGATTCTTTTTCGGACATCCACAAAATCTTTTTCCTCTTTTTTTTCCGAACCGAACAACTCAATGTAGCCCGACAAGGGTTTTAAAAGGCCCATTATAATGTGGAAAACCGTGGTCTTTCCGCTTCCATTGGGTGCAACAAGACCTAGCCTGTCACCGCGAAAAAATTCGAGATCCATGTGATTTAAAACCAGCATGCCTCCTGGATAGGCGTAACTTATATCTTTTAAATGGATAAGTCGTTTTCTGTTTGTATCAGTTTGTTTTTTTATTTCTTTCATAGACCAGTTTTAATCTCCAGCACCACAAGGCAGGTTGTAAATATCAGCATTATAACGGAAAATATTATGTTTCTCGTATGAGAAGGAAATTCATGCAGGCAGAAAAACCGGCCTGAAAACCCCCGGCAGCGCATGGCCTGATATACACGATCAGCACGGGCTGAGGCTCTGACGAATATCATGCCGACCATATATGCCCATGTCCTGTATGAATGAATATTGGTTTTTGATGAAAATCCCCGAATTTTTGCGGATCGGTGAAGTTTTCGATATTCGTTCTCAATTACAAAAATATACCGGTAGGTCATCAGGAGCAGGAATACGAGCTTGTCCGGAATTTTCAGAGCAGATAAAGCATAGCCCAGAGTTGCAACACTCATGGTTGCAACAAGGGTTATGAATACGAGCAGGATGGCAATCGATTTGAGGCTGATCTGCGCGGCAAAAATAATGCCGGGGCGTGTAAAATTTATGGACCCGATGGAAAAAATCGGCTCGCCTTCGTATGTTAAAGGGAGCATTATCCATACAAGGGCAAGAAAACCTGCCACCACTGCAAGCCTTTTTGCGGTTTCTTTGATACTGAGCCGGGCAAGACAGGCAAGGCAGACAGAAATGACAAGGGCTGTGACAAGTGAAGGGAATTGTTCAAAAACCGCAACTGTCACGGAAAACAGCACTGCAAAACAGATTTTATACCTCGGATCAAGGCGGTGTATCCATGAATTACCGATTGCAAAAGGTTCTTTGATCATGACTGGTCTGTATCATCCTTTTTTCGGCGTGAAGCCATATAAGCAGCCACACCAAAGAGTCCGAATATATAGCCGATACCGCCTATGACATCCTTAAAATTGTTCTTTTTTTCCTCTGGTTTGTTCAATTTCCTGATCAAAGGTTTCAGCTTTATGTCCAATGCATTTTCAATAATCATCCTGATTTCATCTCTGTCCAATGTCCCGGTTTGTGACATGACCTCTTCTTGAAGGCCGGCAGTTAAGATTTTTTTCTTTATATTCCGGGTTTCATAGTTTGAATCCGTCAATTCAGCAGGTTTTTTTTTGCTGATACCATCGCTGCTGATTTCATCTTCGGGAATCAGCCATTCACCCTGATGCCCCATACCTGCTTTGAGGATAACTTTCAATGATGTTTTTTTCGGGATCTTGAACGAAAATTCTCCCTTGTCATCCGTTAATCCTGTAAGCAGTTCATTGCCTTCTGTATCCTGTACGATAATCTGTCCATTTTTGACCTTTCTTTTACCACCCGGAAATTTGCTTTCGGTATAGACCATATCCCCTTCGATCCAGG
>JAUCGE010000385.1 GCA_030377965.1 Desulfobacterales bacterium HSG16
TTTGCTTGTAAGAGAGTCTTTTGGGAAATTGACTGTTTTGTGCTATTCATAACTTAACATGAATACCCCACTGAACAAACCTTTTATTGTTGGCAGAGAGCTATATAACATCGCTCAGGCTGTCACCAAGCACAAGCAGATCTCTGGCGGCGGAAGGTTTACATACCAGTGTCAGGAGTGGCTTCAGAACACACTTGGGAGCCAAAAAGCTCTGCTGACACATTCATGCAGCGGTGCCCTTGAAATGGCGGCGATACTCTGCAACATCCAGCCCGGCGATGAAGTGATTATGCCTTCATATACGTTTGTTTCAACGGCGAATGCGTTTGTACTGCGGGGTGGTGTACCCGTATTTATTGATATCAAACCTGACACCTTGAATCTTGACGAATCATTAATCGAATCTGCCATGACAGAAAAAACAAAAGCTATCGTGCCTGTTCATTATGCAGGCTTTCCCTGTGAAATGGATACGGTCATGCAGATAGCGACGCGTTACAACGTTTTTGTTATAGAAGATGCGGCTCAGGCCTTACTATCTGAATATAACGGGAAAAAACTTGGGACTATCGGTCATTTGGGGACGCTGAGTTTTCATGAAACGAAAAACATCATCAGCGGTGAAGGCGGGGCACTGTTGATTAACGATGCCCAATTTATTGACAGAGCAGAGATTATCTGGGAAAAAGGAACGGATCGTCGGAAATTCCAACGAGGTGAGGTTGATAAATACACATGGATTGATGTGGGGTCTTCATATTCGCCAAGTGAAACCATTGCAGGTTTTTTGCGAGCGCAATTCGAACATGCGGATGCAATAATTGAAAAGCGTCGCAGTTTATGGAATGTATATTTTACATTGTTACAACCATTGGAAGAGAAAAAGTATATCAGCCTGCCAGCGAAAGTACATGAAAGTAAAAATAACGGTCATCTCTTTTATATCATTACGGCATCAGCAGCCGAACGCACACAGTTGATTGAGCATTTGAACCAACGTGGCATAGCGTCAGTGTTTCATTATATCCCGTTACATTCATCTCCGGCAGGATGTCGATATGGACGTACAGCAGGCTCAATGGAGATCACAAATGATCTCAGTCTGAGAGTGTTGCGGTTGCCGCTGTATTTTGAAATGACCGAACATGATGTCAAAGAGGTTGTATGCGCTGTTCATGATTTTTTCAGGAAGAACACATAGGAAAAAATGAAAAAAAAGATGTTGATTGCTGGCGGAGGATATGCCGATATCCCTTTAATTCAGGCAGGACAGAAATTGGGTTTTCATGTCATCACAAGTGGTAACCGTATTGATGATATGGGGCATCAATATGCTGATGAGCATTATCTGGAAGATTTTTCCGATAAAGAGGCCATTTATGCAATTGCCAAAAAGCTTGAAGCCGATGCGTTATGCGCGTGCTGTAATGATTTTTCAGCTCTTTCCTGTGC
>JAUCGE010000097.1 GCA_030377965.1 Desulfobacterales bacterium HSG16
TCAGCTTCTCAACCTTTTGCTCGATTTCCTGAAATTGTTGTATGATTACTTCATTATCCAATCTTACACCTCATAATTGTTATTATCAATATAATCTTCAATAGTGAAAAAAGTCAAGATATTTTACCCAACCGTTTTTTCATGATTGATTCGACTCTTGACAAATCCTCAAGCGTATTCACCCCGATAAATTCATCCGGGTCTGTACCAATCATTATTCCCGTCTTTTTTTTCTTTTTACAGGCTATATCTATAATGTCGGTCAGATAGTATTCTTCCTGGGCATTATCAGCTTTTATTTCAGCAAGAAGCTGTGCGAGCAGTTCTGATTTAACACAATATATACCGGTATTTATCCTTTTTATTGCCTTCTGTTCCAAGGTTGCGTCCGCATGTTCCACAATACCGATCACGTTATCTTCTGAATCAGTAAGAACTCTTCCATATCCTGTTGGATCATCGACTTCTACGGCCAATACACATATATCGAGATTTTGTTTTGTATAGATTTCATAAAATTGTAAAAGAGTCTCATCTTCTATCAAAGGGACATCCCCGCATAAAATAATAATGTCCTGAATATTATCAGA
Source organism: Desulfobacterales bacterium HSG16 (assembly GCA_030377965.1). GTDB lineage: Bacteria > Desulfobacterota > Desulfobacteria > Desulfobacterales > HSG16 > JAUCGE01. The sequence goes on from JAUCGE010000097.1 coordinate 591, forward strand.
AAGTTGCGGTAAAGCACATTGTACGGCATGTCCTGTTCCAAGTTGTTTTTCTTGAAATGCGAAAGAAGCCTCATATTTTTCAGAAACTGTGCGTTTTACCTTTTCACTCTGATTACCAATAACTACGGTAATATTGCTTCCAGCAATGCAGGCTGCTGTTTCCATAACATATAGCACCATAGGTTTTTTTAAAATTTCGTGCAAAACCTTTGCTTTATCCGATTTCATACGAGTTCCCAAACCGGCTGCCAGAATAATGACTCCAACACCGTGAGTCTTGGGGTTCTGCATTTTTCCTCCTTTCATTTAAAAAAGGCAAGCCAAAGATATGGCTTGCCTTTTTTCAATCATTCACATTTATGGAAAATAAAATTTTCGGGATAAAATTTAAGGATGAAACAAAATTGTCTAATTGACAATATTCATCCTGTGTATAGCCCTTTCCAGAGCTGCTCTCGCCCTGATAAAATCCATATCTTCCTTTTTCTTTTCCAGTCGTTTCCGGGCACGTTCCAGTGCGGACTTAGCCCTTTCCACATCAATGTCACGCCTTCTTTCCGCTGATTCCGCAAGTATGGTTACCTTGTCGGGAAGTGCTTCGGCAAAACCGCTGCTCACGAAGATAAAATGCTCGCTTCCTCCAGTGTCCTTGTACCGAAGAACACCTGTCTTCAAGGTACTCAAAAATGGGGTATGTCCGGCCAAGATACCGAACTCGCCCAAAGAACCGGGAGCAACGACTATCTGAACCTCTTCGTTGATAACAGCCTTTTCAGGGGTGACGACTTCCAATTTCAGATTCTGAGCCATGTATTTTTACCTCGCAACGGTTATGCCGCACTCATTTCTTTGGCTTTTGCAAGTACTTCCTCTATTCCGCCAACCATGTAAAATGCCTGTTCGGGGACATCGTCGTGCTTGCCTTCACATATCTCCTTGAAGCTATTTACCGTTTCTTCTATCTTAACGTATTTGCCCGGTGTTCCTGTAAAGGTTTCCGCTACATGGAAGGGCTGTGACAAGAACCGCTGGACCTTTCTTGCCCTGTTTACGGTAATCTTGTCTTCGTCCGACAATTCTTCCATACCCAGAATGGCAATGATATCCTGAAGTTCTTTGTACTTCTGAAGAATCTGCTGAACCTCCCTGGCCACCTTGTAATGCTCTTCACCGATGTAGTTGGGATCCAGGATACGGGAAGATGAATCAAGCGGATCAACTGCCGGATATATACCAAGCTCGGAGATCTGACGTGACAACACCACTGTGCCGTCAAGGTGAGCAAATGTAGTTGCCGGAGCCGGATCGGTCAAGTCATCGGCAGGCACGTAAACACACTGGACTGCGGTAATGGAACCCTTGTCCGTGGAGGTGATTCGTTCTTGAAGCCCGCCAAGATCGACAGCGAGAGTAGGCTGATATCCAACAGCCGAAGGCATACGTCCAAGAAGGGCTGACACCTCAGAACCGGCCTGAGTAAAACGGAAGATGTTGTCTATGAAAATCAACACATCCTGGCCTTCTTCATCACGAAAATATTCAGCGGCAGTCAAAGCGGACAGGGCAACCCTGGCCCTTGCTCCCGGAGGTTCTGTCATCTGGCCGTAAATCAATGCAGCCTTGGGAAGAACTCCGGAATCCTTCATTTCATGATAAAGGTCGTTTCCTTCACGGGTTCTTTCCCCAACACCGGCAAAAACTGAGATACCACCGTGCTGCATGGCGATGTTATGGACCATTTCCATCATGATAACGGTTTTTCCAACACCGGCTCCGCCGAACATTCCCATTTTACCACCACGGGGAAACGGAACCAGCAGGTCGATAACCTTTACGCCGGTTTCAAGAACCCGGACAGTGGTATCCTGCTCTGTAAACTTGGGTGCCGGACGATGGATCGGCATCATCTTTTCCTGGCTGATATCACCAAGGCCGTCCACAGGTCGTCCGACAACATTGAGTACACGTCCTAGACCGGCTTCTCCAACCGGCATCATAATCGGACTGCCAGTGTCTTTGACAGCAGCGCCCCTGACCAGACCGTCTGTTACATCCATTGCAATGGTACGCACCACATTGTCTCCAAGATGCTGCGCCACTTCCACCACCAGGTTATCTTCCCGATCATCAATAGCAGGGTTTGTGATCAGAAGAGCCGTCAGAATCGTGGGCAGTTTCCCCTGTTCAAACTCCACGTCTACAACAGGCCCCATAACCTGAGTTATTTTACCAAAATTTTCAGCCATTTATCATTCTCCTATACGCAATATGCGGTATTTAACGATTTAACCCGCGGGATGATTACCCCTTGAGGGCCTCGGCGCCTCCGACAATGTCCATCAAATCTGCCGTAATAGCCGCCTGCCGAGCCTTGTTATAGACTAGTGACAAATTGTCGATCATATCACTGCATGCCGTAGTGGCATTATCCATAGCAGCCATTCTCGCTGCATGCTCACTGGTCGATGTTTCAAGCAGACCGCTGTACAACTGGACACATACATTCTTGGGAAGCAGTTCGCCCAGCAACTCATCAGCCGACGGTTCGCAGATATGTTCCGCCATAAAAGGCGCATCTTCGTCTGCCGTATACTCTTCTTCCGTCTCAATTGGCGGAATCGGAAGCAACTGTGCTATTATCGGAACCTGGCGGCCAGCACTCAAAAATTGTGAATAAACCGTGTAAACTTCATCGAATTCACCTTCCAGAAATCCGTCAACAAGTTCTTTTCCGGATTTGGATGCTACACTGAAATCGAATCTTGAACCTACGATACCGATGTACTCATCAATAATATCCCGCCCGCTTTTGCGAGCCCAGTCGCGCCCTTTTTTCCCAAAGCAGGTAAATGAAACACTTGCCCCGGTCTCTACCTTTTCTTTGGCAAAGGCTGCTGCCTTATCGATCAAGTTTGAATTGAACCCGCCGCACAGCCCCCTGTCGGAAGTAAATAATACTATATTGATTTTTTTGATTTCATCACGCGGTATCAGCAGAGGGCTTGCCTCTTCTCCGGCACTATCAGCAAGGCTTCCCAGAACTTCGGCAAACTTTCCGGCATAAGGACGGAAGGCATCCATCATGGACTGGGCACCCCGCAATCTCGAAGCAGCCACCATGTTCATGGCCTTCGTGATCTGCTTTGTTTTCTTAACCCCTGTGATTTTTAACTGAATATCCTTTAGCGTTGCCATATGGTCAGCCCTTTTTTACTTAATGGTCTCCTTGAACTCATCACCATATTCGCCCAAGGCTTTTGTCAACATTTTATCCAGATCTTCATCAATGGCCTGTTTTTCCGCAAGGTCGGTAAAAATCTGGGGATACCGGTCTTCTATAAAGGTATAGAGACCATCTTCGTATTTTGCCAGAACATCCAGAGCGAGTTCATCAAGAAAACCTTTGGTTCCCGCGTAAAGAATGGAAACCTGTTTTTCGAGAGTCAATGGCTTATATTGAGGTTGTTTCAGAATTTCAACAAGTCTGGCTCCACGAGTCAACTGTTTCTGAGTAGCAGCGTCAAGATCCGATCCGAATGCGGCAAACGCTTCAAGCTCACGATACTGGGCAAGGTCGAGACGCAAGGTTCCGGCCACCTGTTTCATTGCCTTGACCTGGGCTGAACCACCGACCCTGGATACAGAAAGACCAACGTTAATCGCAGGTCGAACACCAGCAAAGAAAAGGCTTGGTTCAAGATATATCTGACCATCTGTAATTGAAATCACGTTTGTGGGGATATATGCGGAAACATCGCCTGCCTGAGTTTCGATAATGGGAAGAGCTGTCATGGAACCGGCTCCCAGTTCATCATTCAGTTTGGCAGAACGTTCGAGCAGTCGGGAGTGATTGTAGAAAATATCACCGGGGTAAGCCTCACGTCCGGGAGGACGTCTCAAAAGAAGAGAAACCTGTCGATAAGCAGCAGCCTGTTTCGAAAGATCGTCATATATGATAAGAGAATGCTGCCCCTTGTCTCTGAAGTATTCGGCCATTGCACAGCCTGCATAAGGAGCAACGTACTGCAATGTTGCAGGATCAGAAGCACATGCGGCAACCACTGTCGTATATTCCATTGCCCCATGTTTTTCGAGTACGGAAACCACCTGGGCAACTGTCGATTTTTTCTGACCACATGCCACATAAATGCAGAATACATCGGTATTTTTCTGGGCAAGAATGGCATCCACAGCACAGGCAGTCTTTCCGATCTGCCGGTCACCGATAATAAGTTCACGCTGTCCCTTGCCAACGGGCGTCATGGCATCAACGGCCTTCAAACCAGTGTAACATGGCTCGTGAACACTCTTTCTTGCGATAACACCAGGGGCAACCATTTCCACACGGCTGAAATCCTTGGCATCAATGGGACCTTTACCATCAATCGGAGCCCCCATGCCATCAACAACGCGCCCAAGCACTGCGTCACCTACGGGAACCTGTGCAATCTGACCGGTACGCTTTACAATATCGCCTTCCTTGATATAGGTATCTTCACCCATAATTGCGATACCCACGTTATCTTCCTCAAGGTTCAGTACCATTCCCAGTATCTTGCCAGGAAATTCCACCAACTCCATTGACATCGCTTTTTCCAGGCCGTAAACCCTTGCGATACCATCACCTACAGACAAGACAACACCAGTCTCGCTCAACTCGACTTTCTTGTCGTAATCCTTGATCTGTTCCTTAATTATTTGACTGATCTCTTCAGCTCTTAATTCCATTAGACACTCTCACCCCTTTTTAAAGATTCTCTCATATTGAGCAATTGCGTTTTAATGCTACCATCCCAGACAAGGTCACCCATCCTTGTCACGATACCGCCAATAAGGGATGGATCATGTTCCACTCCAAGTTTAATTTTCTTGCCGGTTTTTTTCGACAGAGCCTGGCGTACTTTTTCAATCGCATCCTCTGAAAGCTCCGTAGCTGAAACCAGGCTGGCAGTTGCAACACCTTTCAATTCATCAGCCAGCTTCTGGTAGAACTCACTTATAGTGTCAAGAAAACCGATCCTTCCCTTGTCAAACAACAAAAGAAGAAATGCTCTTATAACACCTGACATCTCCAGTTTTTCGATAACTGCCTGCAAAACCCTTTTTCGACCAGCGGTCTCATAAAGAGGGTTGCATATTGCCTGGTTCAATTCCTGTTCCTGTGACATTAAACCGACAAAATCAGCCAATTGATCACGGTAGGTATCAGCATTGCCGTCATCCTTGCCGATCAGCAAAAGTGCCTTGGCATAACGCCTTGCTATTGCATAGTTTTTCACGCTGCCACCACCTTCTCTAGATATTCATCCACAAGTCTGTCCTGATCGTTTTCCGAAATTCTCGCCTTTATTATCTGCTCGGCTTTGATGAGAGCTTTCTCGACCACATCCTTCTGCAACTGCTGTTTAGCCCTGGCAAACTCATATTCAACGTTCCGAGTTGCCTGTTCCTTGAGCTTGTCTGCAGCAGATGAAGTCTCTTTCAAAATTCGCTCTTTTGCATCTTCACCCTGCCGTGTATACTCGGCAATAATCTTCTCAGCTTCATTGTCTAAAAGCTTAAGTTGTTTCCGATATTGTGCCAGATCTTCATTAGCTGCGTTCTTTCTGGCCTCAAGTTCATCCAGATCGTCCTTGATACCTTGAATCCTGCTGTTTAAAGCCGGAACTCCGAATTTTCTGAACAACCAGACCATAGCAACTGCCAGAACGGCGAAGTTCAACACACGGGCAGAATCGGTTACCTCCCACTTCTTCGTTGGTGCATCGTGTCCACCTCCTGACGCAGCAAAAGCCAGCCCGGAAGAAAGAACCAGAAGCACCGCCATTACTGTCATAAATGACAGACAGCGCTTCCGGAAAACATCGGTTTTTTTCATCAGATAGCCCTCCCCAGAATTTTTTTACCGATCTCGTTTGCAAACATATCCACTTCTTTGAGCAGAGAAGTTTTCACCTTCTCAGCATCCTGTGTAATCTGTTCTCTGACCTTGGCCATCTCTGCCTGGGCATCTTCATTGATTTTGGCTATGATCCCCTTTTCTTCAGTCGAAGCCTCCTGAACCAGGGCATCCCTTCTTTTCAGCCCCTCGGCTCTGGCACCTCTGATTCCATCCTCATATTCCTTGTTCTTCGCATTCGCTTCCATGCTCAATCCATTGATATCTTTGCCAAGCCCATCAACTTCCGACTTTCTTTTGAGCAACATGCTACGGATCGGCTTGTACAAAACAATGTTCATGATCCATATAAGAAAAAGAAAATTAATAATTTGAATGGCCACTGACCAGTCAATACTAACCATAACAGACCCTCCAGTTTAACAGTTAATTGATCCGTTTACATTACCACCTGTGACATTGCCTGTAATACCGTCTGTGATGCAATGACACATTCGATATAAGTAATAAAGAAAATTTTTGGCGTAAATAACATCTGTTGCATTCATTTGTCAAAGGTTTTTTAAGTTTCCGGATTTCATCCCGCAGTTACCATCAAATATAACTCCTTTTCCGATAGTTATGGCAGGAGATCTTATATCTCCCGTAACTCGTCCTGGACGCGTTACAGTAATTTTTTCCTTTGCATCAATATTTCCCATCACTTCTCCATAGATTCTGGCCTCGTCAACCACTATATCTCCATGAATTACGCCCTGTTCACCAACTATCAAAATCCCCCCGTCACTTAACACTTTTCCCTTCACCTGCCCGTCAATACGTATGGTTCCCGTAAATTCGAGAGTTCCTTCAAAATTTGATTCTATGCCTATAAACGTTGAATACAAATCAGTTTTTCTGGACTTTTTGAACATTGTTTACATTTCTCCCGTGTTCTTCAATCAAGCATGAATCGTCTCATGCTGATATTCATCAATATGCCCATGCATACCATCATCGAAATCACTGAAGAGCCTCCATAACTGATGAATGGAAGCGGGACACCTACAACAGGCATCAGACCCATTACCATCCCCATATTGATAATAACCTGCCAGAAAATCATCCCGGTTACCCCCACAGCAAGAATGATTCCAAAAGTATCCCTGCACTCATAAGCGATATTCAACCCCCACAGAATAAGCATAGCGAATACTGTAACCAGAAGAGCTGAACCGATAAACCCCCATTCTTCGGCAAATACCGAAAAGATGAAATCCGTATGCTGTTCAGGAAGAAAAGAAAGGGCATTCTGTGTACCCTTAAAAACCCCTTTTCCGAAAATCATACCTGATCCAATGGCAATTTTCGACTGAATAATGTGGTATCCCGTATTAAGGGGATCACGATCTGGATCAAGGAAAGTCAGAATTCGCTGTTTCTGATATTGTTTGAGGACAAAAAACCATAATAAAGGGAGAGAAACACCAGAGGCAGCTACCAGACAGGCCAGGGTTCGCTTTTCAATTTTAATGAAAAGAGTCATGGAAGCAGCTATCAGAAAAATCATGATGGCTGTACCCAGATCCGGCTGCTTGAGTACAAGGACACAAGGAATCATGACAAGAATCATGGGCAGGAACAATTCCTTAAAACTCATGCCTTCCATTGTAACAACTTTAGCAAAATACTTTGCAAGAACGATTATTACGGCTATTTTCATAAATTCTGATGGTTGTATGGATACCGGACCGAAAACCAGCCATCTTTTGGAGCCTCCACCGACTCTTCCAAAGAACATGACGAACACAAGAAGGGATACACAAAAGAAATAACAGGCATAAGCCCATCGTTCCAAAAATTTGTAATCCAGAACAAAGGCGAGGGCCATAATGAAAAGTCCTGCGGTATACCAGATCATCTGCTTGTAAAACAGGGCTATCTGAGGATTGGCCGACCCTGCTGTCAAAGCACTGTATAAAGTTAGAGAGCCTGTCACAGCAAGCAGACAGAACAATCCCAAAAGCCCCCAGTTAAAATATTGTACCAGTCTTCGATCAAACATTGATTGTCTCTATCATTTCATGTTTCGATGTTCATGAAAAAACTATGGACCGTTCACAGCAGATGCAGCAATTTCTTCACCTAAATAACACTTGATCATCTCCCTTGCAATAGGTGCTGCCGTACTAGACCCGTGTTCTCCATGTTCCACAATCACAGAAACGGCTATCCGGGGTGCATCGGATGGAGCATAGGCAACAAACCAGGCATGATCCCTCAGATGCATTGGCTGCCTTTTTTTATCCCTCCGATCAGAGGGCGTATTTTTTTTCCTGCTGAACACTTGAGCAGTTCCTGTCTTCCCGCTGACCTCAATACCCTTTATTTTTACAGTCCTTGCTGTTCCGCGTCTACCGTTTACAACTTCCCAAAGCCCTTTCCGGACAAGTTCCAGGGTTCTTGAACTTCCAGGCAGCTTCCCGATAATCTCAATTTGTCCGAACTTTGCAAACTCTTCTATAATTGCCTTATGAGTAATGTTATCGACCGAATTATTGTTTCCGTCGATTACTGTTCCATCAGCACTTATTATGTTTTTTATAATGCGAGGCCGATATAATGTACCACGGTTGCCAACAGCGGAAACCAACACTGCCATTTGCAGTGGAGTGACAAGATTGTATCCCTGGCCGATAGCTACAGAAAGGGTTTCTCCTCTCTGCCAGGGAATTCCAACTCGACGTTTTTTCCATAAAGCAGTTGGTATCAGCCCCTGTGGTTCGTTGTCCAGATTTATGCCGGTAGCACTTCCCAGCCCGCAGGCCCTCGCATATTCGGCCAGGATATCGACTCCGAGTTTCTGGCCCACCTGGTAAAAGAACACATCACATGACTGTGCAAGGGCAGCTACCACATTTACCTTGCCATGCCCGGTTCTCTTCCAGCATCTGTATACCCTGTTACCAAACTTATGTGATCCAGAACAATGAAAAACTGTATGTTCATCTATCGCCCCTTTCTCAAGCCCAGCTATGGCAGTAACTATTTTATAGGTGGAAGCAGGCGGATAAAGTCCCTGAACGCTCTTGTTCTGCATTGGCATCTGAGGATTGGAATCAAGTTCGCGCCACTGGGCATGAGTCAGTCCGCTCACAAAGGAATTGGGATCGAATGAAGGGCTGCTCACAAGTGCAAGAATCCCGCCGTTTGAGGTATCCAGAACAGCCACTGCACCAGCAAATCCCTTCAATAATTCAACAGCTTTCTTCTGAAGCTTGTTATCAATGGTAAGATTGATATTCACACCGGTTATGGAATCGACAGTGTTAAGAACCCGGACAACCTGTCCTCTGGCGTTGACTTCAACCTGCTTTCCGCCCATTTTACCTCTCAGCAGAGGTTCACACGCTTTTTCCAATCCAAATTTTCCGACCAGATCTCCTGACTTGCACTCAGGGTATCTGCCACTCTTCAATTCCTTTAAGTTAATCTCTCCAAGATATCCGAGCAAATGGGCAGCGTATTCATGCTGTAGATAATGACGGATAGGCTTTATAGCCACCACCACTCCTGGCAGTTCGAACCTGTGAGCTTCTATGGCTGCAAGAGCATTCCTGCTGATATCCGGTTTCAACAAAACCGGCCTGAAAGAAAGACGTTTTGATTTTTTTTTATAGACAAGAGCCATCAAATCTTCTTTGGGTACATCTATATAAACAGATAGCTTCTCAATGGTTTTCTCTAAAGGTGCCGCATCTCTTGGAATAATGCTCAAATTGAAAGATGGGCGGTTTTCGGCCATCAAACTGCCGTTACGATCGTATATGAGACCTCTTAAAGGAGCTATGTCATGAATTCGAATACTGTTATATTGAGAAAGCCTTCTGAAATGGCTGCCTTCAACAACCTGAAGGTAGAACAGGCGGGCGGACAGGACAGCAAAGGCTATCATCACGCATAAAACAACACCTGTCAGACGCTGTTTGAACCATTCCCTGTCTATGACCTTCAAGAGTTCCATTAAAACGCCTAATCTTCGTTCCCGTTTTCCTCATCGCGAATCACTTTCAGAAAGCAATCCCATTTTTCATAAAAATATCTGAAGCAATGAATAAAAAAAGCTCCGGTCACAAGGGCAGCCAGAACCTGTTTCAACATTATCATAGCTGCGTCCGTTGGAAATACAAAATCCCGGTCAAAAATACTGAGTGCTATCCAGAAAAAGATATTTTGATAAACAATCCCCAACCCGGCTATAAGAGGCAGCAGCACATGATTGGAAACATGCATGAATGTAATAATCCATCTTGCGGTTATATACAACCATATATATGATATTCCATAAAGGCCCAAAATTCCGCCGGAAATATTATCCATGGTAAACCCGATACATATGATTATGATGATGCCTTCTCTTATCTTTCGATAAATGGCAAGGTACAGCACAAAGGGAACCAGCAGATCATAACATGCTTTATAGGCAAAAACATATGGGATGAAAGAGGTCTGGATTATGAGAATGGAAAAACATGCGACAACATGGAAAAGATGGATCATCGCTCGCTTGAAAATTGGTATTTTGGCGGATTTAAAATGACAAAGACTTCTTCGAGTTTTTCAAAATCAACAAAAGGCGTTAAAGTCACATTATGAAAAATACCAGGAGTATTCTGTTCATCGACCTTATCGACCTTCCCTATTCTCAGGCCCTTGGGAAAAATTCCATCAAGACCGGATGAAACAACAACATCTTCTTTGCGGATTTCATTTTTTCGCAAAACGTATTTAAACGAACACATCTCGTCCATAAGGCCCTTTATGACTCCTCTTATTCTGGTCCGCTGAACGAGTGCATCAACAGCGCTGTTCTGGTCTATTATTAAAAGGACCCTGGAATAATTGCCTGAAACATCGGAAACAACGCCAGCGATTCCTTCGGGTATGACCACGGGCATACCTTTTTGTATGCCTTGGAGAGATCCTTTGTCGATAACAATCGTCTTGAACCATGTTGATGGATCTTTTGCAATCACTTCCGCTGCAAGAAGCTCATTTTTTATTTCTTTCTTAAAATTTAAAAGCTTTCTGAGCCTTTTATTGGCCAACTCAATCTCATTACATTGATTTAGCCTTGCAATATATTGATTTAATTCTCTTTTAAGCCTTTGATTTTCTTTGGTAGTGGAAACCAGAGAAAAATATTGATGCCATAGATCTCGGAAAAATCGGATAGATCCGGTAACGGATTTTTGGATCGGGCCTAAAATCGGGATGGCGATCTGTCCGGGTCCATACGAATTATATCCCCGTGAGCCAAAAACGGAAAGAAACGTAATACAGACAGCGACCAGGACAATCATCGCGACCAGCATTAACGTCTTTTTCGAAAACATATTATTATGTAATCATGACTTGTTTCAGTATTTCTATGTTATCAAGAGTCTTTCCCGATCCGAGGGCAACAGTCGACAATGGCTCATCCGTGACGGTTACGGGAAGTCCGGTTTCCTCTCTTAACAACTGATCCAGGTTGACTAGCTGTCCTCCTCCTCCGGTCAACACTATTCCCCTGTCGACAATGTCAGCAGAAAGCTCTGGCGGAGTCTGTTCAAGAGCTATCTTGACGGTTTCAATTATCGCATCAATCTGTTCGGAAATAGATTCTCTGATCTCTTCTGTGTCAATAGTAAGTATCTTGGGAATTCCGGTAACCAGGTCCCTGCCTTTGACTTCCATGGTATCAAGATTCCTGGGATCAGGGTATGCATTGCCGATGGTTGTCTTGATAATTTCCGCTGTTCTCTCTCCAATCAGAAGATTGTATTTTCTTTTGATATACTGAATGATAGCTGTATCCATTTTATCACCAGCAACTCTGATGGACCTGCTGTAAACGATTCCTGCCAGTGATATGACCGCAACTTCAGTGGTTCCACCTCCGATATCAACAATCATGTTACAAGTTGGTTCAGTAATCGGAAGCCCTGCTCCAATAGCTGCCGCCATTGGTTCTTCGATCAAAAAGACTTCCCTTGCACCAGCAGATTCGGCAGATTCTGTAACCGCCCGCTTTTCCACCTGAGTGATTCCCGAAGGCACGGCAACGATGATTCTGGGCCTGACAAATCTTCGCCTGTTATGAACCTTTTTTATAAAATGACTGATCATGGCCTCTGTGACCTCGAAATCAGCAATAACCCCGTCCCGCATCGGCCGAATGGCAACAATATTTCCAGGAGTCCTTCCCAGCATGTTTTTGGCCTCAAGTCCGACTGCCAGCACCCGGCTTCGCATTCTGTTGTCTGTTCTTACAGCAACAACAGAAGGCTCGCTCAATACGATTCCTTTCCCTTTGACATATACCAGTGTATTTGCCGTACCAAGATCAATGGCAAGGTCACTTGAAAACATGCCCAGTAATCTGTCGAATAAACCCATGTCACCTCATTATCATCCAACCAAAGTTAAGCTTCTTTATATATTGAAAAACTCTTTGCTTCCAATGTTTATTACCATAAATACCATTAGACTGGTATCAAACACAGCTTTCCATGACAAGCACAAATTTTTTTTAATATCATTAATCGGCCTATTATTTCAATAGAATAATTCCTCCATTATAATATCATGTACCAGAGGCCGAAATTTTTTGATCTCAGAGTTCTCCCGAAAAGGATGCACCCGATTGCTCAATAATATAATGATAACGGATTTATCCATATCCATCCAGAAGGATACCCCGGTAAATCCCAAATGCCCGACACTCGCTTCCGAAAAATATCTGCCACTGGCCGAACCCTGTGCCGATGGACAGTCAAAACCAAGGGTTCTTCCATATTTTTCATTCCTCTCAAAAAAACGCTCAACCAATTTTTTTTCAAAAAGCCCGTCTTTTTTCTTCCCTCGAAAACAAAGATCAAGTTCTGTCAAAAGAGTATAAATTCCTTCAGCGGTTCCAAAAAGCCCTGCATGGCCAGCAATGCCTCCCATGACATGAGCGTTATCATCATGCACCTCTCCTTTGAGAATTTTTTTACGCCAGGGACAGTCTTCTGTTGCTGCAAATCTGTATTTTTTTTTAAATGTATCTGTCAGAATACTATCACTCAGATCGACAAAAAAAAGATTTCCAGAACCCTTTCCAAGCCCTAATGGACAAAAAACCAGTTCATGAACATAATGATCAAGCCTTTCTCCTGAAACGCATTGTACAATATACCCCAGAATCATAAATCCGATATCACTGTATATACTTTTTTCTCCCGGAAAATATTCAAGCGGCTGGTTTACGATCATATTGAGCAGAGCAGCT
>JAUCGE010000098.1 GCA_030377965.1 Desulfobacterales bacterium HSG16
CATTGGTTAAAATCAACAAAAAATGCTTATGAACATAATTATATGCCAACATGGCACATAATTTGCTGTTATACATTTATAACCTGATAACCTAATTCTTCATCTTTTTTCTTAATGGCTGGTCAGCAATTTGCTGACCAGCCGTTTTTTTTGCTGCCAGATAAAAACACATTCAGATAAAAACATTGGAGCTTGAAGCATCTACTGTGCCGTCAGTTCAATACAATGTTTTTTTATCCGGCCAGCTTTTCTTTTACAAGATCGACAAAAACGAAGTCTTCATAATTGTTAATTATTTTCTGATATAATTCTTTGCTTTTCTCAGGTTGATCCGCCTTTTCATATAAACGTCCAAGATTAAAAAGTACTTCAGCTTTGTTTATGAGTTCAGTAGAGGATGCCATTTTTTCAAAAGATTCGATTGCATTTTCATACTTTTTATTTCCTTCATATGAATACCCGAGTCCGGCAAGGATGAGATTTTTCATAACTGGCCTATCTGAAAAATCTGGAACAGCGCTTTTATACAGACTGGCAGATTGCTCGAATTCACCGGCTTTATAGCAAATATTGGCAAGGATTACTTTGGCCTGTTTGCCTGCTTCTTTGCCAACTGCCGACTTTATTATCTCTTCGAAATCAGCTTTCACTTCCTTAGCTGCTGCAACAGCATCATTTTCTTTCAAACTTTCTTCGTATTTATTTTTTACATCCGCCAATTCAGATGTCGCTCTGTTTTCCGCTTGTTCCGAAAAGTATCCGACTATGGCAACAAGGCTTAACAATATCAGCAGAGTACACAACGCTCCCCCGATGTATATTTTGTTCTCCATTATGAATTTAAAAATTTTTGACGTAAATGTCAGAACCTTGTCAGGTTCCTTGAGCAATTGTTTGCGTGTAACTTTTTGTTTTTTAGCCATAATGCCTCCGTTGTTAATCCATATTCATCAATTTACCAGACCAGTTTTTTATGTATCCAGCCTTCATCATTATCCGCATGGCGAATGTTAATCCAGTCTTTTTTTTTGCCAACAACCTGAAACGGAACTCCTTTTTCAACCGTAAAAGCAATATCTTTGTCAAGTCCGGGTCCCGACCTTACGTTGCAATCATTTTTAATGACGATGACCGATGGATACTTAGCGAGCAAATCCTTTGAAATCCATCCTTTGTCACCTTCAAAGTCACGAAAATGATACCAGGATTTTTTTTTCTCAATAATCTGTACGGGATGATTTTTTTCAACTTTCCACAAAACTCTATAATTGGTTCCCGGCCCTGATCGAATATTAGCCTTTGAAACATCAACAGTCAATCGCTGTTGAGCAAACGCTGTGGCAGCGCACATCACAATGCCAAGAGCTATCATCAATGAAAATCTCATATCAATCCTCCTTAAAAATAATAACAGGCTTTTTGTAAATATTTGAAACAACACATAACATCTTCAGCCCTTCCACAACAGCATTCTCGAATCCAGTTAGAAGGATCATGCCGAAAAAAACTTGAGATCCGGCAACTGCACACAACTCAGCACATTGCCATAAACAGCACCGGTATCGATTCCAATTTTATTTTTTTCCACAAAAGGCTCTGGGAAAGGGGTATGCCCGAAAACAACAATCTTGCCAAAATCATAATCGGAATATATAAATTCCCTTCGTATCCACAAAAAATCATCAGGTATCTGTATATGAAGCGGAACATGATCCTTGAGACCCGCATGAACGAAAATATAATCATCGGTCTCATAGTAATTTGTCAGGGATTTAAAAAATTCGAGGTGTTCTTCCGGAATACGTGCCATGCCAGGCCGACTTCGTTTCATATAGCTTTCAAGGGTTGCCTGTCCTCCGTTTACCAGATAGGTATGCTTGTCTGGACCTGACAGGTAATCATCAAGCATTTTTTCATGATTACCCTTTAAAAAGACGATATTTCGATAAATCTTCTTTAAGCCGATCAGATATTCCACAACTTCGAAAGCCGCAGGACCCCGGTCTATATAATCTCCCATAAAAACGAGAGTATCTTCTTCAGGTCGAATCGAAAGTTTATCGATCAATCGAATAAGATTTTCAAAACATCCGTGTATATCACCGATCGCAAATATTTTTCCCATGATTCCAACCAGAGTTTTTGTCCATTAATACTTAGGGAAGTCAAAAAAAATAATACACCCGCCTTGCTTGTCTTTTGCTCCGTATTCTGCGTTGCTGTAAAGGGTGAAGATATAGAATATGCACCCTTTAAAGCGCCTTGAATACAGATCAAAATTCTGTGCGATCCAGGTATATTATTTTCTCTGACATCCCTTATGATCCCAAAAAGCACACATGGTGTCACCGGGCATATCACAGCCTGTAAAAAAATGCCATAGATTCGATACCCGACTTTCCCAATTCAGCTATTCCAGTACCGAAATACTTTTATGCCAGCAGCCTTCCTCCCTGATAAATACAAAAACAAACCAGCCATGCAAGAGAGCAACTGTAAACAATTCCAAACATCATCCATTTCAATGAGCCTGTCTCACGAAAGGTCGTTGTCACCGTTGCCAGGCACGGAACATATAAAAGTACGAAAAACATCATGGAAAGAGCGGAAAGTGGTGACATTCCAGACTTAACAAGGGCATGTTCAAGCGCATCCTCTTCTTTTTCCACAGCGTACAATATGGACATGGAACTGATCACAACTTCTTTTGCCACGAATCCTGTCAACAGGGCGATACTGCCGCGCCAGTCAATACCTACTGGTTCAAACACAGGAGATAAAAATTTTCCGATACGCCCCATCAAGGAATATTCCACCCTTTTCACAGCTTGATCTGCATCAATTTTTGCCAGTTTTTCATTGAATTCAGCTTGAAGCAAGCTATGTTTATCTGCTTTGGAAGAAGCTGTTTGATCTGTATAAAATGTCATGACGCTCTGTTTTTCAGCCAGATATGCTTTCCTACCTTCCGTATCTATTGGAAAAGAGGACAAAACCCATATTATCACAGAACCTGCCAGGATCACACCGCCCATTTTTTTTAAAAACATCTTGCTTCTGTCCCACATGTGGATAATCAGGCTTTTCAACATGGGTACCCTGTATGGAGGAAGCTCCATTACAAAAGGTGCGTCTTTTCCCGCAAGCAGGGTCGCTCTGAACAGACGGCCAGTGAGCATACCAAGAATAATACCAGCAAGATAGATGATGAAAATCACAGTTCCTGCCTGTTCCTTGAAAAATGTGCCTGCCAGCATGATATAAACAGGCAGTTTAGCCGAACAGGACATAAAAGGAGTTATCAGTATGGTCAATATCCGGTCTTTTTCGCTTTCAAGAGTCCGGGCTGATATCACAGCAGGTACATTACATCCGAATCCAATAAGCATCGGGATAAAAGATTTGCCATGAAGACCTATCAGATGCATGATTCTATCCATTAAAAATGCAGATCTCGCCATATAACCGGTATCTTCAAATATTGCAATAAAAAAGAATAATATCAAAATATTGGGCAAAAATATTATTACGCTGCCCAATCCGGTCAGTATGCCGTTTATAAAAAGGTCTTTTATGACTCCGTCTGGAAGCAGGGCTGACATTTGAGCTGAAAAAAGATTTACGCCCATATCAATCCATTCCATAGGATAGGCTCCTGCGGAAAATGTCAATTGGAACATTGCCCATATGAAAAAAATAAAAATCGGAAATCCACAAAAACGGTTGGTCAATACAAGATCAATGTTACGAGATATATCCACTCTCTGGCGAGAAGAAAGGGTCACAACTTCTTTGATTATGCCCTGAATAAATCCATATCGTTCATCTGTCATTATGATTTCAGGATCATCATTATAAAGAGCATGGATACACTCTCTGTGTTTTTCAACCTGCTCTATAATTTCATCTCCTCTATCAATTATTTTTTCCCGAATCCTTTTTTTGACAATCTTGTCATCTTCAAGAAGCTTGATGGCCGTCCATCTGGCATCATAAGAAAAATTATCATCGGACCGGGCTTCGACAAGGGCCTCGATTGCCGATATGGATTTTTCTATATCCTTGCTGTATTTGACTCTTCGCCTGGCAGGTGTTCTTTTCTCGGATTCGATCAATTCTATGGCAGCGGTTACAAGGATGTCCATCCCCTTATTTCTATTACCCACTGTAAAAACGACTGGCAGGTCCAAAAGCTCTGAAAGCTTTTTATCGTCAATCTTTATTCCCCGCTGTCTGGCGAGGTCTGCCATATTCAGCACAAACAGAACATTGCAGTTAAGCTCCCTCACCTGAGTAGCAAGGTATAGACTGCGTTCGAGGTTGGATGAATCGATAATGTTGATTACAATATCAGGTTCTTCATCCAGAACAAAATCCCGGGCCACAATCTCTTCAATGGAAAAGGGTGTCAGACTGTAAGTGCCGGGAAGATCCGTAATACGGATATCATAACCAAACCGATTGATCCGGCCTTCTTTTTTTTCGACCGTTACTCCAGCCCAGTTCCCGACCTTCTGTCTTGTTCCGGTCAGATTGTTGAATATGGTTGTTTTGCCGGAATTAGGATTTCCGGCAAGAGCGATTGAAAAACACTTTTGCTGCATTGCCATAGCCTATCTGACATTATTGACCGAAATATTTGCGGCTTCTTCTACGCGAAGGGATACATGACAACCTTTGATAACAAGTTCCAGAGGATCTCGCAACGGCGCATATTTTTCGACATAGATTTCAGAACCTTTTAATATGCCCATTTCGAGTATTCGACGGCGCAAGGCTCCATTTCCGCCCACGCGGGTTATAGTAGCTTTTTGAGATTCTTTCACTTCGTTTAACTGCATTTTATTCCGATTCTTTTTTCTTGACGATCATTTAATATCTTTTAAAGGTTTAACCATGATTTTTTCGGCCAGACCCCGACCTAGAGCATACCGGTTATAATCCAGTGCCACAACAATCCTGCCGGAATTGGAATTGGTAATAACCTCCAGTTCATCTCCAGGTCTCAATCCCATTGATAAAAGTCTCATTCTTGAGGACGAGCCGCCCTTAAAGGACTCGATCACCAACTGCTCACCCGGCCTTGCCATGGCAAGAGGAATCAAACTGATCCTTGTTGCAGAACACAGATCACATATCCCATAGATTTCCATCTTATGCTGGAGTATATGAAAACCATAGTCATTTGCAACCTGAATTTGAAGAGCTTCTATCTGCTCACTGTTAAATTCGATAATTTGACCACACCTTGTGCAGATCATATGGTCGTGATGCTGACCTAAATGTCGGTGTTCATATCGTATTTCTCCGTTATTAAATTGTCTTATACGGGCAAACCCGAAACGGCTCATCAAATCAAGGGTTTCATGAACAAACTCAATATCGAACTCAACTCTCTGCTTTTTAAGCAGTTCATCCAGCTCTTCAATAGTCAGATGTCGTTCCGTGCTTAAAAACACCTCCAGGATCATGAGCCTTTCTTCGAAACGATCTATCCGCTCTTCCTTGAAAAGCTTTTGAAACTGTTCTCGTTCCTGTTTATGATTTTCCTTCATAAAAAATCGGCGATTCCTCTCAGAGTTTTTAGTTCAATTCTTAAAGATAACTATATATTACAAAGATGTCAATTCTTTGTTTTTAAGGGATGTCACAGAAAATAATATACCCCGGATTACGCAGGATTTTAATCTGTATTCAAGGCGCTGTAAAGGGTGCATATTCTACATCTTCGCCCTTTTCAGCAACACAGAATACGGGTTAAAAGACATGTAAGACGGGTACATTTTTTTGTTTGACTTCCCTAAGTCTTCAGCATAAACAGATGAATAAAACGAGGATCAATATCTCCGGTTGCTACCTGACCGTACTCGCTTTCTATCTCATCAATCAGGCTGCCCAGACATTTGCCGATTTGCGTGCCGATCATATCTGGCTCGACGTGCAAGCATTCGGAAATCCAATTGATAAAATCAATCTTTGCTGATGTCTTGATTTTCCGCAGCTCGGTTTCACCATCATTATCAACGGGGCATTCCCACAAGTCATTATAAAATGGCATGAACTCATCAAGAGCCACAGCAGCAGGCTGCCTGGCAAGATCCATTCTGCTGCGGGCCCAAAGAGTCAAAACAAGATTTTTGTATGTCCAGAGCAACCCCTTGTCCATTGATTTCGAATCGATATCCATCTTTGACAGCAACTTGTCAAAAACGATTATATTTTCAAACACATTTTTTGTCTTTTCAATATCTTCAGTCGAATCAAACTCTCTGTAAAGCACACCTGTTCGATAATTGTCATAAAAAAGCGGTTTTTTAATCAGCAGACCTCCCAGCACACCCAGCCAGTCCTCTCCCCAGAAGTTTAATGGCAGTCTGTTTGCTTCAAACCAGGCATTTTTTTTCCATTTTTCAGCCTGCCACTTTAATTCCAGACATTGACCGTACCCAAGCCTGAATATGTCTGAAAGACAATAACGCTGAATAAACCGGGCGTTCTCGTCTGCAGGAGTTTTTTCTCCAGGTCGGATCAGCCGCGAAAGCCCCAGATTCATATAACCGCAAACCTTTTTCACTACCATCCTCAATTGTTCCCGGTTTTTAATTTTAATCTGGTCTGCGGCTATGACTTTATTGCACATGCCTGCAAATTCTGTAAGTACTTCGGAAAGAGATTCATTATTGCCTATTAGCTGCAATGCTTCGGTAAAGTTGTTTTTTCCATCCAGCATGGATATAGGATACAAAGGAAGCGGATTGAGCGAATCAGAATGTTTCAAAATTTTTTTCGGCTGCTTTTTAAAATCATCAGGTACTAAAGGTTGATAGATTTCTATGGCTTCATGGAAAGGCGCAAAACCTTTTTCAGATGTACGCACATTTTTCAGACGAAAGGCTTCCTCTTCATATTCTGCAGGAATGATTATCTTTGATTTAAGCAGAATCTCCTGATATTCGACATGATCGAATTCGGCCAGCCGTTCAAGAAATTCGGATATAAACCCATTTTTAATTGCAATATCGGTCTGCCGTCCTTCCGGCTCATCAATAAATCTGAAATAAAACACATCATCCAGTGTAAAAAATTCTTCGCCCAGTTCAGAAGGGTCCTGATCATGTTCCCTGATAACCACTTCAATATTTTTGAAGAGGTAATATCGAATCAATCCATTATTTTTTTGTGCATACCACCTGACCATCCGGTCCGGATCTGCTTTTAGCATTGATGCAAGCCATCTGGTGGTTGAAATCATATCTATCCTGTCCTTTTCCCATATTTCCATATCCAGGATATATTCCAGTTGCCTGTCAGAAGCCAGAGAAAGCAGTTCGAGGCTGTCTTCAAGTCCAATATCACAAATTATAAAATAAAAATCTTCCTGGGGAAATGAATGTACCAGTGCTGCAGGATGGGAGTATTCCAAAATGGCTTCACAAATTTTTTCAGGAACCAGCCCCAGTATCTGTTTACGCATTTCCATTAAAATGGCCATGCGTTTCATAACCGCTGTTTCTGCCATATTTTTTTCTATACTTCTCTGCTTCAGAGTTGTTTCCGGCATTCGCCTTTTCACTTTCTCCATGTAACAAAAATAAGACCGGCCAGAAGCACCGATACAATAATCAAGCTTGCGCCCATAGCCACGCGTAAAAACATCAAATGTCCCATGCCGAAACAAAAAGAATACATGGCAACTGCACCTGCTGCCCACTGAAAACAGGCTCTTTTAAAATGGAGCCTCCACCCCAGATCTGGATATTTTCGATATATGGGACCCCAGAAAGTCGGAAACGGCTTGACTTTATCACAAAACTTTTTCAAATGCTCCTCTGCGGTCGGTTTTGTAAGAAAACAGACCACAAGCCATGACAGGGTGCAAAGCCCGACTATAATCAAAAATCGATATGCCCAGTCAATGGAACCTACGAGTTCACCATAACCTGCCGCATTTGCAAATCTTGGAGAAAGCAGAGTGCTGAATATTCCGGATACGGCAAGTGCCGTAATTTCCCCCCAGGCGTTTACCCTCCACCAGAACCATCTGACAACTATCACGATTCCATAACCTGCTGTCAGAGTTGACATGTAATACCAGGCTTCACTGACCGATTCGAGGAAATAGGCCACCAGCACAGCCAGAGCAAGCATCAATACTGTGCTTGCCTGTGAAGCTCTCACATAATGCTTTTCAGATGCATCTTTTTTAATAAAGCGCCGATAGATATCATTGACCATATATGACGCGCCGAAGTTAATGTGGGTATCTACTGTGGACATGAAGGCAGCAACAAGAGAAGCCAGCATCAAACCCAGAAATCCGGTAGGAAGAAGCTTGACAATGAGCATCACATACCCGGCTTCCGGCCTGGCAAGATCAGGATAGACAACAAGAGAAACCAATGCCACAAAAATCATAGGCCAGTAATTGAATCCAAAGGCTATGATTCCAAAAATCATGGTAGCGAATGAAGCGTGGGTTTCATCTTTTGATGAAATTATTCTCTGTGTAATGGCCGGGGGCGGATTCCCCCACCATTTCAAGGTGATGAATACTATGAATGTAACAAAAAACGGTGTGCCGGGTACAGGAAAAAAACTCAATCGCAAGCTAGCAGATTCTGCTCCGTACCGTTCGACAAGCCCCTGTATCAGATTTGACATGCCGCCAATATGATCCCATGCAAAAACAGCAAGAATAATGGAACCTGCTGACCCGATAAAAAACTGCACGGCATCAGTGGCAGCAATTCCCCACAAGCCTGAAAGAGTCGTATATAAAAGGGTCAATATGAGGATAGAAAAAAGAAGCCAGTGAGGATTGAATCCGGGCAGGACTCCTTCGCTCACTGTCCATACTGCCTTGATAATCCAGCCCAGGGTAATGGCATTGGCAAAAATGCCGAAATAAATGCCTTTGAATCCTCTTAAAAATGCCGCGGGCCGCCCGTCATATCGAAGCTCAATCAATTCAGCAGTGGTAATGATCTGGGAACGCCGTAACAGGGGAGCGAATATAAAGGCTCCCAATGCACCAGCACCGCCCAATACAAAAGACCAGGCATACCAGACTCCCGGGATTCCGTCCTTTGCGACAAGCCCGGTGATCCCCAGAGGAGTATCTATGGCAAATGCAGATGCCACCATGGAAATTCCTGCCAGCCACCACGGCAGCGCTCGGCCGGAGACAAAATATTCGTCTACGCTTTTAAGCGCTCGTCGGGAAAAATATATTCCTATACATACGCTGAAAATCAGGTAAGCGGCTATAATAGCCCAATCCAATATGGGAAGATGCAAAACAATCTCACTTTATTATTATAATTTTGGTGGTACTTGTCGGCGCTCGCTCCAGGCCAGTGCTTTGATGCCATCAAGTTAAGCTTTCGGAGTGCAAAAATTATTTTTCGCACTCCTGTCAGACATAATCCTGACACTCCAACCGAAAACTTCAGCGCCTTTGGATGCTTCTTAACTCAGCTATTTCCCTGGACACTGGCTGGAAACCATCTTATCAATATTCTTGTTTCCATAAGCCTTGTCAAAATGAGCGGAAAAATCACCTGCAAGTTTTTCAGCCCGCACCCGATAAGCGTCTTTATCCTTCCATGTGTTCTCAGGATTGAGTATTTCAGAAGGCACTCCCGGACATGACAAGGGAACTTCCAGATGAAACAGATTGTCTTTTCGATATTCAACTGTTTCAAGATGGCCGTCCAATGCTGCATCAACCATTTTTCTCGTCAGCATGATATCCATGCGTTCACCTTCTCCAAAAGGGCCTCCGCTCCAACCGGTATTTATAAGGTATACTTTTGTTTTATGAACGTCCAGTTTCCTGCCGAGAAGATCTGCATAGAGATGGGGCAGACATGCCATAAATGGTTGTCCGAAGAACCTGGAAAAAGTTGAGACAGGATCTACGATTCCAGTTTCGGTACCGGCCAGCTTGCTGGTATAACCCATCAGAAACCAAAGCATTGCCTGATATCTGTCCAGACGGGAAACCGGAGGAAGTACGCCATTTGCATCGGCTGTCAGAAAAAGTATGGTTTTCGGATGGTTTCCCGTAGATGACGGCTTGATATTCCTCAAAGATGTCAGAGGATAGGAAGCCCGGCTGTTGGGAGTCATGCGCTCATCAAAAAGATCGAAGGTTCCGTCAGGATACATCATGGCGTTTTCTACAATAGCTCCATGCTTCAGATACTCATCCTTATGGAATACCGCATGAAAAATTTCCGGCTCTTTTGCAGGGTCCAGATCAATCAGTTTTGCATAACACCCGTTTTCAAAATTTGCGACTCCGTTATTGCTCCATCCATGCTCATCATCTCCTAAAAGAGCTCTGTTGACATCGGCTGACAAAGTTGTCTTTCCAGTTCCGGAAAGTCCAAGAAACAAGCTCAAATCTCCTTTTTCCGTTTCGTTTGCAGAACAATGAATAGGAAGAATATCTTCAAAAGGCAGGTAATAATTCATTACCGTAAATATAAGTTTCTTGACACTTCCACAGTAAGCAGATCCATATACCAGACCCAGCCTCTGATCAAAGTCGATAATAATTGCCATATCCGAAGTTTTTCCGTCCGGCAGTTTTCTAAGCCTGCCCTCATATCTGCTCGAATCAATTTTGTCATATGGCAGTACCAATAGAGTAAACTCTCTTTCGGCAAAAAGACTTGATCCGATATTATCGGGAACAGGGCGGAACATATTAAGCGTAAACAGGGAAGTTACAGCCTTGTCGGAAATGGTTCGAACCGGCAAAGCATAAGAAGGATCAGCGCCTACTGTTCTATCAGTTACATACAAATTATCTTTGTTTTCACACACTTTCAGGGCATCTTCCCAGAGCATCTCAAAAGTTTCAGAGTCAATGCCTATATTATTCGGAGAATCCCAGTCAATATTGTCTTCCGAGCCAGATTTCCGCACAATCAGAGAATCCAGAGGGGCTCTGCCTGTGGATTCAACAGGTGTCCATATGACAAGAGCTCCGCATTCTGAAACAAGAGCTTCTTTTCTTTCGATCACATTACGAACATTTTCTTCCCTTGACAGATTCTTCCTTACCTGTGCATGCGCTTCGATTACCTTATCAAGCTTTCCTTTCAGCTCCATTCTTCTGCCACCCTTTCATTATATTTGATATTATTTTTTGTTTGCCAGTGAAAAAATCATGCATTTCACATTCCAGACGAATAATATATGATTATTTTTGCGCTGATGCAATAATGTTCACAGCCTGATATTTTTTCAAAACGAAAGTAAATCGAGCAAGTTGCCCGCTTCCTGTAAAGGGCCAAGGGGCATTTTTTTCTCAATGCTTTCGTTTATATTCGGTTTCCCGCTCCATATCTTGTAAACCACAAAATCATTCTTCATGATTATCAAAGCATCGAACTGCCACCCTGAAGTCCTGGTTTTTCGAGCAAATCGCAATAAATCCAGAAAAACATTACCATAACGTTTTTTGTTAATTTTTTTAACCATCAGGTTCAAGGCATGGCAATCGTCTTTTGCGGTGATACAATCTCTCAAGCCTTTATCGAGGTCTTTTTTCTGTATTGATGAATTCGGCATGAAATGCCCGATTACATCCAGATAATTCCATATCTCGATATTCGGAGTCTCCTCCGGGTCGAACCCGAGTCTTTTGATATCTTCCAGTTTGGTTTCACCAGGAACAATTTTATCAAATGCGATCTTGACATCCTCAAATGTTTTCCAGGGATTTTTTGTAATCATTTTTTCGCTGGGGAGCAGAAACGAGCATCCGCAAAGACTCTGCACAATCGCGAAAAAAATCAAGATGGACGATTTTATTGATACCCTATGAAATTTTTTATCACTCATGAAAACATCATCACTCTACAGATGGCAGTGTAAACTGCGGTTCTCCAAGGGTAAATTCACCTTCTGCAATCCATTCTTTCAAAATCAGCGCTATCTCTCTGGCCCTTACCACACTGGACAATGGCACAGCAGGTGCTTTCTGCCCTTCCACTGTAATTTCACCGCTTTTAAGTTCAGCGTAACTGACCTGGCCTAAGCTTCTGGAAACACCATTGGGATAATCATGACCATAATCTATCACCTGGGTAAATATTTCTTCGTCACTTATAGAAGCATACATGGCCATTTCTTCATTTAATATGGGAATGGGAATACCAAGTCCAACCATCATGGAGCATCCGTAACCCTGAAGGCTTGCACCCACCAGCCATTTTGGACTCATCTGCTTCAAATCTCCCATTACCCATAAAGTTCCTGCAGGTGACAAAGGAATCCCTTTCTGTGTCCTTTTGACATTTGGTTTATGCTGGGTTCCGTGCCATGTGACATACCCAGTTGCACCTCCCAGAAAAATGCGGGTTCCAAGGCCGATTGTCTTGTAATAAGGATCATTAAACAAAGGACTGAGCTGACCAGCAGAGCAATAATTGGCATTCCCGGCTCTGGGTCTCAAGGCTCCCATGTATGTATATATGGTTTTGTTGCTCAGATTCACGGCACAATTATAATTCTGATAAGCATTTCTCGGATTACACAAGGTGGCCTGGGGTAATTGATCAAGGGTAACTGTTTTTTCAAAACTTCGATTTGGATAACAGCATGTTCCGTATCCTTCGGCTCTCAAAGTCACTTCTCTGCCTGCTACCAGATCCTGAATAACATGCCCCCCGCCGTAATTGAATTCACCCGGCCAGATTTTATTCAACGGATCATCCTCTGCTGGTTCTGTCACACCAAGATAGCAATCTACAGCAGCTACACCTCCATAGGCTGGAACGTCGTTAAACCAGGTTTTGGAAGCTTTTGTCCCTGGAGTCGAATGACCGAAATTGAAAAATGCGCCTGAAGAGCACATTGGGGCAAATGTCCCAGTCGTAACAACATCCACCTGTCTGGCAGCTTCTATCGGGCCGTCCTGCTTCACAATATCGATTATTTCTTCGGCTGTTACGACAACTACCTGGCCCGATTGAATTTTCTTATTGATTTCCTGATAACTTTTTTCAACTTTGTACTCTTTCATTCCGGATTTACTCCCGTGTCAACGCGTTATAATATATTTTTTCAGCATTACCAGCAAAAACAAGCGCTCATTTCGAAGCAGCAGGCACAGATCTGGCCGAATTGATTTTTTCAGTAATGTTATTTTTTATCCACTTACCATCCCACCATTCAACAGGATTTACAAAGGTATTGTGAACGATCATGCCAAAATGGAGATGATCTCCCCCCGCAAGACCGCTTGTACCTGTGGTTCCGATGATTTCTTCTTTTTTTACCATCTGCCCTTTTTCGACGCTCATATCGTTCAGGTGAGAATATGTGCTGAACAGGCCAAATCCATGATCGACAATGATTGTGTTGCCATAAATGCCTATAGAACCTGCGAACACAACTTTTCCATTATTAGCAGCAGGTACAGGAGCATGTGAAACCGATGCCAGGTCTACGCCCATGTGATATTGATGATCAATGGCCTGTCGATTGTAGCGATATTCCCTGAGATCGGCAAAACCCGCTTTTCTTGCTGCTTTTGGAAGCCTTATGAACGAACCTTTCCAATAGATTGATTCATCGCTGCTCCGGGTATGAGAAAAAATTTCTTTGACATTTTGTTTTCTCAATTCCTGGTTAACCTTTAAAAAAATGTTCAGATTCCGATCTTGACCATTTTCATTCACCTCTACAAAATTTCCAAACTCAGGC
>JAUCGE010000014.1 GCA_030377965.1 Desulfobacterales bacterium HSG16
AACATATGGTGGGAAGGGACTTGGGGAGATTACAGCCTACTCCTGCGCTGCAATATAAAATGTAATGGCTATTTTTTTCAATAAACCTGAATTGTGTTGTCAAGCTTTAAAAACTTGATAGTCGAGTATCAGCTTCTTCAGATTCTTTACTGACAAAATCATTCAGTTCACCAAGTTCGCAGTACTCATGTGGTTCTTCAAGGGCATTTGTCAAAAAAACATTTATTCTTTGACGATTTTTTAAGCCATATCCCGTCTCCTGCAATGCCAGTCCCAGCTTCATATGACAAACCGTATAAGGGGCCATCATCAATTCAAACCCAAACAACCTCGGCAGCAGATGCTCAGGCACATATGCATTCCACAGTTTTTTCACTTCTTCCGACGACTTCCCCTGTCCAAGCCACTTCTCACTCATGGTTTTATAAATCAGAGCTATTGTATGCTTCAAAAAAGTGCCGGTTCCAGTTGCCGGATCAAGAATCTGAACAAAAGGCTGTTTTGAGAGTTTTTTCCATGCCCCGCCTTTGGGGGCCATTTTTTCAGGGCGTTCGATTATCCCTTTTTTTACCAGATCCCCCCAGGTACTTGTGTCTGCCAATCCGTCTTTCAGCCCGAACTCTTTACGAAGCACCTCATCCACGCTCCGTACAATGAAAGAAACCACAGGATCGGGCGTGTAATACACTCCTCTTGATTTCTTTGTCTTTGCATCATATGCGGTAAGAAAGGGTTCATAAAAATGAATTACCGGATCTGCCCCCATGCCGGAACTCGCTTTTTCATCTTTGAATACGCGCCCGATATCGGTTCTGT
Source organism: Desulfobacterales bacterium HSG16 (assembly GCA_030377965.1). Classification (GTDB taxonomy): domain Bacteria; phylum Desulfobacterota; class Desulfobacteria; order Desulfobacterales; family HSG16; genus JAUCGE01. The sequence goes on from JAUCGE010000014.1 coordinate 817, forward strand.
CCAGCAGATCGGCGATATCCTCCAGAAGCCATGTCAGCTTGAACTCTCCCTTTTTCGCTTTTAATATGGCATCAAAAAAATCCTTTAAAAACGGGCTTGTGGATGGAAAAAATTTCAACGCCTTTTCAACGGTAAAATGCTCACTCCTTGCTACAAACTCATACCGAGAAATCCACCTGGCAGAAAGAAGGCCATAAGTCAGGGTCTGCGCGCAAGCATCGGCAAATTCCTCTTTGGTCTGATCGGCAATCAAAGCCTTTGTACTGGCCTTGTATAATTCCGTAAGCTTTCCTTTCCCGCTTTTTTCTTCATCAAACTGCAACAATGCCAGACGCCGCAGATACCGCGCACGGTAAGCAAGTTCCCGGGCCAGTTCCACCGGATTTTTAACTTTTGACCTGCTGACCACAAAAAACCGGGAAAGCAGGTTGACCACCTCGCCTTCCCCTTCATATTTTGCCCCTTGCTTAGTCAGTCTTCCTTTAAGAGCTTTACTTCCCTGCCAGAGTTCGAGAAATGCCTGTTTTTCATCCGGATAAATCACAAGAACATTATGGAACCGGTTATGTTTTGCCAGATATTTTCTCAGGGTTTCGGCATCTTTTTCATTTTCCAGACAATAGATGATATAACCGAGTAATCGTTGGCCTTCATCCCTGATCACCATGCCTTGAAAAGGATTTTTTCCGCCTCTTTTTTCAATGGATTCCGCATTCATTCCAATGTCATGGTTTTCGATCAGGTCAAAGGGAGCCAGACGCCGACCGGTTTTACCGCCTTTTCTTTTCAACCCGAAACTTCCTGCAAGCTCCTCGAGCAGTGCTACAATGCTCTTTGCGATATGATTGCTGTCAGGCCGGGCCTGAGTACAGGCTTCCAGCAGCTTGCGGCTCAATTTTCGTTCATTTCCGGTGACAAAGGCATTCTGCCATTTTGCAGAAAGGAGCTTGCTGAAATGTCTTTCATAAAGACAGATCAAATAATCTCTGGCAAGCTGGGCTTCCCATGTTTTGGCTTCTTCTTTTATATGAAAGGTTTCAAGGGAATTTTCTTCCCTGCTCTGGGTTCCCAGGCAGACGAGATGAACAGGGCCTTCTTCATCTGTCCGGTCGTCATTTATTGAAACCACGCAAACGGTTTCACTCTGTTTTCCGCCTTTTACAGATGCTGTCCTTTTATCACCGCCTCGGGCAAAGCCTGCAAGTGCCATCTGAATCAGGCGGGACAGGGCATCTTCGAGAATCTCATTGCTTTTAATTTGCTTGAATATCTTTTCTTTGAGCAGGTTCCTGCCGTTTTGCTCAAGCTCGAACAGCAGGGTCTGATAGGGGCGTTTTGCGCTTTTAGGCCAGTAATATGCTTTGTCAGGGAGATACCGTGCAGCAGGATCATCTCCTAAAATCACCTCTGCCCGTTCGATGAACTCTGCATTGCCGAACCCGGAGGCTTCCAGAAGCTGACGGGCAAAGCTTGTATTTGATGTTTCAATATCCGGGGTTTCATCTGAAGAAAAACCGAAATCATCAAACACGTCCAGGGAACTATCCGGCTCTTCCTTTTTTGCAGGTTTTGAAACTGTTTTTTGCCCTTCAAGTATAAATTTGACAAACTCGTTCTTTTTTAACATGATATCTTCCTTATTTTCCATCTGTTATAAACTGAACCAGAAAAAAACCCGCAATGGCCATCAACTGACGCCGGTCTGCATCCGAACCAAAAAAACCGGCGGAAAAAGCGCTTATCCCCTGCTGAAGGAGTCTGGCGAACTTTTGGGGATGAAGTTCGACAATCTGTTTTGTTTTATCCATGAACCGGTCGGTTACGTAGAGCAGATGTTCCGGCTTCAATGGAAGTGATGCATCGGGTTTCCAGGGGATATCCTGTCTGACTGGAGTGGGCAGGCTTTTTCCGTCCAGGCACAGCCAGGCGTTTAGAATCGAATCTCCTGGTTTCTGCTGGCTCCAGAGCCAGTGGGGGATACCGTCTTCCAATATTGGTTGAAGATACCGGGTATAAACCTGAAGATCACCGCCTTTTTTCCCTGTGTTGACCCGTCCCAGCAGAGGGGAGGCAGAATCTGCGCCCGCTTCCTGAAACCAGCCGTTCAAAGATTGAGACCACCCGGGATTGATACCACGTTTTTCAAACATATGCACCATTTTTTCGTGACGGGAGGCTATCTGCTCAATGGGCCGGTCTTTCTGAAAGGCATTCAGGCTGGAAATTCCCTGGTATTTGTAATTTTCCATCCACCGGGCTTCTGCCCCGGTTCCCTGATCCAGGCCCAGGGTGAAATCGATGGCAAGGGTTTTCAAAGCGATCCTCTCCCTGAGCAGAAGTTCCTTTTCAAGTTCATCGGGCAGTATCATGTTGACGGTCAGAGGAGCTTTATGAGAGGATTGATGCCAGTAATATTTCGGAACCGGTTTTTTAAATTTTTTTGCCAGTTTTTCAAGTTGAGGGAAACTTTCTGCCTTTTCAATTGCCTGATTCAGGCGGCGGTCGATTCGTCCTGCCCGCTGAATCATGCGGACCGGATTCCAGTGGACATCGAAATTTACGGATGTAGCCACATCCTGGAGGTTGACACCTTCTGCGAGAATATCCGTGGAAAGCAGCACATGGATAGGCCCGTCCATTGCACTGGCCCAGGCTTTTTCCCATTCTTCCGCAATTCTTTCTGCATCTTCCCTGCTGGCATTGGCGACCGAAGGCGGTATGGGATTTATACGGTAAAATGGTGCAAAGGCATTCACCACAGCGTCCCGATTTTCGGTTTCCCCTGTGATAACCTCTGTACAGGACAGCAGATCGTAAAGTTCCTTGTCCTGAAGTGCGGATAAATTCATTTCGGAAAGAGAATCTATAACTGTACTCCATTCCCTGCTGGTAAATTTTTCACATGCCCTGAGCACGGAATAAACATATGCCAGTGTATCGCTGAACTGGGAAAAAACGATTATCTTCTGTTGCTCACGCCTTGCCGTCAGCAGCCAGGCGACAAGCTGCCGGATCTTGGCATCCGTGACAATTCGCATCCCCCAGCTTGCGGACATGGGCCAGTCGGCTGCATGACCGCCCTGGATAAAGCGATGAGGCCATTGATCCCTGGAGAAACTGCCAAAAACGATATCAGCCAGATGGGGGGTGACTGTCAGAAGTGTTTCCATATCCCGGATCAGCGGATCTTTTAGATCCCACAGGCGCATGAGCCTGTCCTTTTTTGCGATCTGAGTTTCATCCATTTCGTGAAAAAGCAGCATCTGATAAGAAGCGTCATCGGTGTCTGCCGCGTTGGCTGCGCTTTGCGAAACTTTGCCAAGACGCTTGAAAAAATCCATTTGAGAATCGAGGAGAGTATCACCGGTTGCCAGAGTACGGATTTTAGCCAGGTTTTCTTCATCCTGGGCATCTACAAGCCTCTCAAGTTCCATTTTGATGGTATCTCCAAGGTTATATTCGCCAGCTTCCATGCAAAAGTCATAAAGCTGCTGGAGCCTGAGTGCATGGAGTACAGTCAAACGCAGGAGGGTGATGAGAAAAGAAACCGGAGAACTTTCAAAGCGTTTGAGAACCAGGATACGCTGCAACCCGACAACCGGAGAACTTTCGTCCGGTTTTCTGATTCCCTCTCTCACATCATACCACATATATATCTTGAGGCTGAGCGGACGATTTGCCGGATCTGAGTTAATTTCTCCGGAAAAATCAAAAAGCGGGAGAAATCCGGCCAGCACATCACTGATACCGTCATATTCATCAGAATAAAAAAGTTTCTCAGGTGCCTGGGCGTCGGGTCGGAAGAGCATTTTGGTATCTGATCCATGCTGATTTTCGATCTCTTTGCACAGGGATCTGGAACGCTGCACAACGATTCGATCCAGAAGCGCATCAGCGATACGAACCGGCTCCCTTTCTGTGTCGGCTTCCTCGTTCTGTGGCTCGTTTATTTCAGCAGACAAGCGAATTTCATCCTGAACCTGCCTGAGTTTTTTATCCTGCTCTTTAAGATAATCCCCGATCCTCTGAACGTTCGGACCGAAATCCAGATCGTCCCTGAAATCATTGGCAGCGGAAAACCTGGCTTTTGGATCGCCGTGGATAATGAGCGGGGAAACATCTCCCTTGGTTCCCCGACCTCCGGCAGCTCGCCGACACCGCTCCTGAACAGTCCTGACAGCCTGTCTGCGATAGCCGTCTTCTGTAGTTGCATCACTGAGAAGAAGCGGTGTTGAAAACAACAATGATATCTCCTGCATCAGATCTTCCAGACTGTTGTTGATGGGCGTGGCCGTAAGCAGCAACACCTTCCGGTTCCGTTCTTTTTGAGGCTGAAGTCTCAGAAGATCGCGCAGCACCAATGTCCGTCTGGCGGATATTGAACGGAAATTATGGGCCTCGTCCACGATAACCAGGTCTGAAAGCAGCAGATGTTCCATATCGCTCGGGCTGGATTTCGATATACGTTGTAAAATTGAGCTGTTTGGCGTAATACGGGATAATTTTGTGTGGGAAATGACACGAATCGTCGCAAGCGGGACCCCAAAAGCTGTCAATGGAGGGATAGCCTCCCTGCGCCATGTGCTGACCACGGAATTCGGTGCCAGTATCGTTATCTTGAAAGGATCTGACAATGTCCGGTCAATATCGTTTTTATGCCGATCTTTCCAGGCGTTGACATAATGCACTATCAGAGTGGTGGCAATGTAAGTTTTGCCAAGTCCCACACCATCACATAGCATGGCTCCGTTGTATTCTTCCAGTTGGGCCAGCAGACGCCCGGCTGCCTGGCGCTGATACATGACCTGCTGATATTGTTCCGCCTTTTCATGCAGGCTTCCACTTTCTCCGATCATCTCCCCTATCATCTGCCAGAGGCCAAGACAGGCTTTTTCACGGGCAGTGCAGTCTTTGATGGATTCAACCTTTTTTTCAACAGAAGAAATAAACCAGTCCGGAAATGCTGAAAGCACTTCTCTATCCCACCGCCGTAGAAAACCTCTGCCCGAGACAGAATCCATTGTATCCCGGTGTTCAAATGTATCACCGGGTCGAATATGTCCAAGAATGACATGGCCCAGTCCGTGTAAAAGAGCATTTCGCAGTATTTCAGCCGACTGACGGATATCCAGCCCCACAATGACGGCATCCTTTTCTGCGGACAGGAAAAGAGGAAAGCCCTCCTGTGAGGAGAGCGTACCGTCTGTCTGTGTTTCATTGTCAACTGACATGAATTTTACAAGTGTATCCAATGAATTGAACTGGTTTACAGTATCCTGAATGCGTTTCAGATCGACAGTGCCTGTGTCAAGAATCTGCTCTATTTTCGTTTTCCAGTCTCCCCAGGATTCCAGATTCTCTTTGACCTCATCTGAATCTTCCCGGGCTGCCATTTCCACCCACAGGAAATGCGGATTTCCATTTTTTTTCACATCCGGCTGAATCCCCCATAGCCCGGTTTCTAAAATATTTTCGACCGGATAGACAACACGTCCCTTTTCCTTAAAAGGATTTTTAGCATACCATTTATAAATATCAGCCTGTTTTCCGGAAAAATCCGTTTTTTTCAATACCGCCTCTTTCAACTTACTCAATCGGGCGGCAATCGCAACAAACCCATGAAACGCGGAAGGATGGAGTTTTCCTTGATCATGAGGAAGCGCTAAAACAGGAAAAGGAGATGGATATTCAAAACCAGTTTGCAGCCACAATATGTCCGCATGCCTGTATGAGCATAGTGATTCGTTGCGGAAAACCGCATCACCAGCGATAGTGATTTCAATTCCGTGAAGGTTGCCCCCGTCATCACTATCGAGATTTTTAAACCTCCAGATTCTGATGCCCGAATTTATGATATTCACATGAAATTCAAGTTCAATGTCACTGTAGCCCCGGATAATTTCAATACATTCCTCAAATTCAAGATCATCATAACCAGGAACACCGGAAACGTTTGCCGTGATTTTTTCGCTTATTTTATAAAGAAAACCGGCTATTGCCACGAGAAAATCGACTGCATTCCGCCTGGCTGAATCAGGTTGCCAGCTCAATATAAGATAATTATCGTCATTTCTGTCCTGAACACGATAATCTGAATTCTTATTTGACAACAGCCAATTCCTTTCAAAATCAGAGTGTTGGATATCAGGTAAAATTATAGTACCCATCATTGAAACGCAAATATTTTTACAATACCTGAAATTGTTGTTTTTTTAAAGAAAATTTATTCCGCTTTCAACCCGGCCACGGAGCCAGAAGCTCGATTGAAAACAGTGATAATGAATTTTTTGATATATTTTTTCAAATTTTTTCAAAAAACGGGCAACAAATGTCTTTTCCACTCCTGTTACTCCATAGAAGCGAACAAATAAGGCTTCTGATTTTGAATGTAACATCACCGTAAATAGCTGCGGCAGTGATGTTATAAACTTTATGAATTGCAGCATCTGGTTATAAATGAAGTATGGCATGGGTAAAAAATCATCACGTCCGGTTGGAAATCATCAGTCTGACATCAAAAACTCAAACAAAGGAACAAAAGGCACAAACATAAGCTGGGATAAGGCACAGGGCAATCGTGGGAAGCAGGTAAATCCCAATCAGAAAGGCACTAAAAAATAAGATTTGATATTATCTCCTGAATGATTCATTGATCATTCAGGAGATAAACCCGAAAAGAAAGGCCAGGATAATGAATACCGAATTCACATGCCTGCCGGGGCAGACAATTATGAGTAGATATATCAATGTATTATCGGACGAACTTAACAGCAGATATATGGTCGATAAACAAAATGGAGCCTTCCCTTTCGAGGCCGCTCTGGAGACAATCAGAGAGCATCTTCATCAAACGGGAAAGCCAGTCAGAACAGACACGTTAATACCTCTTTATATACAGACGGCAGACATTATGGCGGAAAACGGCTTTCAAAAAACTGATTTATCGGAAGCAGTCGTTCACATTTCTCTTATAAATAGCGCCGATGATATGAACAATGCCTATTTTGCAAAGGCACTGGGCGCAGCATTTTTAGCATTGTTTCTGTCAGATAATTTATTGGGAAACGGCAGCAAAGATTTAAAGATCAAGGCTTTTCTTTTAAATAATATCAACATAGTAGATGACTGGCTCGTCCGTAATGGTCATTTTCAAAATGACTGGCGGCGTCTTCTTCTGGAGTCCATGCATTTGAGGTATCAGAGAGACAATCTGCATTACTTCTGCCGACATACCGATCTGGTAATAGGGTTCAAGCTGGCCCTTTATTATCTGGAACAGGAAGACATGCCTTTTAAAATTATCGGATTCGATCTGCTCAAAACGCTTCCTGACAAGATAGAGCAGCGTATTGGAGTGACTTACAATGGACCTGGTATGGGAGATATGCCTTCCGGGCATTCCGTATTTAAACGGCGATGCGCCATGCAGCCTCGCGATCTTCCGGATTTGGGTAAGAAAGATATCGAAAAGTTCAGGAACCTGCATCGGCTCTCAGCCCAATGTCATTATGAACTTGGCCGTGCATATACATTGCTGCCGGTTGGAAGCCGTCTGGAAAATCAGAGTCATGCCATTGAATGCTTCAAGCGTTCAAAAAATATTTATCTTGATTTGAATGAACCGGACATATTCCTGGCTGCCTTCTGTTCGGTTGCAATCATGCAGACTGTTTTCCATCGGGCACCTTTATTGAAAGATCACTCAGAAAGCATGATGGAAATTGCAAGTCTTTATAAGATGTTTCAGGATTTCATAACAATGACAGATCCCCTGAAGACCACTCTGGATAAAGACAAGGACGATGCTGATCAAAAACTGCAACAGCTTCAAAAACTGGCCTTTTCATATTCATTTCCGGCAGTTCAGCTAATCACAAAAATACATGTTCAGAAAAGAATGACAAAACAGGAAGAACGGAATGACAATATTCTGAACATCTTCAAATCCCTGCTTGTAAATGCCCGAAAGAGCCAGCTCGACAATCCCTGGGCTTCTCTTGTGCATATCAAAATGATGGATGACGCGATGGCTCAATGTGTATTTGACAAAGTTTCCAATAAACAACAGGCTGAAAACCCGGTATATACATATTATAAACAACATGCCGGAGACATCCTTTCCATAGCCCTGGAATCAATAAAAGCCGCACAACGGCAAGTGGAATTATTCCCCGATATCCCTCTTACGAAATATCATACCCCGAATGATGCATTTCAGGATCAGGCCCCTGATATCAGAGTGCCAAGAAGCCAGCCGGTTAATTATTCGACACTGATATATGAAAGTATTCGTGCTGTATTCCTTACAAGTGCATATTCAAAAACGCCTTTGAATTTTTCACAATGGATGTCACTGCTGCCCTGGATTAATAAGTTCATTCCAGGGAGTTATACCGTTTCTCAGATATTGAACATAGTCAGGCTTGAAAATGATGAACTTCAAACGGCAAAAAATGCAAATACGCTTACAATATCGGAAGCCATAAATTATGCCATAGCTCGGATAGACTCCCTGGAAGATCACCTCATACAGCTTTACTTGTCCCGCAGTGAAAAAAATACTATTTCCAGCATTATCCTGAAATTGGTAACACATATAAGAAATATTACAGATAATTTTCAATCGCTTGACCCTGAAACCGCATTGTATTTTTTTGACCGTCAGGGAGCATCTGTATTCCGTGCCAATCTTTTGCTTTATGGCCGTTCATGTTTGAACACATGGACTGACCTTTTTCAGAAACAGCTTATGTTGGATGAAGTTTCGAGATATGCAACTGTGTATGAGCGGCTTGAACATTACGCAAATAATGATTTTGCTTCCACGGAATCAGAAATTGCAATAATGGACAGGGCATATCTTGAACACTTGTTGAAAACCGAAAATCGGAAGATTATTTACAGAGACTGTGAAGACCCCGGAAAAATAGTCCTTGAAACCGGAATTCCGCCTGAAAAATGGGATCGGATCAACGGAAAAATCATCGTAAAAGCGCAGGTCCCAAGCCATGATCAAGCAGTGAAGCTTGTGGAAGAACATCGGCGTGCAATCATCAAAATGATCGAGCATAAAAATGAAATTGGGATTCTTACCAGTCAGACACTTGCTTCTGTCAATGTAGATGCCACCGAAGTTTTATCATATCTGAATCACCATCCGGATCGGGTCTGTATGTATGTCGGGCCTTTTGAAGTTGGAATGCCGATTTCTGTATTTTATTCAAAAGAAAACCAGTTATTATGTGAGCACATTTTTCCGAGTAGTGAAAAAGATATGGAAATCCATATTGGTTTCGCTGTTTTCAGAATTGGCTATTTATATCACGATATAATTCCGAAAAATATAGATCAGGATCAAGTATTTTAGGATATCATGGAAAAATCCGGAAAACCGCTCGCTCAAAAGATCCACAATCTGATGAGAAGACTTCAAAAAAATGAAATCCTCTTTATCAGAAACACAATTCCTGAAAATCTTGTACCCTGGGAAAGCTTACAATTAGAAGATGGACGCCTTTTGAGCGATGTTTTTTCAATAGCCCATGTGCTGACGCTGGCCAAAATTCGTGATATAGAGGAAATGCCGGAACAGAATCGCTATCGCACTCTACAGGTTGCAGGGTCAGGGAAAAGCGAATCCAAAATGGAGATCGGGGCTGAACCAATGCGCCATTTCAGTAAAATATTGAAAAATACATCGTTTACTGAAGGACAGAATTTCCAATGGTGGACTCAGGAATGTTCAAACGAGATGCTTGAAGCAAAACGGATACGCTTTTTTCTTCATAGTGCAGAGACGTATTCATCACCGCAAAACAGCCGACTGATTCTTCATGAAGGCGAAGGAGATCCCAATGCCTTCAATCAGAATCTTACATTTACAAATATTGTAATATCGCCTTTTAATGGGGTGGAATGCGTGGAATTGTTTGCCTGTGAAGCATCGGGCATGGGACAAGACTATACTGAAATCGGGTATACTGAAGAACCGGAAGGTATCAGTACTGCATTTATATATTCAGGGGTTGAACGCATTTTATCTTCCCGATATCCTGTACCGTTTTTACCGACCTCGCTCATAATGGAACGGTTTGCGCTTGAAATCGAGAAAACAGGCTCTGAAATCAAAGGATTGAGCAATGCACGTTCCTGGTATGTCAGATCTCTTTTCGCTGATGGCTTCTGTGAAAAATGGCTGCAAGAACATCTGATGAATATTTTAATCCAGCATCAAGGAGACATTGATTTTTTTAGAAAAGAGGAACGATTGGAAAGAATTCAGAACGAGGCATTGATGGAGTGTATATTCGCTCTCAGATGCGAAATGTATCAGGAATTCGGTTTGGCTCTGCCTGAAAATAAAATTCATCTGGACCATGCAAAGGAAATGCTTTCAGGCTTTGGGAAGCCTTCAACTTCTCAAAAAAGGCATCACAGGATCGCCCAAGGTATGAAAGAATGATCCGGAAAAGGAAATAGCCGCGATGGTGGAGCAAAAACTGACCATATTCCGCAAGACCTATTATTATTCCGGCTGGCAGATCATACTATCAGACAAGGAGAATTACAGATGACATCGGAAGATGTAGATTTAGAAGCAAGGACATGGGTGAATAAACATGAAAAAGTTGAATATCTGAGAAAACTTTCGAAGGAAGAAAGGAGGTTGGAGCTTATTGAACACAAAGATGATTATATTGTTTTCTTTGCCTTGGTCATTGGATTTATAAGAGCGGATCAGGAAAAATATTTTGATATTGAATGGGGGCACGCTTTTAAAAAAGAATTTCCAGAATGGTCAGAAAAACAACAGAATTTTCATCTTTCAAACAAATTTGTAAAAAAATTGGAAACTCTTCCTGAATTTCCAGAAAATTTAGGGTTGTCAGTTATATTGAGATTGATATTAGGAAGAGGATATAGAGGGAATGTGCATGGATCTATCCATCGTTTTGAAGGATATGATATAGAAAAACATCCGTCAGATGTCCCGACTCCTGAAAGAAAATATGAAGATAAGAATTCAATTCCGGAGTTTTGCAACTTTCTTGTAAAGAACATAATTCACGTCCTCGAAAAAATGGTACAAAACACCCATTGCCCTGAAATGAAAACGCTGTGGTTTTCAAAGACACTTAAAACCCGGAAAAGGATATTTACAAAATTCACAGAAGAAATAGAAAATTCTTTGCCGCCGGATTTTCTTGAATTCAATCAGATATCCACAGACAATAGAACTCCATACCCTGGTAAAGATCAAAATAATCGTTCAAAAAGAAGCAAAGGCGGAAGTATTGCATGCCTTCGCTTCAATGCACAGAGTTTTAAAGCCAGAGACGATATCGAACTTTCTAAAAATGCAAATGAGGCGGCAGGAATACTGCTTTCGGCCAGTTCCCGTAACTTTCCTTTCAGACCGATTGAAAAAAAATTTGATAAAAAATCAGAAATTCATAGGCAAGGGTTTATTGATCTTATCCGTATCAGTTTTTCCGGATATAGCGGAATTAATCATGAAAAGTTGTTGTTGTTATATGAGCTTTATCAATGCACCAGTAAAGGGGCAAAGGAAATTTTACCGCAAAAATTGGCCGAAGCGGTAGAGAACAGTTGCGGACAATACTGGAAAACAAACAAGAAATGAGGTCATGATGAAAATATTGCAACCGGACTATGAAGTTTTGCGACGTTATGTTTATGAGGAGCTTTCCGAAGAAGATCAAAAAGCTCTTGATTTGTGGCTATTGTTAAACACAGACGAATCTGTGATCAATCAAATCCTTGAACTTCATGAACAAAGGAGAGAACGAGAACTGAAACTCGCTGATTGTTTCAAATCAAATTTCCGTAATAAATTGAGGGTATTGTTTTATCGATGCTTGAATCATTCAGAAACGAAACTCGGGGTATTCATATCGGAAAAAGCGATCTCAAGGCATGAGCCAGCATTTCAAATGCTGTCGCAAGAGAAGCCCAGGCAGCAGAATTTGGGCGAGTCGATAGTCGAAATCTCTCCCAAAGAGCAACACGAAATCAGAGTAAAAATACACGAGGCTTCCTATTATGCTGCATTCATTATGGACTCGCATGGAAAAGTCGTTTTTGTACCCGGCGAAAAGGGCCGGGAAGATTACAATGAAGTTATTCATAAACCTGAAACATATAACGAACTTGTAACTGTCTGGATGGATGTCGATGATGCGCCTTTGGAAGTATGGCTGATATTTGATGAAGAGAAACCGATTTCCTTACCACCGGAAGATGCGAAGGCTGACTGGCTGTATGAAGTTATAAAAAAAGGACTTGATGATAACAGAAAAATAACAATATCAAAATACATCCTTAAAGTGATGCCTTTAGAGCCTGAACGTACGAAGGAAAGATGATTTTAAGAAACACTGCAAGAATAAGTTCCACTAGGATTGCACCTAATTTGGGTCCGTATTCGAGGCGAGTACAGGGCTACAGGTATTCAATTTATCTGAGCTCTATAGTATTGGCTGATGAAATGAAGTGTTGGGTTTCGTTTCTCAACCCAACCTACGTTATTCATTGACCTATGCGAATTTCATAATTTTTCCCAATAAAATTGAATAAAGATATATCTTTATCTATCTCATAGCACTGATTTGACATTATAAAGAAAGTATCAAAAAGCTCATCAATAGCGATATGACAATGCAATCGTTGATCGAAACATCCCAAAGTCACCCAATGAATGTTATAAGTCTTTTTATCTATTCCGATAATAGGATCTTTTTGCATCGCATTATATGCACTTGATAAATCATTATTGAGTAATATCTTAGAAATCATTCTTGCATCACATGAACCATAGTATTCTGTAATTTGGTTTACTGTAAACTCATATGCAATTTTTAACAACCCAATGGCAATTTTTCCCCAATTTATCTCATGAGTCTGTGTTGTATGGTGAGGTAATAATTCTTTTTCGATACTTGTAATGCCTGTTTTTTCTTTGTAGAGGTCATGTCGTTTGAGTAGCTTTTCAATACATTCATCTTTATTGGAAATATTATGCTCATTACAACTAATTAGAATGTTTTTTATATTTCCATTTTTATCTTTTTCCATCTGAGGGATAGGCAATACTTCATGAATAATTTCATTATTAGTCGAATATTTAATCCGCACTTTTATATTACGGTTTGCTTGATCTTTAAATACTCCACTAAGTGGTGTTGGGATTTTCCCTGTTTTTCCTGGTAGCTGTTTTTTATAACGCATAATATCTGAGAACAAATTATTTACAAGACCACTATCAATTCTTTTTCCTAGAAAGGAGTTGCATTCTCTGCAAACACTTTTTATTGTATAATTTCCTCCCAATGCTTCAGGAATGACATGTTCAACAGAAAAGTCATCTCTTTTTGTTTCTTTTCTACAAATAATACATTCTTTCATTTTACATATCCCAACAGTGATATTGTTTTCTGCAATATAACTCCCTTAACTGTCTTTTCGTATACATTATCACCACTCGAATGTAAAGGTAATAGTCTTCCTTGATAAAGTTAGCGTATGCGCTTGACAATGGGATTTGGCCAACTTGACACGCTGAAACTGTTGATTAAATTCCAGAACGGTTTTTGCCATACAAAAGTCGAATATCGATCCATGACAGGACTCATTCAACCCCCTATCTCCTTAGTTTTCAAGTTGTTGACATCAGCGTAAAAAAACCGCCGCCACAACAGATACAATCCATTGTGGCAGTCAAATCTTTTTTCCAGTTTCCCAAACCTCAGGGCAAAGAAACCACAACCCTATCCTCAGAATCCAAAACCCTGACAGAAACTACATGATCGCCATCCAGGCGATGAGTTGCACAGGAAATTCATGGGTCGTAGGCGCGCACCGCCATTTCAACCTGGTTGAGAATCCCTTCGTCTACCTTGCCGTCTTTGATCAGCGTCATGGCAGCTTGTTTTACGCTCATGTTTATGGGTGCTACATTGTGGGTGGTTCCCACTATCATGTTGGCTTTTACTATCAGGCCGTTTTCATCTGTTGTGTAGTCGTGGATCAAAGTTCCGCGAGGGGCTTCCACTGCACCTACGCCTCTGCCTGCACATGGCTCTACTTTTGTTCGAATGTTAGTGTCGGTTATCTCCGGGTCTTTTAACAGTTCGATGGCATGTTCACAGGCATAGACTTCCTCGATCAGCCTGGCCCAGTGATAGAGCAGCGTGGCCTGGGCCGGCCTGCCGAAACTCTCCCGAAATTCTTCCAGTTCGGCCTGGGCTTTTGGGGTTGCCATCTTGTCACAGGCATTTATTCGTGCCAGGGTATTGGCTCGGTAAATCCCTTTTGGGTTGTCCAGATCCAGGGAAAAACCTTCGTTCCAGAATTTGGCATAGGGCATTTTCGCATAGGAATAATTTTCCACATGCTCGCCGATGTAGTCGGTATAATCCTTTACATCGAAATCCGTATATGTTCCGTCGGGCTTCATCATTCGGATTTTGCCGTCGTACAGGTTCAATGCGCCCTCATCATCCACCGTGCCGATGAATCCGGTATTGATTACCAGGGCTTTGATGGTTTCTATGTATGGCGGAAATACCTTTTCTTTTGCAAATTCTATGGTGAACATTGCAAAATCGAGCATTTCTTCCATATCTGCCAGAATCTCCTTGCGCTCGGTTTCCAGCATGGGTTTGGCAAAACCTCCGGTGACACCGGCTACTGGATGGATCGCCTTGCCTGCAAAATTTTCCAGAATCATTTTGGCCTTATAGCGCATTTTGACCACTTTCTGCGCCAGTTCCGGATTGACTTTTGCAATGCCGATGACATTTCTGACTGCATAATCTGCGTCCGGGCCGATGACAAAATCGGCTGCTGCCAGGAAAAAGAAATGAAGCAGCTTGTCTACAGCCTTGTTGGATGCCATATGGTGCATCCAGAGATAGATACCGCAGATCCGGCCGACTATTCAGGGAACCTCTTCAGTTGTAGGTTGGATTTCGTTCCTCAACCCAACCTACGTTACTACAATGTACGGGGCCAGTGTTTTTTTGTCCTCAATGTCAACAAGCGCCAAGGGTTTATAGTCTGCTACTTTTTGCATCTTTTCTAATACGCTTGAGTGAACACATGGGGTATGGATATCTGTTGCCGAAGCTATACGGCGCTCTTTACATCCATAGTATATTCTATATGAGTCGTGAATTTTTTCAAACACATCAATTGCATATGCATAATCAGAGTCATTGATAATTAGCTTGTTTCTTACTTTTTCAATCATCCATTTAAAAGCCACATCTGAATGATGTCTTTCTTTGTATCCACCACCAATGTCTGAATGAACTCCTGCAAACCACACTTGCTCGACTATTTGATGATCATATTTTTTTGTTACGTCCCATAATGCAGGCTTAAAGGTTTCTCTTTGCTCGTCTATTGCAAGTGCATGGTAGGCATGCTTTATTTCCTTGTTCAGTTTGGTGTCATGAAATTGGGAAAACTTATTAGTCATTTTTTTCAAGAATCCAATAGGGATCCCCATTGCGCCAACAGTATCCCAAACACCTATAACCTCGATTTCACATCTTTTGTTTTTTTCTTTATAGCGCATTCGCTCATGTTTATCAGCTTTCTTGTATACATCAAATGCTTCCTGGATATAATGATCAGTAAGTTTATTTCTATCAAGAAGACCGCAGCTATATATCATTCCAGCCAATGACCTTGCTGTATATGCCCCGCGGCTGAACCCAAAAATAAATACCTTATCCCCATCATCGTAACATTTGCATACTTCAAAATACGCTTCTTTTATATTTTTTGATAATCCTCGTCCGGATATTCCCCCTCTGATTCGATCATACCAATGAGATCCAACTCCTTGATCATAATATACAACCTGTTTATTCCGATCATTTTTATCAAGAATCTCCCATAGGTTTCTTACGTTCGTTTCTTCACTTTCTTCATGTTTTTCTTCATCAGGCTTGTTCCATGTTCCATCTAAACAGATCACAATATTTTTCATGCTTAACTCCTTTTTTTAGTTAATGATGAACTTTTAGCGGAACGCGTCAGTACGTCCGATTCACAGCCTTGTTCTCAAGTTGACGCTCTGCAGCAGTAAAAATGCCGTCTACTCTCTAATAAATCATCTTCATTCATATACTCATGTGGGGGTTGAGGAACAAAACCCAACGTCAAAAATCCTTTTTCATATTGGTTGATAAATCGCTGAAATGTTGGGTTTCGTTCCTCAACCCAACTACGATACTTTATCAACTAATTCCAGTTGGGCTTGTCAAGCCATGAAAAATTAAATTTTTCTGCAAATTGCCAAAACAGCATTTCATTTTCGTTAAGGCAGATTTCTGATTGGCGAAGTTGAAAAATGAATTTTTTCCCCTGCTTTCCGGTATAACCGGTACAACGTCCCCAATCTGAAAATGTCCAATTCTCAAAGCCAGTTAGAAGATTATAATTCAATCTGTTTTCGGAATTTTTTATTAAAAGACCATTTTCATGATATTGAGCCATATCATCAGTGTCAAAATACTTGTTATCAGATTCCAAACGAAGTAGTAACTTATCATCTTCGATTTTCGATTTGACATGATCAGTTACCGAATGATATATTACTTCACCCGATTTTGTCCGATTCATGCCCATGAAACATCCGTATTCAATTTCTGCCACACCATAAGCATAGATTATGGTAGACTGGCTATCGTATTTTTTTACTATATCAAGTAAAAAATTTTCTAATGAAACCGGACAATGATACCCACCTAATGAAAAAAGCAAATATTTTGGCATTTTATAATTATTTTCTGTATACCTGAATAAAAACTCAGCAACAGGCAGTGGCTGACCAACTATAATTGCTGTAAAACCTTCGCGGGCGGCAAGAGACATTGCTCGTATGAAAGTTTCAATACGCATATATGTATCCACTTTGATTGCATTCTCAAAAAAACCAAGTGAAGCTGGATAACAATTGATAAGCAGGGGCGGTTTTTCACTAAAAAATTGAATTAATTGCGGAAATTTAGATAAAATATGTTCAATTCGTCCGTCTGATGGCCGAACCATCCGATAAGCATAAGGATCAAGGTGTTTCCGTCCTGCAGAGTATGAGAGTTCAGTACCTGGTTTTAAATTTTGCATATTTGCCCTTCAATTGCATTATTTCTGATATTCAATATAGTTTGAGACCATATCCAAAGTCATCTGATTTTCGAGTCCGCTGAATAAATTTTGAAAATAAGAAGGATGAGACTCATCTGCTGACAAAAACATCACATAGCTCGGAGTATGGAATTCTGGGTGGAGAAAAAATGAATCTGTTATCAACAGGTATCCAAGCTTTCGATAATAGGAAATCATTTTTTCATGAACATTTACAATGTCAATCCGAATTCCCATATTTATCTGATCTTTCCATACAGCCTCAAGCAGTAGATGAGCCACTCTGTTTCCGTTGATTTTTTCACAACTATAATATTTCAACGTAGCAAATTTTGAAGCAGATGAGATTATATCCCGGTATTTTTCTAAAAAGACAGTTGGATAGTATTCTTCACAATCAAGTTTACCTGATGTTGCCTGTGTTCCTGTGACAGTTCCCATAGGTTCATCATTTATATAAAGACAATACAATTCAGAATAACTGTCATAATCAGTATAGCTGGATTTGAAAATTTTTGAGTATAATACACTGTTTTTATAGGCTTCGCCTCTCACGAACAGGATATCATTATAAATAGAATCATCCGAGATCAATGCCCTTATTATTTCAATAGAACAATTTTTAATTTTGGATTCCAGAATCTTTGCAATCATTATATTTCACCACTTCATATTAGGGGTCGATGGTAATTATACTGTTGCTGCCTGTAATTTCAATATGCCTGTCTGGATAATATTGTTTTTCTGCAATTTCACTTCCTTAACCATCCTTTTATATTCATTATCACCACTCGGATGTTAAGTCAATAATTTTTCTTGATAAAGTTAGTGTATGCGCTTGACAATGGAGTCTGATAGCCTTGACATGTTGAACTTGTTGGTTAATGGGTGGTGTACACCCTGATTAATTTTTGAACGGTTTTGCCATTAAAAAATCGGATTATGGTCCATTACAGAACTCTTTCAACAGTTATTTCCTTTGTTTTTCGGTTGGCATCAGCGCCCTAAAAAAACCACTGCCACAACAGACACAATCCGATCCATCATGGCAGCCAAAACTTCTTCTCACTTCCCCAAACATCAGGGCAGAGAAACCACAACCCTATCCTCAGAATCCAAAACCCTGATAGAAACTACATGATCGCCATCCAGGCGATGAGTTGCACAGGAAATTCATGGATCGTAGGCGCGCACCGCCATTTCAACCTGGTTGAGAATCCCTTCGTCCACCTTTCCATCCTTTATCAGCGTCATGGCAGCCTGTTTTACGCTCATGTTTATGGGTGCTACATTGTGGGTGGTTCCCACTATCATGTTGGCTTTTACTATCAGGCCGTTTTCATCTGTTGTGTAGTCGTGGATCAAAGTTCCGCGAGGGGCTTCCACTGCACCTACGCCTCTGCCTGCACATGGCTCTACTTTTGTTCGAATGTTAGTGTCGGTTATCTCCGGGTCTTTTAACAGTTCGATGGCATGTTCGCAGGCATAGACTTCCTCGATCAGCCTGGCCCAGTGATAGAGCAGCGTGGCCTGGGCCGGCCTGCCAAAACTCTCCCGGAATTCTTCCAGTTCGGCCTGGGCTTTTGGGGTTGCCATCTTGTCACAGGCATTTATTCGTGCCAGGGTATTGGCTCGATAAATCCCTTTTGGGTTGTCCAGATCCAGAGAAAAACCTTCGTTCCAGAATTTGGCATAGGGCATTTTCGCGTAGGAATAATTTTCCACATGCTCGCCGATGTAGTCGGTATAATCCTTTACATCGAAATCCGTAAAAGTTCCGTCCGGCTTCATCATTCGGATTTTGCCGTCGTACAGGTTCAATGCGCCCTCATCATCCACCGTGCCGATGAATCCGGTATTGATTACCAGGGCTTTGATGGTTTCTATGTATGGCGGAAATACCTTTTCTTTTGCAAATTCTATGGTGAACATTGCAAAATCGAGCATTTCTTCCATATCTGCCAGAATCTCCTTGCGCTCGGTTTCCAGCATGGGTTTGGCAAAACCGCCGGTGACACCGGCTACTGGATGGATCGCCTTGCCTGCAAAATTTTCCAGAATCATTTTGGCCTTATAGCGCATTTTGACCACTTTCTGCGCCAGTTCCGGATTGGCTTTTGCAATGCCGATGACATTTCTGACTGCATAATCTGCGTCCGGACCTATGACAAAATCGGCTGCTGCCAGAAAAAAGAAATGGAGCAGCTTGTCTTCGGCATGGGCGATTGTCTGCATGAGTTCTCGCAGTTTGTTTCCTGCTGGTGGTGGTGTCACACCGAAGCAGCCGTCCACGGCCTTGTTGGATGCCATGTGGTGCATCCAGGGGCAGATACCGCAGATCCGGCTGACTATTCGGGGAACTTCTTCAGCCGGTTTGCCTTGAATGAATTTTTCAAATCCCCTGAGAGACATCATGTTCATCTTTGCATCACTGACATTTCCGCTGTCATCCAGCTGAATATCAATGGAGGCATGTCCTTCAATGCGGGTGATGGGTTGGATGTTTATCATCTTGCCCATATCTTTTCTCCTTTTCTATCAGACTTCTGGTTTCAGTAAATTATGGGCACCGGAAAAACGGAGCAGGGATCGGTATTCCGGCAGTGAATCAATGTCGATATCGTTAGATGCCAATGCGTTGAGCATATCGAGAAGCTGATTGCCATCGGGCTTTACCGGGCCATAGCATCCCCGGCACGGAACCCTTGCGGTAATACATCTCGGGTCGATCTTGTCTCCGCCGCATCCGGCCCTGGTCACAGGCCCCATGCAGAGCATACCCTGTTCGAGAAAACATCTCATTTTATCCAGGGGTTCGTCCGGTGTTTTATAATGGGGAGCTGCAAGAAAGCGGCGCAGGGTTTTCAAATCTCCTTTTCCTTCTCTTATAGTCGGGCAGCAGTCGCAATTGCTTTTTTTCGGAAGCTGCGGTTCTTTTCCTTCGAGCAGTGCTGCCAGTGCGTTGAAAATAAGGTCTGGATGGGGAGGGCATCCGGGGATCATGATATCGACTTTGATTTTTTCATCCAGCGCATAACAGCGATCCAGCAGTTTTGGAATGCCAGGGCCTGGTGAAAACTCGTTTTCATCTGTAGTATCGGTGGAAAACGCATAGTCCACTGTCTCTGCATTGGTGTATTCGTTGCTCAAAGCCGGTATGCCGCCGTGGGTTGCACAGGTTCCAAGCCCGATTATTATCTTGCATTTTTTCCGCATTTCCTCGGCTACTTCCATGTGTTCCTCGTTGCGGATACCACCGCTGACAAGACCTACGACAGCCTCGGGAATATTGATATGTTTATGTTTTCCGTCTCCGAGTTGACCGTAATATTTATGATCCATGAGTGCGGGGATATGAACGAAATCCACCAGCTCAAGAAGATCCAGCAATCTCTCTCCCAGATCGATTATAGCGATCTCGCAACCCGAACACGAGTTCAGCCATTCGCTGGCCACTGTCGCTTTTTCTGACATGATATTATCCTTTCCTCAACGGCAGGGACGGGGGTAAGCCCCGGCCAAAAAATGGCGGGGATGTAACCCCATCCTCCTGGAGAATTGCACCCAAATAAATATTGTTCTCTTTAAGCTTTTGTTTGATATCTTCGATGGAAATGTCAGTAAGCCATGCATAATTTTTAACTAAACCGTTAACTGTGGTACTGACTGTTATCGATCCTGGACTTTTTCCCGATTTTATTTTACTTATTCCGGCATTGGCTTTGATAATCCAAGACGCGAGTTCATACAAATCCCCCGGAAAGAAAATCGATACCTGCTTTAAATCATTAATATTTACTGTTTTATCGCCTTTCATCTCATTTCCTTTATCAACCATTGTCCAAAAAGAGTTGCCAGGTAATCAAAATGGCTTTTCCGTCACCGTCTTTAAAATCAGATCACACATTTCAGGAATTGCCTGTCTGACCGGGTCAGACAGACCGGTCTTGATATGATCCGGTATGTACTCGATCTGCACAACGAGAATTCGGACATTTACGGAAGTTTCCGTTGTAATCTCTTTGAGCATATTGGTAGTGGGAAACTGATGCAGGGAAAAATCACCGATCTTCGCGGGACTGATTCCATCTATACTGATCTCGAAAACCTCTCCTGGTGATCTGTCCTGATGATCGACCGCGTCCACGATTACAATCTGCCGGGGTTTTTTTTCAGACAGGAGAATATCGAAAAGAATGTCACGAATCGACGTTCCGACATCCATGCATGCTGCATGATCTGGCAGGCTGCAATTTGCGTTTACATAGTCGATAACTGCCGGCCCGAACCCATCATCTCCCAACAGGGGATTGCCACATCCGAAAATGATGCTCTCTTTTTCAAAAATATCTTTAAGCATCATTGCTGCCAGGATGAACTTCAACCGTTGGGCTGAATTCTTCACGGTCGCAGACACTTTTCATCAATTGAACCAGATCCACTGATTCTGCCATATTGTTTTCCTTGATGGTTTGCAGAATCATCTGTGACCTCAGCATATGAACATACCGCTCAATTTCCTCGACATCATCTATGACTGAGTATGGCTGGCCTCCTTCGGTGATCGTATTTTTTTTCAGCGTTTTGATCAATTCCTGAACCTTGACACCTTGACGGCATACTGATGTGCAGGTTTCACAACCAATGCAGAGCCAGACCTGAGCGCATTCGGCCAGTTCCTTTTTCATGCCGAGAAGATGCATACGCACGAACGCAGCCGGGTCAAATTCGGGAATATGACGTGCCACAACACAGGTAGAGGTGCATTCGCGGCAGACCATACAATGGCTGAAATTGGTATCTGCCAGTTTCTTTGGAATCTTCTGCTTGAAAAAAATATCGGTTTCGAATTCTTTGGCCAGGTTATCTGTAAAAGCCTTATCTGTTATGCGTTCCTTTAAATTCAAGGCTTCGTCCTTTTGTTTTACCTTTATCAGCCATTGATACAGGCTATGGCGGATATTCTGGATGAATCCGTCAATGTCAGCCATAAGGCCGGGAAAGGCAGGCCCGACTATTTTCCGTTCGATGGCTCTGTTCTGCAAAAACATGATGGCCCTGGACGGAGAAACATTCTGGGGGCATACATTGGAGCATTTTTTGCAGTTCAGACAGAGCCAGATTTCAGGAGCAGTTAAAAGCTCCGCATCCATACCAAAGGCAGCCATTTGAACGATCTTGCGCGGATCGAGTTTGCCGAAATACTCATTGACAGGACATTCCACACTGCAAGTGCTGCATGCAAAACAACTCAGGGCCTGGTTTCCGCAAAAGGCGTTTACCGTATATTTAAACTCCCGATCGTGGTTATAAACTTCAACCGCCTCCATACTTTCCCCCTTAATGTTTTTTCAAGGGACTCGGTCCCAGTTGGCTGATTTGTTCCGTTTTTGCTTCTATCCGGCCTGAAAACACGGATGCCAGACTCGATGAACCTGCTATAAAATGGATTCGATCTTCCGCAAGCCCGATTTCCGCAAGCTTCGCTCGGATAGATTCGACCTTGTTTTCCGCAGATGAAGTACCGCTCTTGTGCAGGCAGCTTTCATCTTTGGAGCAGCTCGATACAATAATACCATCAGCACCCTGCTCGAAAACTTCCAGAAGCTGTTCCACATCCAGTCTTGACATGCACGGCATATTCACGACCCGCAAACCTGCGAAAGGATTTTTTCTGCCAGCAGAAATCATTCGATCCCTTGCCTGGGCAGGACAGTTGCCGCATGAGAACAGGACTATATCTGGAATAAAATTTTCTGCATCTTCCACTTTCTCCGGTTTTGCTGGTAAAATGCCGTGGCAGTTGCCGCAGGCCATCTGGTGCTGGTTCTCGGACATTTTGATGTACTGGCCGGGACAGAGTGACGCGCATGCCCCGCATCCCTGGCACAGATTTGGATCAATTACCGATACATGGCCCTCTATCCGGGGAATTCCGTAGGGGCAGGCTCTTACGCAGGTGCAGCATACCGGACAACTTGGCACTGTCACCTGTGCAATCGCATTTTCAAGGGGTATGGTCGATTTTTGAAGTATGGTCAGAGCGCAGGCTGCCGCTGCTTTTGCCTGGGAAATCGATTCATCCGAAAATTTGGGCGAATGGGCTGCCCCGCTCATGGTGATTCCCTGCCGATAGAACTGGACCGGTTTCATTTTGGTATGAGACTCGGCAAAAAAGCCGTTTTTATCCAGATCCACTGAAAACAGATTGCCAAGCTTTTGGTTCTGGGCGACTTCTGCTGCCGCTAGTACGATCATGTCCGCTTCCAGGACTAATTTTCGATTCAAGAGAGGTTCTGTCACAACCGCTTTCAACTTGTTGTCATCGACCGATTTCACGAACGGCTTGTCATCAATGCTGTACCTTATAAATACAACCCCGGCTTTGCGGGCTTTGTCATAGATCAGTTCTTTCAGGCCGAAGGTTCGCATGTCCCTGAAAAGGATAGTGATATCGAGTTTTGGATTCATGGCCTTGAGCTTGAGAGCAAGGTTCAAAGATCGGGTGCAGCATGTGCGGCTGCAATAAGGTCTTTCGGCCTCACGGGAACCCACACATTGAATGAAGACTATGTTCTTCGTTTTTTTGGATAATTTTTCTTCTGGATCTGCCAGACGTTTTTCCAGACTGGCGAGAGTTACCACCCCCGAATGCTCGCCGTAGAGATATTCCGCAGGCGCAAGTTCTGATGTTACGGGTGCAATATGGGTGACACCGTGACAGACAGTAGTTGCTTTACCGGTATTCATGTCGGTGATTTCGGAAACGAAGTTGCCCACATAGCCGTAGTTTTTTGTCACCTGCGCGTTAAGATGGAGATGGATCTGCGGGTTTCCGGTAACAGCGGTGATCAACTCCTGCACACTAATAGATGCCAAAGATTCGTCTTTCCAGGTCATTGCCATTTCGGCATCGGAACCTGTAAGGCTTTTCCGTGCATCTGCCAGATGAACTTCAATCCCTTTGTCAGCAAGAGTCAGGGCATATTCCATTCCGCTGATACTCGCCCCGACTGCCAGTGCGGCAGTGGACTTGATCGAAGCCTCGCGCGCAGGAAGAATGCCTCTGGAAAAGAGTGCTTTGATCTGTGCTTTCAACATGTCTGCTGAAAGCATTCCTGTTTTGAGTTCGGTTTTGAGTTCGGTTTTGAGTCCGGTCTTTATTACGGCAGAAGATTTTTCAGCCTCAGCAGGCGATTTGTGAATGAGAGTGCTGGCCAGCATAGTCAAATCGACCATGCAGATATTCATGTTTTCCAACCCTCTTGCCTTGAGCGTACCTTCCAGAAGCGCTCGATGGACAGTGGGCGCGCAACTTGTGACCAGCAACTGGTTTAAAGCATTTTTCTCGACTATATCGACAATCCGCTTTCGTCCTTTTTTATTACAAAGAACTTCATCCAGGCATAAGACTTCGACTCCTGGCTCTTCTTTTAAAAGATCGAAGTTTTTGTCTATACTCGATTTATCCTTGTCAATTGGACAGGAACAGATAAAAAGGCCGATACGCGTGGTATCTGGAGAAGATACAGAATCAAGGGAAACATCGGTTTTCCTGGCAGGAAGCGGCATATATGCGGCTGCCTGGCCTGCGGCTGCTCCTGCCTCGGTCATGGAATCGTAAATATCCTTGGGGCCGGATAAAGAGCCGCAGACATAAAGACCGGGAACAGGGGTTACAACCGGATTCAAACTTTCCGTCTCAACGAACCCCGAATCACCGGCGTATAAACCGAATTGTTCTATCAGGCTTTTGTTTTCAAGGGGCGGTTGTATTCCCGTGGATAACACGATCATGTCATAAGCGCCGGTTGCTACCTGGTTTGTATCCTGATCATGATAAACCACCGTGGCACGGTCGGTTCCCGGCCTTGGCGGGATAATTTCATTTATACGGCTGCGCTTGAAGCCCACACCTCGCGCTTTTGCATCATTATAATATTCTTCAAACCCTTTGCCGAAGGCACGCAGATCCATATAGAAAATATCGGTGGTCAAATCATTTCCAAGTTTTTCCTTTGCGCCAACGGCTTCCTTTACCGCATGCATACAACAGACTGAGGAACAATGTCCGCAACCCGGTTCTTTAGCATCACGGGAACCCACACACTGAATCCATGCAATTTTTTCCGGCGCAGTACCGTTGTCCGGGCGAACCAGGCGGCCATGGGTAGGGCCGGACATACTTTGCAGTCTCTCGAACTCAAGGGCAGTAAAGACATTGGGCTGCTGATAGCCGTATTTGTTCAAAACCGCATCAGGGGTTGCACTGATTCCGGTGGCAAGAACCACAGCCCCTGCATTCAGAACAAATTCACCAGATTGCAGTGAGTCAGGCTGCTGAGAAAAAGAAATGGCTCCTGTCGGACAGATTTTTTCACACTCCCGACAGGAATCGTCCTTGAAATGGAGACATTCTTCTGTATCAATGGAATAGGCATAGGGAACTGCCTGAGGATAGGGTATAAATGCCGCTTTACGGGATTCGATACCGCCGCATAAAACCTCCTGGGGACAAACTTCGGCACAGAGTCCGCATGCTATGCATTTGTCCGGGTCGATGCATTTTGTCCGGGTCGAAATCGACACTGACCAGTCCTGCGGCCCGTCTTGTTTTACGTCGGTAATTTCAGAATGGGTCAAAATCCGAATATTTGGATGCGTTTCTGCATCAAGCATCGATTTGTAGATGCGGCAGCATGCACAGTCTGGATAGGTGCGATGGAGTTTTGGCAGGATTCCGCCCAGTGCTGCTGATTTTTCCAGCAGGACAACATTGTGGTTCATTTCCGCTAATGTCAGCGCACAGTGAATTCCTGCGATGCCGCCTCCGACCACTAATACCGGTTTAATATTATTGACTTGTACTTCTTGTCTGTTTTGATTCATTACTCACCCATCATGCATTTTTTTGGCATGCGTTTTTTTGGCATCCGCTTTTTTTTGACATCTTATGATGACCTGCGGGTTTTTGCACTGGCCTTTTTCATGTCAGACCATCTGACGATCTTATCCATGACCGAAGGTGTCAGTTCAGAAATCTTTCCGTCGTTAAATGTTTCCAGAGCAATTTCAGCAGCGTCTGAAAAAAAGGCTTCCCCAGCCGATGAGCGTATGACAGCAGTTGTCCAGCCTTCTTCCGCTCCAATGCCCCCAAACGATATATCGGCAAACTCACTGGCATAATCGTTACAGAAACGGCAGGCATGGCGTTTCATGAAATCGAGTTCTTCCAGACGGATATGCCTGATTTCACCATTTTTCAGGTGAATCATGAAATCCTCTTTTACATTGATCTTTTTTAAATCATCCCATTGAAATTTTCCCAGGCGGGCCAGTTCAGCACGCTCTTTTTCTCCCAGAACATAATTTCCAGCGCAAAAAAGCCCCAGAAGACAGGTAATGCTGTCGGCTGGCAATACTCCAAGCGCTTTCATCTTACGGATCGCTTTGATCTGGCAGGGCGGGCCCACAAAGGCCACTTTCTCCAGACTGCCTGCTGTCATGGGTGCCAGGGCCTGAACCGAATTGGCGTAGGTTGAATATTCTTCACTGAAAAGGTTCATGGAATATGATGTTTCAAAGGAAAATCCTGCTGCATCCAGAATTTCGCCCGGTGTCGTTGCCATGCAGGGGGTTCGCATAAGCGGGCCGGACTGCCTGGCTACAATAGCGCCGTCAATGCGGCCTGAATTAATCTGGTTCAGCAGAATGCTGGTGACTACACCGCCGTCGGTGGCTCTCTGTCGAACCTGGGAATCTCTTGATCGTGCAATTGTAATACGATCTACATGGCCGATGGGCGTGGCCCAGTCCGTAAGTGTCCTGATTTCCTGATCCAGTTCACCAACTTCCGGGCAGATCATGTGACACAGACCGCATTCAATGCATTTTTCCTTATCGACAAAGCGAGGCTCGCCGTCGGGGCCTGTTTCCAGTGCGCCGTAATTGATGGCCGTACAAAAAGATACGCAGCCTGCACAATGATGACAATAGCCCGGTGTTACGACTTCTTCCAATAAATCGGAAAAGGTTTTCATTTCTCCTCCAAGTTCTATCCTGTCAATCGCTCTGTCCGCTGCCAGCTTCCTGTCCGTCAACCGGCTCGTCAATCTCATCAATATGGCCCGCTTCATATAACGGATTAGGGCCGAGTTTTTGTATTTTATCTGTAAATTCAGTCACAATTTCGGCAAATTTTGCGGATTCTGCCGCAGAAACCCAGGCGATATCGAATCGTTGTGAATCTATACCGCAGGCCGCAAGCGCTGCTTTTACAGCTCCTACCCTGTTCAATGCTTTTTTATTACCATCCTGGTAATGACATTCGCCGATGTGTCAACCAATGACAAGGACACCGTCAACCCCCTTGTCCAGAGCGCGGACAACGAGAGCAGGATGGATCATTCCGGTACAGGCCACGCGAATGGCGCGCATATTCGTTGGATACTTATAGCGGGATACACCTGCCAGGTCCCCGGCTCCATAAGCTCACCAGTTACATAGAAAGCCGAGAATGTACGGCTCGAAATTGTCAGGCATGTTCAATACTCCTTTCCAATCGGTCAGCCGCTGCATCTACCTGGGCCTCCAGTTGATCGAGGGTGAATCCGTGTACATATATCCCGCTTTTGGGACAGGATGCTTCACACAATCCACAGCCTTTGCAGACTGCCGTATCTGTTGTTACTCTGCTCATTTTTCGACCGTTTTCGCTGGTTGTCTCAAGTCGAATAGCATTATATGGGCAGACATCTATACATAACGCACATCCGTCACAATTATCGGTTACATAAGCTTTGACCGCATCAAGTTCCATGACCTCACTGGCAAGGACTGCGCCAGCACGAGCCACAGCAGCCATAGCCTGGGCTACAGATTCGTCCACCGGTTTCGGATAGTGGCATAAGCCGGCAATGAACAGGCCGTCACTGGTCATATCTACCGGCCTGAGTTTGGGGTGCGCTTCCAGCAGAAAGCCATCTTCGTTCACACCGCATTTATAAAATTCGTTAAGTTCCTTGTTTTCTCTGGCAATGATGGCCGCTGCAAGTACCAGATAATCGCATGAAAGCTTTATTGTACGCTGCAAAATCGGAACAAATACTTCCACATACAAATTTTTGTCGGCAGCGTAAACATCCGGTTTCCGGTCAAGATCATGACGAACAAAAATAACGCCAAGCTGCCGTGCTTCACGATACAGGTCTTCCCGTTCACCATAAGTACGGATATCTCTGTGAAGAATATAGACATCTATTTCAGGGTTGAGCTTTTTCAGACGGATGGCATTCTGCACGGAATGGGTGCAGCATACCCGGCTGCAATAAGGGTGTTTTTCATCTCGCGAACCGACACACTGGATAAAAACGACAGTTTTGGATGCCTTGACAACAGATTCACTGGTTTTAAGCTCTTCATCAAATTGCAGATGGGTCATTACCCGCCGATCCTGGCCGAACAGATATTCTTCCGGTTGAGATTCCTCGGCCCCTGTTGCCATTACAGCCACACCATACTCAATTGTCTGATCTCCATCAGGAGTTCTGGCAATACTTGTAAAATTGCCCACAGATCCGCTGCACGATTTAATCCGGGTGTTCAGCATAAGCTTGATTTCAGCATGTTCCCGGACTCTTTCGCCAAGTCCGTCAACCATAGTGCGAATATTCTCTCCGTTCCATGTGGTATCAAGATTTCTGGCAGCACCGCCCAGCAGATCACCTTTTTCTATCAGAACGGTTTCATAGCCCTGATCGGCAAATCCTAGAGCCGCAGTCATACCGGAAAGACCGCCGCCGATGACCAGTGCTTTGCGGACAACTTTGATGCCCTGTCTCTGGAGCGGATAGTTGAAAGTGACCTTGGCAACTGCAATGCGAACCTGGTCTTTTGCTTTGAGTGTAGCCTTTTCAGGCGAATCCGAATGAACCCATGAATTCTGGTTCCGAATATTAGCCATTTCGATCATAAAGGCATTCAATCCCCCTTCCCTCAATGTATCCTGAAACAGAGGCTCATGGGTCAGAGGCGAGCAGGCTGCGATAACAACACGGTTTAAATCGTTTTCTTTGATTTTTTCCGAAATCAGTTCCTGAGTGTCTGTAGAGCAGGTAAACAGATTGTTTTCCGCAAATACAACATTGGGCAGAGTTTTAGCGTATTCAAGCACATCCTGGACATCTACAGTGTTGGCAATATTTATGCCGCAGGAGCATACAAAAACGCCGATTCGAGGCTCAGTGCCAGTAACCTCTTTTTCCGGAGGATAGGTTTTGGCCTGCGTCATGGTGTCACGGACAGAGGACAGCGCAACTGCTGCGGCAGTGGCAGCAGCCGAAGCTTCTGTCACCGAACGGGGAATTGCCTTGGGTGATAAGAATGCACCAATGGCATAAACACCGTCACAGGTAGTGGTGACCGGATTCAAAGCATCTGTTTTGACAAATCGGTTGTCCGTAAGCTCGAATCCAAAAGTTTCAGACAGATACCGGGCATCTTCAGACGCTTCCAGCCCAACGGAAAGAACCACCATATCGAATTCTTCAGTGACACGCTCTCCGTTGTCAAGAACATAGGATAGACAAACGCCGGTATTATCTTTGCCAGGTGAAAACGTTCGCGGCCTGGCATTCACAAATTTTACGCCTTTTTTAACCGCATCTTCGTAATATCGCTCGAACTCTTTACCGTGAGTACGGATATCCATATAAAAAACGGTCTGATCAACAGAATCGCCGCTTAGATGTTCAGCCGTGACCAAAGCCTGTTTTATGGTATACATGCAGCATACGCTGGAACAATAGCCATTGGCACAATCACTGACATTACGGGAACCCACACATTGAAGCCAGGCAATACGCTCCGGCTCCCTTCCATCGGAGGGCTTGACCAGATGCCCGGTACAGGGGCCGCTGACCGACAGGAGTCTCTCATATTCAAGGCTGGTGACCACATCCGGGATTTGTTTGTACCCGTAATGACTCATATCTGACGGATCAAAGGGCTTATAACCGGGAGCCAGAATGACGGCTCCTGCATTGATGGTGAGAATTTCCTCTTTGTCATCAAAATTTATAGCGTTGGTGGGACAGAATTTTTCACAGGCCCGGCATCGGCCCCTGGTAAGATAGAGGCAGTTTTTGCCATCTATCAGATATTTCAACGGAACCGTCTGATCGTACTGAATATGGATCGCTTTACGTTTAGCCAGTCCCGTATTGTATTCGTCACTGACTTTACGCGGGCATTTCTTGGTACACAGGCCGCAGGCGATACATTTTTCCATGTCAACATAGCGGGGATTTTTGCGAATCGTGACGCTGAAATTTCCCTTTTCGCCAGAAACACCGATAATATCGGTGAGGGTTGATAACTCAATGTTCAAGTGCCGACCGCACTCAACCAGCTTGGGCGAGATAATTCACATGGCGCAATCGTTGGTGGGATAAGTCTTGTCCAGTTGAGCCATGACACCACCAATACCGGCCCGGCTTTCAATAAGATGGACGAAATAACCCGAGTTAGCAAGGTCAAGGCTAGTCTGAATGCCGGCTATACCGCCGCCGACAACCATCACAGATCCTATATGTTCAGTTGACATACGCATTTTCTTCCATTTTGATTAAAGTTTATTTTTTCATCAGAATTTAATTTTGCACGGATATCGAAATGCCTCTGATTTGTCAATAATTTTCTGTTTTCTGTCTCGACTATACATCTCCTTACTTGTTCAACCACTGCTTATCATCCATCCAGGCAATCCTTTTTTTCTTCAAATATTCAAGTGTATTTTTATGAAACCCGTGAACTTTGCCTTGCGGTGTTTCACCTCTCCTATAAGCGAGTATTCATCATCATCATCATTTGCTCTGGCAAAGATATCAATCTGAATATATCTTTTATAGATCGGTGAAGCAGAGTAAGATCAGACTGATTTATATTCCACAAAGTCAAAATCTTCCGGCAAGCCGTGTATCATTGATACAGTTTTGTATCACAACCCGACCACAGATAAAGTTTCAGTAAGATTTTTCATTGTATAAGGCTTTGCCAGTGTTCCTGTGAAACCATATTTTTCATAATCAGTCATGACAGGGTCATCAGAATAACCGCTCGAAACAACAGCTTTGATCTGGGGATTGAAATTTATAAGCGATTTGACGGTTTCCAGGCCCCCGATCCCTCCTTTTATAGTCAAATCGAGTATAACAGCATCGAAAATTTTTCCAGATTCATACGCCTTTTTATATATTTCAGTTGCTTCAGCACCATCATTGGCAAGTTCTACTTCATATCCGATTCGCTTCAGCATCTGACAGGCTATATCCCTTACCATCTCCTCATCGTCCATCACAAGAATCTTTTTTCCCAATACTGCCAGATTTTTCTCAAGCTTATTTGCAGATCTCTGTTCTTCTGTCTTTTTTATGTCTTTTTCAAATGCAGGAAGATATACGGTAAAGCTGGTTCCAGTTCCAACTTTGGACTCTACAGCTATATGGCCCCCATGTCTTGTGATAACCGACCAGGCAATTGTCAGCCCTAACCCCATTCCTTTCTTTATTCCTCTGGTCTTTGTCGAAAAATAAGGATCAAAAATTTTGGAGAGATTTTTTTGGGAAATCCCAACTCCTTGATCTTGGATGCTTGTTTTTACGTAGTTTCCCTGTAAAAGCGGCAATTTTTTTGTAGATATTTTCGAATCTATCTTTACATTTTCAGCGCTTAAAGTGATCAACCCGTTCAGAGGCATGAATTCCACAGCGTTTGCAATTATATTTCTGAAAGCCTGTCCAATCTGCCTCTTATCAAATTCAACCTGTTTTAGATCAGTCTGTATAGAAAATTTACATTTCACATCGGATTCCGACAAAATGCTGTCTGCGATTTTTTTCACCATATTTCCGATAGATCCGCTCTTTTTAAAAGGTACGCCGCCCTTTGAAAATGTGAGCAGCTGGCTGGTAAGGTCTTTTGTCTTCATAGAGGCTGCTTCAGCTTTTTTTAAAAATTTGAAACATCTCGAATCAGGTTTTATATCATCTTCGGCCAGTTCGATATTGCCCAGGATTACAGATAAAAGATTGTTGTAATCATGTGCAATACCGCCAGCGAGAATACCAATTGACTCAAGTTTCCTGGCTCTGATAACTTCTTCCTGCATTTCCTTTTTCCCGGTAATATCATGCACGATTCCGGCTGCATGCCATTTATTATTCATTTTTAACGCTGAAACGGAAAGTTCGACGGGAAATACTGTCCCGTCTTTTTTGATGATTGTCAGTTCGGACGTTTTTGCAATAGCAGGAATCTGACCGGTTTTCAAAAAATCTTTAAATTCATTTTTATAGAACTCATGAAATTCAAAAGGAATGAGAAGTGAATGCATCTCCTGGTTTTTTAGTTCATCGACAGTGTAACCGAAGATTTTTTCCGAGGCAGGATTTGAATAAATGATTTTTCCACGGTCATCCAGAAGAACTATTGCGTCTGCTGCTGCATTCATTATTGCCCTCAATTTTTCCTCGCTGTCGCGCAGAGCCTGTTCTGTCTGTTTTCGTTCACGGATTTCTTCCTGAAGCCTTTGATTTTGTGCCTGTATTCTGATTTGCATTTTATAAATGCCCAGGTGGGCTTTTACACGCGCCAGAACTTCTTCCTCCTGAAACGGCTTGGTAATGTAGTCTACTCCGCCGATTTCAAAGGCTCTGATTTTATCAGCAGCAGCACTGAGCGCGCTGATAAAGATTATCGGGATATCACGCGTAAATTTTTCGGCTTTCAGGCGACGGCAGACCTCATAACCGTCTGTTCCCGCCATCAGGATGTCCAGCAGAATAAGATCAGGCATTGATTTTTGTACAACCTGCAATGCCAGTTCTCCGTTCAGTACCGGGCGTACCCGATAACCTTGCTCAGTCAATATCTGCATCAGTACGTTAAGATTTTCAGGCGTGTCATCAACAATTAAAATATCGTTTTGTTTTGAGTCGGGAAAACTCATTATGCTATTCTCCTTTTCCAAACAATTCCTGCAAGGTGCTGAACCTAAAATTTTTTACCAGCGCTTTCAAAGCATCTGCCAGCGCTTCATTTTCCAGACGTATCTGTTCGGTAAGACGCATCGACATGCTAAAATCTGCGATGGATACTGCCCTCTGGAACTGTGCGATTATATCATCCGACAAAATGGCAAGTGCTTCCGATGTCAACGGATCTTGGCGATTTGTGCTTTTCGTGCTTCGCTTATCCTCATATACGAACCGGACCTCTGCATGCCTGCTCATCATTTCAAAGACATCGGCTTCCCGGAACGGTTTTCGCAGAAAACCATCACAACCTGCCGATATGGCGGAAGTACGTTCTTCTTCATACCCGCTTGCGCTGACAGCAATGATGGCTGTATCTCTGATTCCCGGTTTTTTATCTATCATTTTTGATTCCTCATTCCTGATTATTTTTACAGCGTCGTAGCCGTTCGTACCAGGCATCCGGATATCCATCCAGATCAGATGAGGTTTCCATTTTTGCCATATTTCAAAGGCTTCCTGCCCGTTGCCTGCTTCTTTGATGGCAAAATCGAAGGAACTTAGAATACTTACAAGTACTTTGCGGTTGTCGGGTTTGTCATCTGCAATCAGAATACGGTAACGGGGCTGTCCGAATTCAAGAGCAGCGGCACGGCGACTTGTCGACAGAGTTGCAGTTGTATTTGATTCCACGACATTTGCCTGTATTTCGAACATAAATGTCGTTCCGAATCCAAATTCGCTTTTTGCCGTGATATCTCCGCCCATCAACTGCACAAATTTTTTACTGATTGGCAGTCCCAGACCTGTGCCTCCATGCGCCTGTCTGCCGATTTCGGTCTGGACAAAGGCTTCAAACAGATTGTTCATATCTTTGTATGCGATGCCGGGACCTGTATCTTCGATTTCAAATTTTAACTTACAGATTGCAGATCTTTCATCTTCTGTATCTTCAGCCCCGACTCTTACGGTTACCCCCCCGGTCTTTGTAAATTTGAGAGCATTGTTAAGCAGATTGATCAGTACCTGCCGCAATCTGACTTCATCGGTGCATATGCAGCGCGGAACATCTTCAGAATAATTGAACACTAATTGCAAATCTTTGTTATCTGTTTGAACTCGGAACATATTTTCCAATTCGAAAAGCATGTTATGCAGATCGAAACTGCTCTCATTGAGAGTGATACGTCCGGCTTCGATCTTGGCCAGATCAAGAGTCTGATCGATAAGTGTCAATAAATGTTCTCCGTTCCTGCTGATAACAGCGAGATTTTCCTGCTGTTCCTGGTCATGAGCCAGATTGCGGGTCATAATCCGGGAAAAACCGAGAATAGCGTTGAGCGGGGTGCGGAGTTCGTGGCTCATATTGGCAAGAAAAGTGCTTTTGGCACGGTTAGCCGAGTCTGCTTCGTCTTTGGCTTTCTGCAATTCATTCATGGAAATGAAAACTCCCAGACTATCACCAATATGATGTCCGAAATCGCGGAAAAGATCAAGTTCGTTTCCCGTCCAGAACCTGTTATAAGAACATTGATGTATCCCAAAAATCCACGGTTTGCCCATCTTTGGATAGATAGCCATGCATATCTGGGATTGAACGGAAAACTGTTTGACGACCGTTGGGGGCATTTTGTGTTCATATTCATGCCCGAATGGAATCGGGCCGTTTGCAGACAAAGAGTCTCTCATAAGTTCGGAGACTGACGGTTCCATAGGAATATCCACATTCAAGGTTTTGGCACCGGGGTATTCCGGCCCTGTAATCTCTATCGGCACCCGCCAGCTTGGTGCATCCGGATCACAAGGATACAGGAGCCAGGCTCTGTCACACTTGAAAACCGATAAAGTTACATTCATGGCATTATCCATCATTTGAGTGATATTCCGGGTTTCACCAATGGATTTTCCCAGAGCCGTCAGACTCTCCAGATGGTTGATATTGCCCTGCAGCCGAGTATTTTTTGTTTCCAGTTGCTTTTGTAATCTGCGAATAGTCAAATGCGTTTTCACACGGACCAGTACCTCTGCTTCTTCAAACGGTTTGGTAATATAATCCACCCCACCAACCTCAAAGCCTCTGAGTTTGCTTTTCACATCGATCAGAGCCGTCATAAAGATGACAGGAATCTCTTTTGTCATATCATCGGCTTTGAGGCTGAGGCACGTTTCAAAACCGTCCATTCCCGGCATCATGATATCCATCAGTATCAGATCTGGACTGGAAAATTTTGCCCGACGTATACCCATTGCACCGTTACGAGCGGTTATGGCTTTGAAACCTTGTGATTCAAGGCTGTTAATCAGAACCCCTATATTCGCTTCATTATCATCAATGATTAAAATAGTATTGTTTTTATCATCCATCTAATTTTTTCTCCTGCCATTAAATATCAAAAGTAATTCATTGATTTTTGAGATTAATTCAGAGTTAGGAAAGTCACAGAAAATGGTCGGGACGAAATCCGGTCCTGCCATTGACAACCTGATAATTTTAATTTTATCAAATTCCTTATGATTTCGAATTCATAAAGCGAGTGAGCAGTTCCAGGATTGGTTCATCCTCGAATTTTCTGGCATAACTATCTAATTTCTGAGCAAAAGGGGCATATTCGGCATCCATATCTTCCAATTGCCGGGCCTTTTCCTGTACATGTCCCAGATCTCCGAACATAGTCAGTTCATACAAAATTTCCAGTTCAGCAGGCGGAGGCGGAATGATGTCATCATCCGATACTGCCAAAGTCTGAACAATTTTGAGGGCTGCTGCTTTCTTTTCTATGTAAATCCATTCAATTCCCATGTATTTCTTCATCATGGCAAAGAGTCTGTCAAGTTCCAGCGGTTTGGACAAAAACTCCTGACAACCCACGATTTGACTTTTTCTTCTGTCCTTGTCAAAAACACTGGCAGATACTGCAATAATTGGTACATCCTTGATCTCAGTCAATTTCCGAATTTTTTTCACAGCATCAAAACCGTTCATCACCGGCATAACCAGATCCATGAGTATGAGGTCCGGCTTGATCGCTTCGGCATGTTCAACGCACTCTTTTCCGTTGACAGCAAGGATGATATCAAAACCGAGCGGATGCAGCAGGTCCAGCAGCACATGACGGTTTTCCTCTGTGTCATCAACTACGAGAACTGTCAGACGTTTTCCCTGATAACCGACTATCTGACGGGCTTCCTGAGTCTGCAGATCAAGGTTTGTCTCTTCCGACAGAGGCAGGGCAATCTCAAACCGGAAGGTTGATCCTATGCCCGGCTTGCTTTCTGCTTGAAGTTTTCCACCCATAAGACTGACTAACTGATAGGTGATCGAAAGGCCCAGGCCAGTTCCTTCTGCGCGTTTTTTTTCATCGCCAACCTGTTCAAAAGGTTCGAATATTTTACTAAGTTGTTCGGGAGTCATTCCAACACCTGTATCTTTAATTGAAAATTGGAAATTTCCAACTGTGTTTACGCTGAAGGTGACACAGCCCTCATCTGTGAACTTGACAGCGTTGCCCAGCAGATTGAGCAGCACCTGGCGCAGACGCTTCTCATCGACAACAACTGCAGAAGGTAAATTATTCGGGGCATCAAAAATAAAGTCAATATCTTTCTGCTGTGCGGACATTTTCATGATTTCATTCACGCCGTCCAGTAATTCGAGCAGATTGACCGGAGCAGGCCAAATTTCAAGTTTTCCGGCTTCGATTTTTGCCAGGTCAAGAGCGTCGTTTATAAGGGTGAGAAGGTGCTGACCGCTTTTATAGATGACATTCAGACCGTCAATCCAGGTGGTGGTCATCCCCTGACTTCGCTTGAGAATTTGAGCATAGCCCAGAATGCCGTTGAGCGGGGTGCGGAGTTCGTGACTCATATTGGCAAGGAAGGTACTTTTTGCCTTATTGGCGGCCTCGGCAGTTTCTTTTGCCATTTTCAGATCGGTCTCGTTTTTCTTCTGGTTTGTAATGTCGTACCCAACAGAAATAACAGTATTATTGGGGAGATTGAAGTTTGCCCACAACTGAAAATGAACGGATTTATCTTTGCATATGACACGGTATTCATGAAATTTACCGTCTGATTTCGCGATGTCGAAAAGCACCTGATCCCGGCTTGCCGAATCAGGAAAGAACAGGGAGAATGGATCATCGCAGTTTTTGATTTCCTGTTCGGAATATCCCAAAATCTCTTCACACTGACGATTCCAGAGCATACATTGCCCTGTATCATCTATTGAGTCTATCATAACCGGTACATTTTCGAAAATTGTTCTGAACCTCTCCTCGCTCTCCTGCAGTTCCAATGTTCGTTCTGCCACCTGAATCTCAAGTTTATGTCTCTGTATTTCCACAGCCTTGATCCACCTGCGGAATCCTCCGGCAATCAGAGTGAAAAAAATTATCAGCATTAAACTTCTGAACCATATTGTTTCCCACCAGGGCGGAAGGATAATTACTTTAATTGACCCGCCCTGTTCGTTCCACAGTCCGTCATTATTGGAAGCTTTCACCCGAAAGGTATATTGACCGGGGTCCAGATTTGTATAGGTTGCAAATCGCCGCGCTGCATCCGTATCTGTCCAGTCCCTGTCAAACCCTTCCATCTTGTAGGCATATCGGTTTTTAGCAGGAGATGTGTAGTTCAGGCCGGCAAACTCAAAACTGAAAACCGACTGTTCATAAGTCAGAGTGACGGAATCAAGAAAGCTGATATGTCTGCTCAATACCGAACCATCGCCGATAGCTACTGGTTTATTGAATAACAGAAAATTAGTCAGCACAACCGGTGGAAGATGAGGATTATCCGTAATTTCAGCAGGATCAAATCGATTCAGCCCATTGGAACCGCCAAAGTAAAGTTCTCCGTTCGGATGTCTGGCATAAGCCCAGGCTCGAAAAAAATTTCCCTGCAAACCATCTCTGACATCATAAACTTTGAAGGTTTCCGCCTCAGGGTCGAATCTGGCTAATCCGTTGGCGGTGGTTATCCATAAATAGCCCTTATTATCGCCCAGAATACTTTGTACCCTGTTGTGCGGTAATCCGTCACTTTCAAAATAATGGCTGAATCGCTGGTTTTTCGGGTCGAACTTATTGAGCCCCTGACGAGTAGCAAGCCATAATATGCCCTGATGATCTTCATACATATTTATGACAACATTGTCACTCAGACTGTCGGGATCATTTTCATCATGCCGATAATGAACAAATTTCTCACTCAGCGGATCGAACCAGTCAAGACCGTGTCCCGTGCTGATCCAGAAATTCCCCAGACTGTCTTTGAAGATATTCCAGATATTATCATGGGTTAAGCTGGTATTATCATCAGGTCTGTGCCGATAATAGCTGAACTGTCCGGTCTGGCGATCAAATTTGTTGAGGCCACTCCAGGTTGTACCAATCCAGAGATTCCCCGAATCATCTTCGGCAATAGCCCGCACCATGTTATCGTTCAGGCTGTACGAATTATTCTGATCGTGCCGATAACGGGTAAACTGTTCGGTCTGACGGTCAAATTTGTTGAGACCTCCACCCCGTGTACCTACCCACAGCAGCCCCTGGCTGTCTTCCAGAACAGGATGAACAAAATTGTGGCTCAGGCTTCGAGGTCGATTTTTATCATGCTGATAACGGGTGAATTTCTCTGTCACAGGATCAAATTTGTTCAACCCGCCCCCGACAGTGCCAATCCAGACGATTCCCTGGCGATCTATATGCATGCCAAATATATCGGAAACCGTGAGGCTGTCAGGATTATGTGGATGATGCTGATAAATGCGAAATTTTTTGCGCTGGGCATCTGATTTATTGACTCCTCCGAGTATTGTTCCAATCCAGAGCGTATCGGTATTATCGTTACACATAGAAATAATTGAGTTATCATTCAATGCCGTCGGAGAATTGACATCTGCCTGATACCGGGTAAATGTTTCATCTGCGGGATTAAAAAGATTCAGTCCTCCCCCTCCGGTACCAATCCACATATTGCCGTTTTTTGCCGGGCAAATTTCACTCACAAAGTTGTGACTGAGACTGTCGGATCTGTCTTCGTGGTGAACATACCGATGAATACTTTCATCACGCATGTCAAAACGGTTTAGACCATATTCGGTACCTATCAGCATCCATTGATGATCTGCCGAGACAGAGATAACGTTTATCGTGTCATGGCTCAGGCTTGCAGAATTGTTCTCGTCATGAAAATATCGGATTGCCTGACCGGTCACAGGGTCAAACTTGTTCAAGCCTTTTCGTGTGCCTATCCACAGCCACCTGCCGGAAGGGTCTGGGTAGGTATAATGAATTGCGTTATGGCTTAACGTGTTTAAATCATTTTTATCATGTCGATAAGCAGCAAACTGTTCTGTGTCAGGATCAAAGCGATTTAAACCTCCGTCTGCCGTTCCAAACCATAATGTGCCTTTCTCTGGATCTTCATAAATGTTGCATCTGGTAAACGATTTACCGCTCACACTGTCAGGGTTATTTTTATCATGCCGATAATGAGTAAATTTTTCGGCAGCTGGATCGAACTTATTGATGCCGCCATTCGGAGTAGTCATCCACAGGTTATGACGGCTGTCCTGATACATAGCGTAAACAGCGGTATCACTCAAGCTGTCTGGATTTGAAGGGTCATGCTTATATACGGTAAATTTGTAGCCATCATATTTTGCCACCCCCTGCTCAGTGGCAAACCACATAAAGCCAAGGTGGTCTTGCAAAATGTCATACACATTTGTGTGAGGCAGGCCATTTTCAACAGAGAGATGTTCAAAGTAAAGGTTGTCACGCCCCTGAGCATGCATTACTGTCTGTTTTGAAATAAGTAACAAAATAAGCATCATGATCGTTTTAGATAATATTTTCAATTTATTTTCCTCCTTGATACCACCAGCCATCTTTATATCATCAGTCATGAGTATCATATGCCGTTCTCATTTTTCAAGATATTTGGAGTTTTTAAGTACCTGACCATATATTTTTTAACTTTTCCCGACAGATTATCTGAACCAGAATTTTCAGAATTCTGTTCATTCTTTAATCCTGCAAATTCTGATTCAGAAATTTTTCCGATGAATCAGCTTCTTGACCATAATCCATTCTCCCTTAAAAAAATGTCAATAAATTATTGGGTAGGTATTTAAAATCTCCGAGTCCCTGATATTCAGAACATTATGAGTTCATGATTGCTGTTTCATAAAGTACTCAAGCAGCTCCAGAATCGGTTCATCCTCATATTTTTTAATATGTTCATCTAATTTATGAGCAAAAGATACATATTCAGCATTCATATCCTCCAACTGCCTGGCCTTGTCCTCCACACGTTTCAGGTCGCCGAACATGGTCAGCTCATACAGCACTTCAAGTTCTTCAAAAGGTGGCGAAACAATCTCATCCCTTGACATGACCGGAGGTCGGGTGATTTCAGAAAAGTTTTTCGTCTCATCCTTGTAAATCCATTTGAATCCCATGTATTTCTTGATCATGGCAAAGAGTCTGGCTGAATCCACGGGTTTAGGCAAAAATTCCTGACAGCCCACGCTCCGACTTCTATTCCTGTCTGTATCAAAAACACTGGCAGATATGGCAATAATCGGCACATCTTTAATTTCGGGGATCTCTCGAATTGCTTTCACAGCTTCAAAACCGTTTACCACCGGCATTACCAGATCCATCAGGATGAAATCTGGCACAACTGTTTCCGCCCGCTTGATGCCCTCTTTCCCATTGACAGCAAGGAAGATTTCAAAACCGAGCGGTTCCAGCATGTCACGCAGCATAAAACGGTTTTCTTCTTTATCATCTACAATTAATATTTTCTGGCGTTTTCCCTTATATCCTGATATCTGGCTGCTATCTGGAATTTGCTGTTCTAAGACTGCTTCCTTCGATACAGGCAGAGTAATTTCAAACCAGAATGCAGCCCCTTGGCCCGGCTCGCTTTCCGCATGAATTTCCCCGCCCATGAGACTGACCAGTTGACGGGAAATTGTAAGACCCAGGCCAGTTCCCTCTGCACGTTTTTTTTCATCGCCGACCTGCTCAAAGGCTTTGAATATTTTTGTAAGATGTTCGGAAGTTATACCGCTACCTGTGTCTTGAATTAAAAATTGAAGATTGATAGTTGATATTTGGCAATCATCAATTTCTATTTGAGTTTTATCAATTATTTTAACACTAAAGGTGACATTGCCATCATCCGTGAATTTGACGGCATTGCCCAGCAGATTGAGCAGAACCTGGCGCAGACGCTGTTCGTCGGCAACAACTGCGACTGGCAGATATTCGAGAGCATCACAGACAAACTGAATACCCTTCTGGTGTGCGGCCATTCGCATAATATCAGCCACATCGTTCAGAAGACCTGGCAGATCGACCGGGCCAGGATAAAGTTCAAGTTGACCTGCCTCGACTTTTGCCATATCCAGGATATCATTAATGAGAGTGAGCAGATGATGGCCGCTTTTTTGGATAACATTCAGATTGTCAATCTGGATAGTGGTCAGATTTTTACATCGTTTTAGAATCTGAGCGTAGCCCAGAATGCCATTTAATGGAGTACGGAGTTCGTGGCTCATATTAGCAAGAAAGGTGCTTTTTGCCTGATTAGCGGATTCGGCTGCTGTTTTTGCCTGCTGCAATGCTTCTTCCGCATGCTTGTACTTTGTTATTCTGCCTAATTGTCCGGCAATAGCATTGATCATTTTCCTCTCTTCTTTCAGAAAAGGGCCTTCATCGCTTTCCGATCTTTTTTCAAGATAGCAGACTTCGAGAGTACCTGTCTTATCGCCTTGTATGGAGATGTCTGCGGTCATTTTCCAGATAGTTTCTCTGAAATTTCCGGTTCTAAACTGCTGATCGTATGTGATAATTTGCGCGCAGGTAATTTCCGGATACTGCCAGGAAGTCGGAATAATGTCCACAGCTCCCTGAAATATTTCCTCCAATAAGAGACCTGGTTCCTCAATCAGATGAGAAATGCTGTAAAGGCAATTCAATTCCTTGACACGACTGCGAAGATCGTTGGTTTTTTCAGTCACCTGAAGTTCAAGTCTGCGTTTCTGCCTCTTGATGGTTCTGACTCGCCAGTGAAATCCGCCTATAACAGAGCAGATCACCAGTGCCATAATGAAACCTTTAAACCGCCAAGTTTCCCACCAGGGTGGAATAATGATGATTTTAACGGATGTCCCTTCCTCATTCCAGACACCATCGTTATTGGCTCCCTTGACTTTGAATGTATAAACACCGCCTGTAAGGTTTGTATAGGTTGCAAATCGCCTTTTTGCATCCGTATAATTCCAATTTTTTTCAAATCCTTCAAGCATGTATGCGTACATATTTTTATCCGGGGCTGTGTAATCCAAAACTGCAAACTCGAAGGAAAACACATAGTCTCTATGGGAAAGGGTTATTTTTCTGGTTTCTGAGATATGTGTCTTGAGTTTGAATTCTTTGTTAAATTTTCGAAATTTCGTTATTCGTATCGAAGGAATGTGTGTGTTTTTGGGTATATTTTCCGGGTCAAATATGTTAAACCCATTAATCCCACCGAAAACCATCTTTTTACTGCGGGTTACGCAGCATGTGCCGGTATTGAATTCATTGCTTTGAAGACCGTCCTCTTCAGTGTAATTTTTAAATGTCATATTTACAGGATTAAATCTGGACAGTCCCCTGTTTGTGCTTACCCACAGATTTTGATGATCATCTTCCGATATGCAGTATATCACATCGTTTGGAAGCCCGTCTTTTTTTGTGTAGTGTGTAAAAGTTTCCATATTTCTGTCAAATTTATTCAAGCCCCTGTCTGTTCCGATCCACAGATTTTTCGCGCTGTCTTCATATGCGGACCTGACTTTGTTACTGCTCAGACTTTCAGAATTGTCAGGATCATGAAAATATCGTTTAAATGTCCCGATTTCGCGGATAAAACGGTTCAGTCCATTATTAGTCCCCACCCACAGGGTTTTAGAACTATCTTCGTAAATAACTCTGACACGTTTATGGCTCAGACTTTCA
Source organism: Desulfobacterales bacterium HSG16 (assembly GCA_030377965.1). Lineage (GTDB taxonomy): Bacteria > Desulfobacterota > Desulfobacteria > Desulfobacterales > HSG16 > JAUCGE01. Next base: position 44,042 of record JAUCGE010000014.1, read on the forward strand.
GGATTTTTATCATCATGTAAAAAATGGGTAAATTTTTCTGTTTTACGGTCAAACAGATTCAACCCCCCGCTCCATGTACCGATCCAGAGATTCTTTACGCTGTCTTCCATGATAAACGACACAGAGTTATAACTCAGGCTATCGGGATCTCGGTCATCATGTTGATAGTTGGTAAACATTTGATCTTTCGGATCAAATCGGTTCAACCCAGCCATAGTACCGAGCCACATAATTCCGCTGCTGTCCTGATAGACCGATATGACTGTGTCCGTATTCAGGCTATTGGGATTATGAGGATCATGTCTGTAATGAGAAAATGTTTTTTCTTTTGGGTCAAACCGGTTCAACCCACCTCCGAAGGTAGCAATCCACAGCGCCTCTTCACTGTCTTCGAAAAAAGATAAAATGTCGTTATAACTCAAACTTTTCGGATCTTGCGGATTATGAGAAAAATGGGTAAATTTTCTGCGATTATATGCGAACTTGTTTATCCCTCCTCCAAACGTTCCAACCCACATAATTCCGGTTCCGTCGTCATAAATCGTTCCTATATCATTGATACTAATACTTTTGCTGTTCTGAGCATTATGTGTATACCTTGTAAATTTTTTATTTCGGAGGTTGAATATATTCAGACCGCTTCCCCGTGTAGCAAGCCATAGCATACCATGCGTACCCTCATCTATTGCCATGATTTTGTTGCGGCTTGTATCTTTCGGTTTTTGGGGATCAATAAGATAGTTTGTAAATATTTTCCTGTCTGGATCAAACCTGTTCAATCCTTGACCTGTTCCGACCCAGAGATTTTGTGATTTGTCTTCGTAAATGGAATAGATGTCGTTATTGCTGAGGCTTTCCGGATTTTGCGGGTTATGCATATAGCGTTTGAATGTTTCCTCTGCTGGATCGAATCTGTTCAAACCCTGACGGGTTCCGATCCAAAGTTTTCCGGCTTTGTCTTCGTAAATAAAGGAAACTTCGTTATGGCTGAGGCTTTTTGGATTTTGAGAGTCATGCAGATAGCGTTTAAAAGTTTGAGTGCTGCGGTCAAACCGATTCAGCCCTCTACCAGTTCCGATCCAAAGTGTTCCGGTTTTGTCTTCGCAAATGCTGCGAACGTCGTCATGACTCAGACTTTGAGAATCCTGGCGATCATACTTATAATGAGTGAAGCTTTCGGATTTTCGATCCAGCAGATTCAACCCTCCGGCGGTTCCTATCCAGAGCATTCCAGATCTGTCCTCACATATTGCTTTGATATGACTGTCACTGATACTGGTCTGATCATCCGGAGTGTGTAGATAATTGGTAAAGGTATATCCATCATACTTATTCAGGCCCTCTTTGGTCCCGAACCACATAAAATCCCGGCTGTCTCGCAGGATGCATAATGCAGAATTCTGAGATAACCCCTGTTCAATTGTTATATGTTCGAATTGAATGTCACCCGGATTTTCCCCTCCGTATGTTGCTCGTTCAAAAAAAATCACTGAGGCTGAAACGGTCAGCATAAAGATTAGGGCCGTGGATGAAATAACTTCCACAATCTCGCTTGCCTTTGAATCTGTTTTCTGCGTTGCATTGATGGGCACAGACAATAAGTATTCACCCATCAATGCGCCTTGAAAACAGATCCAAATTCGGCGCAATCTTATGGAATTAATTTCATCCACGACCCTTATGAGGACTGCTTTACCTGTTTTTTTCATGATAATTTTTCCCTTGATATTTTCTCTCACGAAAATAGGAAGACAGGCTGAGAACAAAATACCCGAAAAATCCTGTTATCAGATTATAAGTCATAGAAATCACTACGCCCACATAAACATAAAGAACTGTGCAGATAAAAATAAATCCTGCAAACAGAATTCCTGCGGCCAATGTCTGTAACAATGGGTTACGTATCAGGGATACACATAAAATAACGGATAGTAAAAACAGAAGGCTCGTCATGATTTCGCTTGCAAGTGAAGCAGGCCGTAAAGGCGCTCCTTTTAAAAGAGTGCTTACTGTATCTGCTATAATTTCTGCGCCATAAACCATGCCTGCGGGAGTATCGAACCAGTCGTGAGAAATTGCGGTCGTTTCCCCGATAATGACAATTTTATTTTCTACCCAGTCTTTCAGTTCTCTTTTTTCATAAATGTCCAGGCCTGCAATATCCAAAAATTCGAAAGCCGTTATTCCGGCCAGTTGATGAAGAAACCTGTAATCTTCTGGAACAGGTGAAAAATCTATATAAATATCATTGAATTGATCCAGAGGAATGGAAAGCTTACCGAATTTCAGCATTTTTTCCTGTAACAAAGGCTTTGTTCCCAGATATTTTGACACAGCCTGAATCGCAATCGGCCAGCCGTCTTCCAATTCGGTTATTTCAGGATGAATTCGAAGGCGGCTTAAGAATGTATCAGCAGAACTTGTCGAAGTCAGGTTAACATATCCGCTGGAACTTGCGTTTTTCAAAAGAAGAGTCGGATAACTCAGCTTCTGAAACAGATCATCGCTGTCAAACAAAGCCCTTGAAGCCAGTATAGCGCCGCTTTGTTCGAGAATTTTTGCCAACAAAGGATCTTCACCGTAGGCCCCGGGCATATCCATGAGCAGATCAACACAGATAACTTTTGCCCCCAATCTGTCCAGATTGTCGATTATCTTCGATAGATCCTCTCGTTTCAAAGGAAATTTTCCATATTCTTCGAAAAATACTTCATCAATCGTGACAAGAACTACCTTGTCATAAAGAAAACTCATTTTTTTCTGATCATTGAAACCGGAACGCATACCATGACGAAAAACAATAGTCTGATCTTCAAATAAAGAAAAAATTTCATGGTATTCGGCTGGTACACATAAAAAAAACAGCAGGACAACGAACATGATATCATATCTCAGAAATTTTTTCATTTTATCCTTCTATTTGACAGAGTATATCTTTGCCCCCATCCTGAAAAAAGACGGGGACGTTTTTTTAAAAATGCCTCGGCATTATTTAATGCCGAGGTGCTTATGGTAAAGGATTTTTTCCGCTCCTTTTATTTTTTTCAGTTTAAGATCATTCAAAACCTTGATCAGAAACGCCCTGGCTTCATTTGCGTCTGGATTTTCGCTCAAAAATTTGTGGTACTGATCCATTGCGGCAACTTTCAAGCCCTGTTTATCCATAAAACTTCCGAGCAGAAACCCGTTATCCGGGTCAACTTGCTGAATACTCCGTACTCTCTTCAGTAAATCTTCTTTTTCCGCATTTGACAGCCAGAGCAGTTTTCCTTTTTTTTCAGGAGTATACAATATTTCTCCGTTGTAAAGCACATCTACGCTGTATTCGGATTGACCGGGTTTCATCCGGCTTAACTTAAAGCGAACCACAGGGTTGCAGGAAACAGGGATATCGAACACTTCTTTACCGACAGTCAATTGATAAGAGTATTCAGTTCCCAAATTTTCCCAGACCATATCAGGATAGTCTTCGGAAAGTGTAATATTTCTGGCTGTTTTTAATTCTACCTGTTCTCCTCTTTTACCGCCACGGTGAAGTGCTGTGTGTTTCTGCAATTTTGCAAACTTTCTATTCAAAAACCCTTTGAGGTTTCCCGCTGATCTGGCCTCGGAAAGAACGCCTTCAAGGGCTTTTGTCTCGTCCATTCGGATTTCGACTTCCGCATTGCTGCCAACAGATTTAATCATGCCTGTCTGTTGTCTTATCAGTTTGCAGGCTCCATCATCGCCTGTTTTCACACGGCTGCCATCATAAAGAAATTTATTCCGGCGGACTTTTTTCCATGTTGTTCCATCTGTGGAACAGCTCACATTTCCTTTTGCCTGTATCAGCAACACCAACGGCTCGTCTTCCGCTGCTATTGTAAAAATGCTGCTGCACAGCATCGTCATGATCAGGATAAATACCATTTTAATAAACCTACTCATGCTTTCCTCCTTTTGGGGTTGATAATTTTTGTTCTTCCCACCACAATCGTTCAAAACCCAAAGATACTACGGCATATCGTCTGAGCCGCAGATTCTTATATTTTTGCTCCAGGGCATCTCCATAATCGTTAACCTGTGTTCTGGCATCTTCCATTTCTGCTCGCATCCGATCAATGCCATGCAATTTTTCCGGAGTCAATGCTCTTACCTGCCTGCCAGTCATTTCCACATCCTTCAATTTTACGAATTTAAATTCGATCAGGATATCGAAAATTTTGAATCTTCTCATATCAGGACGAATTATCATAGTAAGATCTGAATAGCGTCGATCTATTTCCAGTTCCGAATCCATGAGATAAAGAATATCGTTGTAAAGAAGGGTCAGGAAAGCTGTTTTTACGGTCAGTTCATTCGCCCATTTATAATCTGGATTGTGAAATACTTTGAAATATCTATCCTCTATAAATTCACAAAGAGGTTTCATATCACCTGTCGAATGCAAAATATCTGCGGCCTTTTTGCCTTCATCTCTGTCGGCAGGTTTCGGCAGGAGCATTTCACAAAGACTTTCAGCATAAAGTCTCTGTATGACAAGATTCGGGACTTTCAGCATGATCTTGCCTGCATCTGTTTCACCTTCCATAGTCAATACGCCAAAATAATAGAGAAAGGAAACCATAAAACTATTATCCTGGCTCCTGTCCTCCAACATTTTCCGAATTCCGAAACTGTCTTCCACATTCGATATTACAACCTGTTGATCTTTCTGCACCAGATCCAGAAGAATCTGCCTGCCCGCAGGAACCAGGGAGATATATTGAAGTTTGGCTTCGTCAGTCGCAAGATTTGAATCCAGCATATTCCTTGGATATTTACAATTTTCATAGAATGCCTTGAAAAAATAGATGGCAAGAGTCGGATTATAGACTGGCTGGTCTGCATCTGGAGCAAATTTATATCCATTGTAATATGTCCGCATCATATTGAGAGTACAGGCTTTTTCCTCTTCTTTCAAGTTACAGTTTTTTACAACAGCCCGTATACCGTTTTCAATCTCTTCTCCTGTGAAACCGCACAGATCATTGAACACTGTATTTAAATAAATATTTTCTCCGATGTTATACCCGCTTGTGATATCGCTCATAACGACCGGTGATACACCTGTGATGAAAATTCGGTCGAAAAGAGACTCACTTGTCCCGGATTTTACAACTTTGAAAAGGGTTCTCAAGTGTCCTTCTTCAAAAACCAGGGCATTATACCTTTCCTGCTGAGTCCTGCTTATGCTCATCATGACCTGATTTGCAAAATTGTCGTATTCATCAATAAGAAGATAAATCGAATAGTCCGTCATGCGAACAGCAGCTATCAACGACTCTATTGAGTTGATCGCATCATCTGGATTTATTTCGACACCTTTGAGGCCAAAGGATTCATAGTATCTCATAAATCCTTTGATTCGTACATTGATATGGTTATAAAGCGCTTTTCTTATATCTTTAGCACTTCCAAAAGTATCCACACAGCAAAAATCCCATTGCAGAATGAAAAACTTATTGTGTAGTGGTGTGGGATTTTTTCCTATTGCAAGCCCTCCGAAAATCGACTCGAACATATCCTTGCGAGCCACATCATAATAATTGGCGAGCATCGAAACCAGGAGACTTTTGCCGAATCTCCGAGGGCGCAAAAACAGCAGGTATTTTCCTCTTTCCACAAAGGGGATTCGGTCTGTTCGATCACAATAAAAATAGCCTTGTGTGGCGATTTCTTTAAAGTCACTTATACCGTAAGGAAATTTCATATTCATTCTCCTTGTTTTTAAAATAAGTTTCCACAATTATCAGACACTCTGGATGATCGAATAAGCATTTCATTACAAGCGATTAAAGCCAGCAACTGATGTCAGTCAGTCGGTTTTGTCAGATTTTTATAATTTTCGATCACGATGGTGGTTATATCTGAAAGTAACGATGCTTGCAACTATAGATTTCAAGATCAATAGTAGGGATTGTTACCGAGTTTTGATGTATGAATTTGTATATCTTGAAGTCCACATGGACTTATCTGCCGGGCAACCCGGAAAAATCATTTCTTGACATCTATTGAAAGGCATGTATTCAAAAAACAAAAAAACTTAAAAAAAGGATATGAACAAATGCCATCAACTGCTGACAGACTCGACTTTTTTACTGAATCCGTTATACGGGAAATGACTCGTGTAGCCAATGAATACGGCGCTTTGAACCTCTCTCAGGGATTTCCGGATTTCGATCCTCCAGTCGAACTTGTAAATGCCGCAAAAAAAGCGTTAGACGATGGATATCATCAATATGCCATTACATGGGGTGCTGAGAATTTTCGAAAAGCCCTGGCAGAAAAACAGAAACACTGGATGGGACTCGACCTTGACCCGGATGAAAATATTGTTGTAACCTGCGGTTCCACTGAAGCCATGATGGTGGCCATGATGACAGCGGTCAATCCAGGAGATAAGGTTATCGTGTTTTCACCTTTTTATGAAAATTATGGAGCAGATACCATCCTTTCCGGTGCTGATCCCATCTATGTTCCCCTTCATCCACCTGATTTCAATTTCGATCCAGATGAATTGAAAAGTGCCTTTGAAAAAGGAGCCAGAGCGCTTGTATTGTGCAATCCTTCCAACCCTGCAGGCAAGGTTTTCTCAAAAGAAGAGCTTGAAATCATAGCGGACATGGCAAAGGAATATGACGCATTCGTAATAACAGACGAAGTTTATGAGCATATTGTTTATGAGCCTTTCAAGCATACATATATGGCATCTTTGCCGGACATGTTCGAAAGAACCATATCGTGCAGTTCTCTGTCAAAAACCTATGCTGTTACTGGCTGGCGGCTGGGCTATGTAATCGCTTCTGCCGATGTAGTAAACGGAGCAAAAAAAGTACATGATTTTCTCACCGTGGGCGCTGCCTCACCATTGCAGGAAGCAGCCGTCACAGCCCTGAATTTTCCCCTCGACTATTATGAGAAATTACAGGCAAAATATACAGCCATGAGAGATTGTTTTACCAGCTATCTGAACGAGGCAGGGCTGTCGTATACAATGCCCCAGGGTGCGTATTACATTCTGGTGGACATATCTGCGTTCAAAAATACTGACGACAAGCAATTCTGCAGATGGCTTGCAAAAGAGATCGGCGTGGCTGCCGTTCCAGGATCGAGTTTTTCCAAAGAACCGGTCAATCATCTTGTCCGGTTCCATTTTGCAAAACAGATATCTACTTTAAAGGAAGCTGGAGAGAGATTGTTAAAATTGAAGAAATATTTATAGAAATTTTGTCCACAGTTCAAAACGTAAAGGAAACAATGTCTGAATCAGAATTTACAGGATTGAAGAATGAACGGAATTTTGAAAATTCTGGCTCAGACTATCGGACTTAATTCATTATACCACCCTTTATGAATGGAGACGGCAATATCAAAGTTTGGGTGAAGAAACTTTTCTTGCTTGCAAGCCGTCCTATCCTGGTCGAGACATCAAAAAAATCAGCCCTCAACAGAAATACAAATGCAAAAATTATGTGCATAAAATCAATAGGAATTATAAATCAAGTGGATTCCCACAAGGGTGAGAAGAAAAATAAAAATTTCTTTTAATAGACGCTCATTAATCCTGCTCGTAATCCTGGGGCCTGTCTGCCCTCCTATTATAACCCCTGGAACTCCCCACATGACAGCCATAAAATCCACCCCGCTCCCTATAAATGAATGAATTACTACCCCGATCAGACACATTCCGAATGTAATAAATATGCAGGTAGCTATGGCATGACTCATTTTAAGGGACAATTTGGTTCTCATTATGGGAATCAGCCATTCCCCGATGCCCGTACTTAACATGCCCGACCCGAAAGAAACCAGGACTGTCAGCCATGAGTATCGATACATCTTTTTCACATTCACATGGGTTCCTCCCATGTCTTTGTAACTCTGGTTGGAAGAGACAAACAAAAGTGCAGTCGTTAAAATAAGTATCCCCAGAATCAATTCCATATGTGAAGATTCGATTTGATTTGCTGTCCAGGCTCCTGCTCCGATTCCGGGTACAGCCACAGCCAGAATGAAAAAAGCCAGTTTAGTATCAACTCTCCCCTGCCTGAAATATGCAAAAGCTCCTGACCCTTTACCGGCAGTCTGAATCAAAAGAGAAGTCAATACAGCGGTTTCCGGCCTCAAATTCAAAATAAGCAGCAAAAAAGGCATCCACAGAATTCCTCCGCCGATACCTAATGCAGATACAATCGTCGATATTATTATTCCTGCCGGAAATGTGATCCAGTATTCACCCATTGTCAATATATGTCCATTATTGAGATTTCTTCATAGCTGAAAAGCTGAAAATCATCATTCATCAGATCCGCTTTTTCCTTCCACGGTATAGAAATTGAAATATTCTATTACCTGTCCCAGAGTTTCAAGTTCTGCCTTTAAATCTTTGACTTCTCTGGCCACAATTTTTATATCATCCTCTCCGGGATCGGGTTTGTCAAGAACAGCCAGGATTTTTTCCACAAAGTCATCTCCATAATTACACATATTTCGTGAAAGCCAGATGATTTCCTGCAGATTGCTCGACATGTCATTGATCAGATTTCCCATATCCGCAAGCTCGTTGGTAGCATCAATTTCCACTGTCCTGCTCAGATCTCCTGCTGATATTTCCCTGGACATTTCGAGCATGTGCTGAAGAGGTTCCGTAATATTTTTAATGAACATGGTCAGAACAATCACGATAACAATCATGATGATGCCGATCATCAATACAGCCTTGTTTCGGAGCTTGACGATAGGTGCAAAGAGAGTGTCTTCCGAAATCTGATTTTTTTCAAATTTCTCAAAATTGGATAGCAGCCCTGCTTTCAGTTCCGGGCTGTTGGTGTCCATTACAAATTCAACCCCGAGAAGCAGGGATGCAAAGCCGATCAAAAGAAAATAAATGATCATGGTTCGCTGTAATGTATATCTGGTTTTTTTTTTCATATTTTCAGCCAATTTTGAATTATTCTTCTGATTTTCAACTTAATCTACGAAAGCCGCCCAATGTCAATCCATCAGCTATTTTTTATCAAATCGCGTAACGATCATTTCATTGGATTCCGGGGGGTTTTCCGCAAAAATTCGATTTCTCTCTTCATAAATTTTGACGACTGCATCTGTCGGGAGTTTTTTTATAAGTTCCGCGAAGAGCATCTGGGATTTACGCCATTTCCCCTTTCTGAACAATGAAATGCCCTCATTGTATCTATCCATTAATTTCAGTTTGGCATCTCGAATTTCAGGCTCGTTACTGTCAAAGACCTCATAGACCGTAATGGCTTCCTGTTTACCTTTGACCTGAACCGTGTCTATTTCCCGCAGCAAAAATTTTTCCGGCTGATTGAGAGAATTCATGGTAAAGGACGATATTGTAATCTGAATTGCATATTTCTTCGTCAACCCTTCAAGTCTGGATGCCAGGTTGACGGTGTCACCGGTTACAGTGCTGTCTATCCTGGATTCAAAGCCGACGGTTACCAGAATCATCTTGCCGGTATTGATCCCGACCCCGATAGTGATAGGAAGATAACCTGAAGACCGCCTGTATTCGTTATAGACCTTTACCGTTTCCTGAATGCTTACAGCAGCAGTCACCGCGTCCTGAGCTCCGGAAGAATCACTTCCTCCGAACAGCGCCATGACGGCATCACCGATATATTTATCGATAACACCATTATTCTGACCGATAACCGGTCCGATACATCTGAGGTAATTGTTCAAAAATTTGAAATTTTCTTCCGGTGTCATTTTTTCTGACATATCCGTAAAAGATCTGATGTCAGAGAACAGAACAGATAATTCTGCTTCTGATGCCTCACCTAACTGAACATCTTCAATCTCATCTTTGTTCAAAAACCGAAGAAATTCATTGGGTACGAATCTTTTGAATGCTACATTTTTTTTCTCGATTATTTCGTAGCTCAATGCATTTTCTATGCAGACTGCTGCCTGACAGGAAAGAGAATATGCAATTTCTATAGTATCTTTGGGAAATTCACAAATTTGACTGGTTACAGGATCAATGGAATTGATCAATTGCAACACACCGACAACTTCGTTGTTACGATCTATCATTGGAAGTACAAGCATGGATTTGGTTTTATATCCGAACGCTGCATCGAATTTTTTGGGTCCGGAAAAATCAAACTCGCTGTTTTCATATACATCAGGGATATTAACCATTTTTTTTCGAATTGCACAAAAGGCAGACACATTTGTCTTTTCAAGATTTACTGGTGGAAATGTAACGG
>JAUCGE010000099.1 GCA_030377965.1 Desulfobacterales bacterium HSG16
ATACAATGAATAAAATTGCAAGTCGGATGAAAAATTTATCAAAACTGAAATACATCCCAGGTAGAGTCATGTGCAGCAGAATCATGTACAGTGTCATGGGAAGTCTGATTTTAATCGTCATGTGGGCTTTAATCGGCTTTCTCGTGTTCAACAGACCCGGTTATGAGCAGTTTTCAGGTTTTTTGCCCATTCCGACCATAAAGGCCATGTATGGGCTTCTTTTCGATATGGATTTCTGGATGTCGGTTATATCAAGCCTCAAACGTGTGATTATAGGAATTGTTATTGCTTTTGCAGTCGGCCTTCCTTTCGGCCTTATTATTGGATTTTATAAACAACTCCAACAGATTTCCTATACACCCATTCAGTTTTTGAGAATGATATCACCTGTTTCATGGATGCCAATAGCGCTTTTAGTGTTCGAGGGCTTTGAATCAGCCATATACTTTTTGATCACGATGGCTACAATCTGGCCCATCATTCTCAATACCATCCAAGGGGTTATGAACGTCAATCCACAATGGCTCAGCATGGCCAGAAATCAGGGCGCAACCGATTTGCAGCTATTGCGTCACATTGTGCTTCCTTCTTCTGTTCCATTTATATTGACCAGCCTCCGCCTGTCTCTCGGAGTAGCCTGGATCGTTCTGGTTCCTGCTGAATTTCTGGGAGTGTCCAGTGGGCTGGGATATATGATCAATGACGCGAGAGATACGATGGAATATGAGCGGCTTATGGCCATTGTCATAGCCATAGGCATCCTCGGATTCGCTATTGACGGTCTGATAGATATACTGCAGAGAACCTGCAGATGGTCAACTTTCGGTCAGTCATCTTGAAAATTTTTTGTGTCTGACATCAAACACAGACTCTAAAAAATAATCTGAGCGCTTTCCCTCCGCATTATCTCAGATTCTTTTTCAATAGCCGATACGGCTTCAAAAATATTGGCTGCAATTTTTTCCAGGTGGGGTGTCAGAGCAGCGTTCAAATCTTTTTCCGACTGGTTCAGACGGTTTAAAAAAATCAGGTAATTACTTCGGGTTCGATAGGCATGCCTGACCAGATCTGAAAAATTTTCTCCTTCGGCTTTCAAAAGATCCGTATAATGCTCAACAAGGATTTCCAGCCATCTGCCAAAAGGACTGGCAGCATCTACCGGAAGCCCTGTTTTTTCAACCAGGCTTGGGATATCGGGTTCATGCCCGGATTCAATGGCCCTGATGCTCACATCAAGGGCCATGTTCCTTTCTTCCAGAAATTTTTCGACAAATTGTTTACGACCATCTGTAAATTGCTTGAGCTTTTGAAAATAAAAAACGAAAATAATCGGCATCAAAATCATCCAGATACTGAGTTCTGGTCTGTCCACAACTTTTGATGCCAGTCGGAATGCAAAATTTTCTTCATATTCAAAAACTATACCCCGATTCTTCTCAAGACGGCTTTTTTCAACCTGCATTCCCGGACCTGTCACCTGTTCTCCTTTCGAGGCGTATATTTCATGGTATCTCTGAAAAAACTGTCAGCATCCGAGAATTCTTCGACTTCGGTATAAAAAAACATGTTCGCTTCTATATCCTGCTCTTCAATCATCTCGGCTATGGGGCGAACCCAGGGAGCTTTAATAATCAAAGGTCCGATCAGAAACATGAATACAAGGACGAAACAAATACAGGCACTCAGCCAGAACACCCGCCGAATCATCCCGGCTTCATCATTGCCGGGATGAGTGTTGAGATCTTTGATGCTCATATCTTTTCCGTGATATGATAAAAAACTTTATAAAACATGATGTAAGCCATCAAAAGTGTGAATGCGAGGTTAAATGATTGCCCGCATGCATAAAGAATAAGAGGTTTGCCTCCTGCGAAATAATCGGCAAGTTCCTTGAAATTGGTGGCAAGACCGATACTGACAAAAGCTAAACAGAAAAACCAGCCCCTGAAAATCTTAGACATTCCCCGAATCGCTCCATGATCGACAAGAGCATAAGCAGCATCGCTTCCCATTCCCTGATAGATCAAAGAAAAAATGATGGATGCAGCTATGAAACCAAGTACGAACTTTGGAAATCTGTGCCAGATTTCGACGGCATGAATTTTCTGACCCGGTGCACATTCAACTCTGGCACACCAGTAAAAAGCCACACAAAAGGCTATCACACCGATAAGTACGTTCTGAATCATCTTAATAGTTGCAGCAACATAAAGAGCTTTATCACTCAAAAACGCACCAGCGGCAGCAACAGCGCCAGTTGCATCAATGGTGCCTCCCATCCAGGCACCTCCCAGAATATGGGGCATGCCCACAGCCTTGATAAACATGGGCATGATGATCATCATGACAGAGGTAAAGACCAGAGAAAGGCCAACAGCAAGAGTAAGCTCCTCTTTTTTAGCCCGGCACGCAGCCGCTGTGGCGATTGCCGCAGAAACACCGCATACCGACATGTCTGCGGATATGGTCATATTAAGAGTTTTGGAAGGAATTTTGACTATTTTCTGTCCGAAAATGTAAGTGGTAACCAAAACAATTGGAGTTACAACCCAGGCTACGAATATGCCGGGAATGCCGATGAGCAGAATCTTGCTGAACAGGATTTCCGCCCCCAGCAGCACCAGGCCGGTCTTGATGTAATATTCGGTCTGGACAGCCGGCTTAACCCATTTGGGTGTGCCAATGGTGTTACTGATAATCATGCCAAATAAAATACCCCATGCAGGATAGCCGATGCCAATCGATTTCATGGTCGCCTGGCTGGACCCCAGATAAGCAAGCACCGCAATGAAAAACACGAATGTAAATCCGATCAGAAACTGGACAATATTATTTCCCATGACATGCATGCCGATGCCGAAAAATATCCCCAGGACGATCATCATGCCGATCAAGGGAAAAATCTGGTTATAAGGCTTTACCTTGGTTTTTTTCTTTACCTTGGAAGCCTTGGAATGAGAATTTCTCCATGTCTCAATCGATTCTTTGGCTTTCTTGTTCAAATCAGGGTTTGCATAGCTTGCAGCTGTAGCTGCTGCCTGTGCGGAGGTGGCTGCCGCGAGTGTACTTTCTTCCTGAAGTCTGGCAGCATCATATTTTTTTTCCCCTTTTTTCTTTTTAGCTTCTGCTGCATCACTGCCCATGAAAAAAGCCTCAAGGGGATTGGTTTTCCAGCTATGGGGCTTGTTCGTAAACGTCTTGATCTTTTTGCCTATGGGTGAACCTGTGGCCTTGAGTTTCTTTTTTTTGTCACTGGCCTTGTACCATTCTATGGTTTTGAAGGTTGCTTTTTCAGATTCCGCAGCCATAATTTTGTTGGCATTATCAATGATTTCGTTCATCTTGGCAGGAGGGTTGTTAAAATAAATCAGCATTCCAAAAATCAGCATGGCAAATCCAAGCCAGATGGCCCAGTAATCCTCCTTTTTCCAAAGATCGGACAATTGCCCCCTGGCCTTGTCGATTACCACTTCTTCCTGTTCGTTCGTCCCTTTTTGTTCTTCCGGTTGCTCCGCCATCACATCCTCCCTCCACTTGATAAAAGGTTATAAGGTTATTCGGCAGGCTTTCTTTACAAGAAAGCGTTCACCACAAATATTTTCATAGAGAGTTTTCGATCCCAGGTGCTTCAACTTAAAAAAACTTCAATCCTGTTCAATGATGGCTATGACATCATCTTCTTCCACTTCATCGCCTTCTTTTACACGGATTTCTGCAATAGTCCCATCACAGGGCGCAAAAATCGGCGTTTCCATTTTCATAGCCTCAATAACTACAACTTCTTCGTCTTCCTCAATTTTCGCACCTTTTACAGTATCAATGCTGATGATTTTCCCGGCAAGAGGTGCAACAACTTGTTCTGACATGATTTCGATCCTTTCATTGTTTATTACAATTTTGTTTTATCGAACTTTTCTGTGGTTCCGGATTTAAACGTGCAGTATCCCTCTCAGCTGTACATGGTATCAATTTTCGAATCATAGAACAAAGCTTAAAAAGCTTCAAGACAAAATATGCGGATTTTATATTTTATGCTAAATGAGCGAGCTGAACAGACTGTAATACGCATGGTAAACATTTGAATTATATCTTCATTATTGATATCAACAATAAATTTCCTGGCAGTTGTATTGATCAGAGGCAATATTTTAAAAAAATATTAAATATTTTCTGTACAGATATTTATCTCAGATGTGCCTGTCGTCCTGGACAAATCAGTTGATTCAGCAACCAGAGTTATCTTGCCATGTCCAATGAATTGAGCTTCAAACGTTGCTCATTGCAGGCGACTTTTTCATCGAACATGCTTTTCATCAAATTTCGAAAATACAACGGCAAACTCATAATAAAGCTCTCAGAAAAAAAATGTAAGAAACTTCTTGCATAAAGCTAAAGGGATTGTTAATGAGATTCTCTTTATAAAATATTACAATTTTCATCATTGGTAACTGATAAAGCTGAAGTATTAATTCAAAAATTTGCAACCAGATGCTCTCTGAAAACATTGGACAGTATTCAGTTTGAATTTTTCAAAGTATATTGCGAAAGCAATACTATTTTTGTGTTCATATGCGAAATTTTGCAAATTGGACACAGATATTAAAATCGGAGCAAAAAATTACCGAAATAATAGAAAAAGGAGATTTGCAATATATGACTGACACATTGACAACAATTAGGTATATCCTTTTGTCTGTTTCAATTATTTATTTTCTCATAGCTTTACTGATTGAGATATGCATAATATTTTCTCTGCCCGATTTGTGTGCGTGGAACATCTCTGTAGATTCCATAATACTACTGATTATGGGGTTCGTAGCCCTTGTTGTCTGCACTATATGCCGATCTGTCATAGAAGAGCGGGCTGACAGAAAAAAGCATAAGGAAACACCGCCGCAGTCGGAATCGGATAAAAATGAAAAACTGCCTTTTCGTGCCTTTATAGGCGGGATTCTCATGTTAAATGCAGCTTTTTTTTTCATCACCATGGACCCAGGCAAACCTGATTTTCGAGACGGCCAGTATGTCCTGGTCAGCAAAGGAAGAGTGATAGAAGTGATTGATAAGGAAACCTACTATCGTGAGATAAATATGAAACCCACAAGAGGGCAGAAGGCTTTCAGCGCAATTTTTCTGATGTTTTCCTGGATTGCTGTATGCGGAAATCTTGATGAGAAGAAACAATAACACAAAGAATTTTGCCATCCTTCCCCAAAAAATCAGCGAGTTCAATATCAGACGATATCAAATAACACCAAGATCGGATTTTTTCAACCAGCCGATCTTTCCTTCTGAAAAGAAAATTCTGAAATAGTCGCCTTTTTCTTTTTCGATCTTTACCTTTGTTCCGCTGTGGAGTACGAACAACTCGGTAGAACCATCTGAAAGGGCTGAACGGACAGAGACTTTCTTGTAAAGGATTATGGCCTCTTTGAGAAATGCGTTTTCGTAATAATTATAAAACGCGGTGGATGTGAAGATCAGTAAGGGAATCAGGACAAAATAAAGAGACGATCTGAATATTCTTCTTTTTTTTCGGATAGTCCTGAAAGCAAGGATAACCCAGAAAGACAGGTTGAGTACTATTGCGATCCATTTTACGGTTTTCTTGCTTAACATATGCTTCCAGAAGAAAACTACTTTTAAAATTGGAAAATTTTTTTCATCTCTTTCATCTTTGACCAGAGAAAGAGCATGTTTATGATTGAATTTGAGATCAGGGTCATGAGGTATCAGTTTCAAGGCACGCTCGTACCAGAGCATGGCTTGCCCTATATCATCATTTTTCAGATGAGCGTTAGCCAGATTATAATAGAGCTTTCCGTTTTGAACCCCGGACTCTGCTATCTTTGAAAAAGCTTTTATGGCAGATTCATAATTGCCCGAACGGTATTCTCTGATCCCATCTAAAAAATTTCTGGCATCTTCGCTGGAATATCCGATTGAGGGAATTAACAATGCCAATAACGTGCAGATAAAGACACATAAAACAGCTATTCTTTGAATCGACATTGACTGTATAACAATTTGTGTCTGCACAATCCTGTGAGATGTATCCTCAGTTTTTACTATGTGATTTATGTCGTCAGTCATTTCAGCCAAGAGTCCCCATAAGTTCTTTGGTAACCGATAACAATCGTCTCCTGTAAGCTTCATCCATATTGGAGCCGCCAAATCTTACAGATTCGATATCTGCAAGAACAGATGCTGCCTTTTGCGCTGTGTTGTCAGAATACCCTTTTTCCATTAAAATAGTTTCAGCTTCTTTATATGTTAAAGATGCGCCTTTTATCCCGGCCTTTGACAACACGACGGAAATAACCGCAAGATGAAGACTGGCCAGAAAATCTTCGTCAGTCATTCCCTTTGCCAAAGCTTTTTTCAAAGCCGCCTGGGCCTGTCTGCCCATGACCTGGGCAGGAGTTTCATCGTGTCTTGCAACGATCATAATCAGCATCATACATCCAAACAGGAGGGCAGGAACGGCCAGATAAAGCAAAAATTGGAAAATCGACATACTTTTATGAGAATTTAACGCATTCATGTCTTCTTTTAAGGCGAGAATATCTCTTCCCGTAAATTCCACCTTTTTTTTGAATGACGGAGGCTTTGTATCTGATCCTGAAAAAATTTCCAGCGTATCTGTATCTTCGGAAGGCAGGACATTTAAATCAAACTTTTTGCCGGAAAGAACTACGTAGCGCTTTTGTGAAGTATCAAAATAACAAAAGGACACAGGATTTATAGAATGCAAACCTTCTTTTACCGGAACCAGCGCTACCCGGAAAAACTTTTTCCCAATGTAGCCAGACTCACGTATGCCGACTTTTTCTTCAGCAGATTCTTTGTACACTTTAAAATCTTCGGGAGCCGGAAATTCAGGTGCTTTGGCATCCATGATATTTCCCTGGCCGCTAATGACTATGGATAAGGTGGCTGAATCACCGACTTTGAGTTCTTTTGTGTCAAGACTGGTACCCAGAGAAAATTTGCCTATCAGGCCAGAAAATTTTACTTTTTCCGGGTTTTCCGGCAGGGGCTTGACTTTTAAAACTATGGCTTCGCTCCGAACGACTCTGGGTTTTATCTCCCGTGTGTCGAAAAAAGTGTCGATCATGTTCCTTGAATTTCTTTTACGGCTGACGACTACACTGCACTTGAGGATAGAACCATCTATTTTTTTTTCACCCGGAGTCAATGGAACTAAGATGGTGTTGACTTCCGTGACACTGTATTCACGACCAGATATCACTGTTGAATACGATTTCTGGTCTCTTAATTCCTTTGCCGTAAATCCGGCAAACTCCGGTTTTTGTAGAAAATTCGCGTTTGAAACTCGAACGGAATTATAAAGCTTGAATTTATAGACTACCTGTTCTCCTTCATAGGGAGAATCGTTTGAAACACTGGTTTCAATAAAGATATCCTTTTCATTACTGCGGGTGTTGTCCTGTTTGCTTACAGTTATAACAAAAGGCTTTGTTTCAACGACTTTTCCATGGAAACGTACCTTTAGCGCAGGAACGGTCAGCTGTCCTGTTTTTTTGGGGATCAAGGTGTACATGAGTATGTGTTCCTGTGTGACCGTCCCGTTTATCATATTGACTTCCGTACTCGAACCACGGGATATCACCCTGAAATCTTTGAGCTGTGCAAAATCAACTCTCGCACTTTTGCCGTTTACTCTGACAGTCAGTTGTGCTGATTCATTTATCGCAATATGTGTCCGGTCAACAGATGCACTCACCTCGTCTGCACACAGGGCAGTTGAAGGGAAAAAAATCAGGATACTCCACAGGATGAAAACATGAAAAAGAATAAAGGTATGCTGCGATTTTCTCATTATTACCAGTCTTTCTCCACATTCCGCTGCCGGTATTTCATCATCAGGGCTTTTCCGGGTTTATCCTCAAGTCGGTTTAACATTCGTTCAGCCTGTTTGATCTTATCAGGATCGACCTTGCCATCTTCCCCTTCTTTTTCCTCTGCCATATTTTTCTTTTCTTCTTCGGAATCTCCATCTTCTTTTTTCGACTCTTCTCCATCCTTTTCTTCCGAATTTTCTTTTTTATCATTCTCCGATTTTTTATCTTGTTCTTCCTGATCGTTTTTGTCTTTGGAATCTTTTTGATCCTGATTTTTATCTTTCTGATCCCCTTCTTTTTTGTCGTCGTCTTTATTGTCTTCCTTTTTATCGTTCTTGTCGTCGTTTTGATCCTGATCTTTCTTCTGTTCTTCCTCCTCCTTTTTCTTCTGCTCAATAACCTTTTTCACGAATTCGACATTCTGCTTTGCCCGCTCATCGGCGGGGTCGATTGTTATTGCACTTTCATAATGCTTTATCGCTTCTTCATATTTGTTCAAACGGAAACATGTGTTACCAAAGTTATAGTGGGCATTTTTTTTCAGTTCCGGATCATCCGAATTCAATGCCTGACCAAAACTTTCGGCTGCAACATCGAATTCCCCATTTTTATAGTAAGCTGTTCCGAGGTTATAGGCTATCTTGGGGTTGTCAGGGTCTTCTAATTGAGCGTCGATGAAATACTTGACAGCTTTTTCATATTCACCTTTTTCATATGACTTAAGCCCCTGTTTCATTGCATTATCGGCTGCATGAGCGTATGGAGCAGCTATTAACGATGTAATTGTAAAAAATATCATGGCGGACAGACCAGCAAAAGATTTCCGCCTGACAGATGGAAGGAATATGTCTGCCAGAAGTGCTGCTATAGCGAGGGCCAGAAGCCATTGATATCGGTTTTCCCATACCTGTTTTTTACCGCTCTCCAAAGCTGCCTGCTCCATTTTTTCCCTGATTTCATTTTTATAGATAGCGTCCAGATCCATATCTCCTGCCATTGAACGCACATATGAACCATTTGTCAACACCGCAATTTTTTTCAATACTTCTTCATCAAGGCGGCTCAATATGATTTTTCCTGCCTTATCTTTTTTAAACTTACCGGAGCCTTCGGGAACCGGCACGCCGTTGTCGCTGCCAACACCGATACAAAAAAGACGTACACCATTTTTCTGTAGTTTCTGTGCTGCCTTTACCGGCTTGTCATCTCCTGTGCTTTCACCGTCCGTTATCAGAATTATCGCTTTTTCTGTTCCTGCCTTTTCATCAAAAGCTGAAAGGGCTGTCTCTATGGCCTGGTTCAGGTCAGTACCTCCCACAGGCAGATAATCAGGGGTGAGAGTATTCAAAAACAGGTGGAAAGCTTCATAATCAAGGGTGAGAGGACATTGAAGAAAAGCGGTTCCGGCAAAAGCCACAAGTCCGATTCTATCTCCTTCCATCATGGAAAGAAGGTCATAAACCTCCCGTTTTGCCCGATCCAGCCTGCTTGGCTTTATATCTTTTGCAAGCATACTTTTTGAGCAATCCAGGGCAAGAACGATATCGACACCCCGCCTCTCGGTTTCCTGCCACCTGTAGCCGTACTGAGGGCCTGCTAAGGCTGCAATTATAAAAAAAAGAGCTGTGAGTATAAATGCTGCTTTGAAATGCCTCCGCCTGCTGCCTCTCTGGGGAATGATGACATCAAGTCCTTTTGCGGATGCAAACCTGGTCAGTATTCTCTTCCGTTTTCTATCTCCATATATATATATGAGAAAAAAGAGAGGAATCGTCCATATGAGAAAAAACATTTCAATATTTACAAATTTCATGGCACACTCAAAAATCTTGTATTGGACAGAATTATCTTCAGCCCAATCAATATAAGAGCCGGAATCAAAAAATATGCGTATAATTCGTTATACTGATCATAAATTTTGACCTCGACTTCCGTTTTTTCCAGATTGTCTATGGTATCGTATATCCGGCTTAAACCTTTTGTATTCTCTGCCCGAAAATAGAGACCTCCGGTTTTCTCTGCTATTTTTTTCAAAATTCCTTCATCAATATCGACGCGTTGTCTGACATAACGATCTCCAAAAAGAGGATCTCTGATCAGAAAAGGAACTTCACCCTTCGAACCCACGCCAATGGTATATATCTTGACTTTTTTCTGGGCTGCGATTTCTAAGGCGGTATCCGGGGACATCTCGCCTGAATTACTTCTGCCGTCCGTGAGCAGTATAATGATATTGGACTTACTTTTTATATCTTCGATCCTTTTTAAAGAAATGCCAATGGCATCTCCGATTGCAGTACTCTTACCTGCCGCGCCTATCTCAAGTTTTTCCAGAATGGATACAATGGTTGAATAATCTCTTGTCAGGGGCAGTTGAGTATATGCTTCAGACCCGAACACCACCATGCCGATCCGATCACCCGCCCGTCCTGCCACAAAATCCCGGACAACTCCTCTGACTGCATCCAGACGGTTGACAGTCTTTCCTTTCAGCCTGAAATCAAGGGCCATCATACTTTCTGAGAGATCTACCGCAAGAATGATATTGACCCCCTCGGTCATTACCTTTTCCTGGCGGATTCCCCACTGAGGGCGTGCCATTGCGGCTATGACCAGGCACAGGGCCAGATATTTCAATATGGGCAGGAGCCATCTGATCCTTAAAATAAAGGAAGAAGTCATATCTTTTACAGCAAACAGGCTCGAATACCCCATGACCGGACGCAGGATTCTGCGACCGTTGAAATATACGGCAACCGGTATGAATGCCAGAAGTAGAAAAAACCAGGGTGAAGCAAATCGAAACAACATATTTTATTAGCCAGGTATTTTTGTTTTAAAGGTTTTTATCCTGCAAATCATCGGGCAAATCATCGGATAAATCATCGGATTGCCGAATCTGCACACTCGTTTTCTTGACAAAATTATAGACAAAACCCAAATCTGCCACCATTCTGTCTTCAGAAGCAGGTAATCCTGCAAATTTGACAGGTTCCATGAAACGGCACAGATCACGGATATTTTTTTTGGCATCCTGATCGATATCTATGTTATTGACTTTTGGCAAAAATTCTTCGATGGTCATCTCCAGTGCAGCAAAATTGAACTTTCCCTCAATATATCCTCTCAAGGCTGCCGAAAGCTTGAAATAAAATTCTTTTGCTTCCCATCCTTCGACTTCTTTGAGACCGTCGAGAATGGTAAACGCCTGTTCTTCGGGTGAAAGAGCTTTGGCGATAGCTGTCTTTACCCTGCGAGATCGGTATTTCCATATAAGAAAGAGCAGGATCAGGCATAAAGCTGCGGCCAGAGATAAAAAAATATATTTCAAAAAGCCCAGATCAAGCATACCTGGTACAGGAGGTCTGACATCATGAATATCTGACATTTCGATTGTCTTGCCATCCGATGATGATGCCTGGTCTTCCGAATTGTCATTCTGCGCCGAATTGTCGTTCTGTAATGGTTCGACAGATGGTTGAAGATTCTGGTTTGAATTCGAACTGGCATCAGGCTTACTCTGCTGCTGCCCGAAAACAGGGTGAGCGGCAAACAGCAGGAATAAAAAAAACAGGATATAAAGCAAATATTTTCCAGGCATCACCGTTTCCTCTGTTCCCTGTAACGGAAATATTTTGTCAGGGCATCAACAACCGAATCCGTAGTCTGAACTTCAATACGGTCAATATCTGCTGATTTAAGAGCTTCGACGCTGTCACGATACTCTCTGACCCTGGCCCCTTCAAATCTCTTTCTGGTTTTTTCATCCGATGCATCCATAAAAAGAGTCCGGCCTGTTTCGACATCCCTGCAACAAAGGATACCGGCTTCAGGCAGGATGAACTCGCCGGGATCGGAAAGCATGACGGCTATCAGCTCATGTTTTCTGGACCCTGTCCTCAGACCTTTTATAAGATCGTTTTTTTTACCTGGAACCAGCCTGTCTTCTTCACGGCCTGCCAGAAAATCGGATATGAGAAAAACCACGCTTTTTTTAGCACATACTCTGCCAAGATATCCAACAGCATTACGAATATCCGTACCTGTATTTTCAGGTTCGAAATCGAACATCTCTTTGATTACCCGCCAGACATGTGAAGCGCCTTTTTTAGGCGGAATATATTTTTCCACTCGATCTGTAAAAAGAATTGCCCCAACCTTGTCGTTGTTCCTGATTGCGTTAAAGGCCAGCACTGAAGCTATCTCAGCGGCAGTTTCGCGCTTTAAATTTTCTACTGTGCCAAAGGAACCTGAAGCACTCATGTCAAGAAGAAGCATGACAATCAACTCCCGTTCTTCACGGAATCTTTTCACATAAGGATGGCCGAGTCTTGCTGACACTTTCCAGTCGATGCTCTTGACCTCATCTCCAGGTGTGTACTCCCGAACTTCCTCGAACTCTATTCCAGAGCCTCGAAACACGGACTTGTACTGGCCGGCCATCATGCTGTTGACCAGCCTGCCGCTTTTTATATGGATTTTTTTTATTTTCTTAATGATTTCAGGTGAAAGCATAGCGAAAATATTCCCCAAATATTATTTTTACGGCACTTCAACGGAATCGAAGATGTGTCCGATTATCCACTCGCTTTTTATATCTTCAGCCTCAGCCTCATATGTCAATATTATCCGATGCCTCAAAATATCAGGAGCGATGGTCTTGATATCCTGGGGCGTGACATATGCCCTTCCCTGTAAAAATGCATATGCCCTGGCCGCAAGACTCAAAAAAATCGTGGCTCTAGGAGATGCGCCAAACTGTATGTATTCGCCTATATCCATATGGTAATCCTGGGGTTTTCTGGTAGCGAACACAATATCTACGATATAGTCTTTGAGCTTTTCATCCATGTAAATCATTTTGATCAGAGATTCGATCTCGTCAAGTTCCCCAGGTTCAAGAATGGGGTGGATGGATACCGGAGTTTCAAATCCTACACGCTTCATGATCTCTTTTTCTTCGAGCCTGTCAGGATAGTCCATAACAAGCTTGAACATGAAACGATCAACCTGGGCCTCAGGCAATGGATAAGTACCCTCCTGTTCAATTGGGTTCTGAGTGGCGAGAACAAGAAAAGGATCTAATAATTCGAAAGTTTCATCTCCTATGGTTACCTGCTGTTCCTGCATTGCTTCCAACAGGGCTGACTGCACTTTTGAAGGAGCACGGTTGATTTCATCCGCTAAAATGATATTGTGAAAAAGCGGGCCTTTCTTGATAGTAAACTCTCCGGTCTTGGGCCTGTATACTTCTGTTCCGACAAGATCAGCAGGCAACAGATCCGGGGTGAACTGGATACGCTTGAAATCAGCATGAACGATGGCTGCCAGAGCTTTTACAGCACTGGTCTTGGCAAGTCCGGGTACGCCTTCGATAAGAATATGTCCTTTTGTAAAAAGCCCCATCAAAAGGCCGTCAACCAAACCCCTCTGGCCTACGAGGATTTTCCCGATCTCTTCCCGGATGCTGTTTATCAGCATGTGCTTTTCCTCGATTTTCTGCCTTAATTGCTCGATCTCCACACAACCTCCTCATACTGGCAATTAACTTTTATCGATACCTTTACTCTCGATTAATCAGGAAAAATAATCATAAACTTACT
>JAUCGE010000100.1 GCA_030377965.1 Desulfobacterales bacterium HSG16
ATATTCACATTTATTGGCATATAACACCTTCCTTATTTGAATTATGCGTGAATATTTTTGTAATGATCGGGTCTGAAAAATCACGCAATTTGCAAGAGTCAAGATACAACACTTGCAAACACTTGTCAAAAAGATTATATTTTGTTTTAATTCAAACGATTACAGAGCAACCGTCGCTGGGGCAGGTGGTACACACCCGAAAAAATCAGGTTCCGAACGATGAAAAAAGAGAATGATCCGTCTTTAATTCCAATTTCACTCACATTTAAAGAATCGATACCTGAAAAGGATGAGATTTTGTTCGATTCCATCGACGGACGTGTGAGCATGATTGCCTGTTCACCGGTAAGTGCGAGAGTATTGAATCCTGAAACCGGAAAACATGAAGAACGTAATGTGGGCATGATTGTGACGATGGATCATATCGAAAAGAGTTTTGTGGACAAACTCGCGGGGTTAAGTGGGATGGAGATCAATATTTTTGAAAAAAATAATGACCTGAGTACAGGCACTCTGGCATCATATAAAAAATTAAATCCAAACGTTTTTGCGAAGAACAGGCCAACCGGCAACAATCTGTCCGGGAAGCGAATAATCTTAGACAATATCACAATAGGTGAAAACGACTATTTTCAAGGCGTTCTTTCTCTCAGCGGCTTGGCGGGCAGAGCCGGAGCTGTGGCTGTACTTTATTCAAAAGAGGCTGCGAAAATTCAGGTTCGAAGGATGATCTTCACGTTATGCATAGTATTTTTCATCTGCCTGATTCTGATAGTACCGCTCGTTCTCGTACTAGACAAATCGTTCACCAATCCGATTCAAGAATCGATCCAGAAATTTTTCACCATAGCAGCGGCTGTCTCGAAAAAATCGAACATGGTTGCTTCGGCAAGTCGGAATCTGGCACAAGTGACAGCGGAAAATTCAGCATCCCTCGAAACCACTTCATCAGCCATCGAAGAGATGAGCGCCATGATGAAAATGATGGCTGAAAGTGCTGAAAGTGCGAACAGGCTCATGAATGAAAGTCTCACGATTTCCGGCAATGTCCATGAGCGCATGAAATCTCTGGTTGAATCCGTAGCGGATGTCACGGATGCCAGTCAAAAATCTTCGGCTGTCATCAAGGCTGTCGAGCAAATCGCCTTTCAGACCAATCTGCTCGCCCTTAACGCGGCAGTGGAAGCGGCTCGCGCCGGAAAAGCCGGATCTGGTTTCGCTGTTGTAGCTGAAGAGGTAAGGAAACTGGCGGCTGATTCTGCAAAAGGTGTACAAGACACCATCATGCTGATCGAAACGATAGATCAAAAGATAAAAATCATCAGTGTCCTGGTAGAAGATTCTACCAGGGCTTTTGTCGAAAACCATGAAAATACGTCAGCCGTCAGCCATTTGTTGACCGATATCGCGACCGCATCCGATGAACAGGCCCTTGGAATAGAACAGATCAACATCGCAACGAATGATATGGAGCAAGTCGTTCAGAAGAATTTTTCAAATTCCAGGAAATTTGCAAGTGCTGCTCAGGAGTTGAACGGCCAGGTCAAACAGATGCATCGGATTATAGATGAAATGCGCCGGATTGCAGGCATGAGAAAGAATCCCATGATTCGAAATAAAGGAAATTGATTCTGGTGTGCTGAACTCCCGAAATACGAGTTTTTCTTGCATATTCCGAATCGGTTTTGCACAAATGAGACATTGTTCCGCAGATCACGAGAAGCGGCAGATGCTCATAGAAACGGTGGGCAACGCTTCGCTTTTGCCCACCCTACGAAAAAATGTTACAGCCTCTATGAACAGGTACTTATTCAGTGGATATGGCATTATCCAAGATTTTCGTACAAAATTTTTCGACTATTCGGCATATTTTCAAGCATTTTTTTTGCATATTCAGGAGAAACGGCTTCAATGTTCCCATCTGAATTTTGTACTGCAACACCGCTTTCAGTCAAAAATTTATATCGAGTTTTCCGTTCTTTTTTATCCGGGCAGCATACAAGCTGGCAGTTACCGCACGATGTGCGAAGTTTGTCATCGGTAAGAATAAAATATCTGCCGCCCGGAGCTTTGGGCCACTTAGCATAGCGATCAATCATTCTTGCCTGTTCCGCATTTATTTTGTCGTCGCTTTCAGGAATCTTGTACCGGCCAGGTGACCATGTAGACCATTTACCGGATGAATGTAATCCGGTATAGCCGCTGCATACGCAATCACATCGTCCGTAGTGACGACGCTTCGAATACTCGAATTCAAAATTGTCAAGCTTTATATTAGTTTTTTCTTCTGGATGCATAAAACCCGATACGCATGATGCCATGCATAAACGACAGTTATCGCAATAATTGTTCTCTGGGGGCAGAGGGTCTGTGGGAATTAATTCAGCAGTAGTGACAGTGGCAGCGAGAGTGATGGCAGCGCCCTGTTCTCCGGTTATGATATTACCGGATAATCCCATATATCCTACACCGGAACGCACTGCCAGATATCTATGTGCTACATCTGGAGAATAGTCATAGAGTCCTTCTGAAGATTCCTGTCTGTAAACACAATTGTCAGCAACCGGGACGGACGGATATCCTTTTTGTTCAAGATAATTGGAAAGGTGGAATGCAATGCCGCTGGCCAGAGCGCTTATACGTATATATTCCTGTTCGTAAGTAAGACGGTCTTTTTTCGTCAGATAAGGTAATATTGTTTCCTGGTCAATGGCTACGGCAAAACTGACAGCCGATTTTGCACCAGGGAGGACATAATCAAGCTCTGAAGACGGTGGTCCTCCTTCAAGTGTTTTTGTAGTTACAATACCTGTGGAGCATGCGCCTTCGATCTTGACAAAATCTTGTACTATCCTGCTTAGTTTTTCCAAAGTTCTAATCCTTTTTTTCAGCAATTATTTTAAGTATGCCTATTACATCCCCTATTTCTATCACACCGTTCTTGTCGATATCAACCCTTTCAAAAGCGAAGCGTTCATCCTGCCAAAGTTTCCAAATGGAGCAGCCATTGAGAAAAATGAGGACATTCTTTGCGGATCGCATCAAGTCCGATTTCCAGAGCAGCCAATGGACCAAGAAGTGTTTTTTTATAGCCTGGCACAAGCTTTGTTACACGTTTCGAAGGAGCAGTTAAAGGAGAATCGTTGATTTCTTCGGGTGATGAAAACATATCCCTGATTGCTTGAAATCCAGCAGCGAGTTCCGGGCGATAGATGCCTTTGGCGAATTTTTTGCAGTCACTGAAGAGCAACCCCTCGAATTCGTGCATGATTACAAAAGGCAGAAAGCGGCGGGGATTGAATCCATCTCCCAGTGTACTGCTGATGTCTTCCAAAATCGCCTGCTCCACAGTCACTGCTTTTTGTTCGAATGAAAGCCTGCCCGCTGCCTGTCTGCCGGGCCATGCTCTGCCCCCGGTTTGGGGTAATGCATAGTAATCGACCATCGTCGTCGATATGCCTGCTGGATCTTCCTGGAGATGCCTGAGTATGTCCTTGCGGACAGCGCTCCACGCCCGAATACCTCCGCGACGGTCTCGCAGACGGGCATTCCCCAGAAGTCGTGCGCTTACATTAGTGTAGCCCAGGTTGTATAAATGGCAGGCAAGTACTTCGTTGACAAAAGTTTCTTCTGTTTCGCCTTCTACATGAACCAATAGTCTTGTCATAGGATCATTCTCTCATCGGCCGGCCGCCCAATTCATTTTTTTCCCATAGTTGGCCGAGGCTGTAGTCCTCCAGCCAGGATTTCAATGGATCGGTTTTCAGCCGTGTCAACCTGGTGCTTCCGTCTATACGATCTGCAACCAGCACATCTTCGGGCTGGAAATGATCAAGCAGGAGCGAGGACTGGGTGGAAAGGATTACCTGGGTTTCCTGTGATGCCTGTTCAACCAGAGATGCAAGCAGGGTGATGGCATGTGGATGAAGGCCGAGTTCCGGTTCATCGACCAGGATAATTGATGGTCGCAGATTAGACGGTTGCAGAAACAATGCGGCAAGTACGATAAAACGCAATGTGCCGTCCGAGAGGCTGGACGCTGTAAAATACTGATCGGAATTCTTGTGCCGCCAGACAAGACGAATCATTTCTTCATTCAGTTGGTCCGGGTTCAACTCAAAATCGTCGAAAAACGGAGCCGTTCGCTGTATTGTCTTTTGAATCATGCGATAGGTATCAGGATGCTTGATTTTGAGTAAATAAAGAAACGCTGGAAGATTCGAGCCGTCCTGTCGTAAAAAAGCATTATCGTGTAATTTGGCAGTCTTTCGCAAGGGCGATGTGGCACTTGTGTCGTGTACATGATATAGCTGCCATCGCCGAAGTTGGTCGCGTACTTGTTTGGCAGCGCCGATACAGTTCGGATCGCTGATAACTGCTTCCCATCCGTTCTCAATCTGCGAAAGTTTCTGTTCATAGGGTCTATCATGCTTTTCTTTTTTCCAAAAAAAGGCTCTCTCATCCTCGACATAAAGCCCATCGTCCATTGTAGGGCCAAGGCGTAACTTGTACTGGTTCGTTTTCTCGCAGAAAGAGACTGCTATTTTGATATTTTCGGTAGTTTTTGATCCAAAATGCAGAATCTGTTCAGCGCCACCTGATTTGGAGACATATTGCTTTAAACGCCTTTCCCTAACTGCATTGAGAAAGGAAAAGATTTCGATAAAATTGGTTTTGCCTGATCCGTTAGGGCCTATAATTACATTGATCGGATGCAGTTCCAATTTTTCAATTGAGGCAATACTTTTAAAGCCTTCTATCGAGATATAATCAAGCTTCGTGTTGTTCATCGGCTTTTTTATTCTCCATTCGATACTTTATTGGATGTCCTGTTTCCAAGAGTAGAAATGATTTGTTTCGGTATTTAAAATACCAGATATGGCAGGGCAAGATTCCGTCCCCGCCATCTTCAGCGGGGGCGGAACTAATTTCCAGTTAGTTAACCATCAATATGGAAACTTCCCGCGCGCCATGCAGAACTTTCTGGGAAACGCTGCCGAGAAAAAATTCCTTGATACCGGAAAGGCCACGGCGGCCCATGACTATAATATCATATCCGGACGACGTGGCTTCATCTACGATATCTCTGGCAATTCCATTGTTTTTGACAATTGCCTTAATTATGACGTTTTCATCATTGAAACCGGCGTTTATGAGTACCTGCTTTCCTTCTTTCAATGCGCCTTCTATGAGGCTCTTCTTCTTTTCTTCAATCGCGCAGAAGCTGGATCTCTGCGAGAGAAAATAGGCGGTAAGTTCCGGGCTGTTCATGTCGCACAGCGCTGCCGTATCATGGAGAATGCTTAGAAGTGTGACCTTGTTGGAAGGATTGAAAAACTTGGCGACATGTTCCACCGCCCTCATTGCATTGGGCGAATCGTCAAATGCTATCAGAATGTTGTAAGCCATGTGAACCTCCCTTATGGTTTAATGGTTTTAAGTTACATTCCGTGTGACTTCAGTATTTCATCCAATTTACCGTTTTGTTTGATTTTATCAAGTCCTCGATTGAAAATATCAAGTTTTACACTGGTGCCGGGAACTGCCCTTGAAAATGCCACATACATCCGGTTTACCATCAAGGGAGGATCTATGGCTTCGATGACATTTCTTTCATGTCCGAATAATTTGACATCATTGATGTAAAATCCTGTAAACTTGTCCATGACCACCAGCTCGCATTGTTTCAACAGCAATTTTTTTACGTTGAGAATTTCACGGGAAGAAACCTTTTTCTTCAAGAAATTTGCAGCATCGAATTCCGGTGAATTTGCGTATCCTTTGACCACACCGATCCGGTATGGTTTGAGATCCTCAAGGTTAGTCCAGGAATATTTGCTCCCTTTTCTTCGAAAAAAAACTATGGAGCTTTCCATATAAGGTTCTGAGAGCATATATATCTTTGCTCTTTCATCTGTGTAATAGGCATTACAGGCTCCGTCATATTTACCGTCCTTGACCTCTTTTAATACTCTTGCCCATGCCATGAAGTGATATTCCACGCGATATCCCATACTTTCGAATGAGGCAGTTACAACCTCGGGGCCTATCCCGTAATTGGGAAGATATTGTCCGTAGTAAGGAGGCCAGGGTACACTGGCCAGTGATACGGTTTTTTCAGCAGCATGGCTCTGGCCAGTCAGCAATAAGATTGAAATGATAAATGTAATCAATATACGGTTCATTATTTGTATCTCTCCTGTGATTTTCTTAGGTTTCGCCATTTTTCAATTTCCCCGGTTTTTTTCAATAGGTTTTTCAATCGGTTTTGACAGCTTCGAACTCATCTCCTGCAACACGAATCAGAAAAAGTTGTTTTGAGCTTTCCCCTGTTTCATCGAAGGAAGTCAGGCCGCTTGCCCCATTGAAATTATTAACATGGGCGAGAGCATTTTTCAACTCACTTTTAAAACGAATCTTTTTTTCAATAAGGATGGAAAATATCATGCTGGCACTGTCAAAGGCAACAGCCTCCATAAATCCTGGTTTCTGGCCGAAAGTCTGTTTATACATCTGGATAAATTCCAGGGTACTTTGTCTTCTGGTGTTTAAGAAAAACCCGTCAGGAAAGACCACACCGTCTGCAAATCTTCCAGCAAGTTTGATTAAACGTCTGGAATGCCATAAATTAGTTCCGAACAGGCGGATATCATTGATGTCGTAATACGCAAGCTGGGGAATGATCAAACCGACCTTGTTGGCTTCATCTGGAATGAACAATGCCTCAAAATCGACGATGGATCTTTTCTTTTTTCTCTGTACAGTCTTTATGGAATAGTATCTTCCTACAAGTTTTTTTATTGGAGCAGCAAAGTCGGTGGATGAAGGTTTATAGGATTCGACACCCACAACCTTACCGCCTTTGGACATTACCTTGTCCCAGAAAAGGTTCATGAAGGTTTCCCCGTATTTTTCATTCGGGTACAATATGGCAAAGTTTTTAATGCCAAGCACATCCATCGCATAAGAGACAGTGGCATCGACCTGCATTTTCGGGGTCATGAAATTCCTGAAAATATAATCACCTATCTCGGTTATATCCTTTTTCTGGGTAAAGGTGATAATGGGTATACGCTGTTTCTGAGCCTCAATTGCGACAGCCTGGGCGGTCTTGATGGGACCGATGATCGCTGACACGTTCTTTCTGGCCATAGCATGAAATTTTCGGATAGCCGTTTCAGGATCTGACCCGGTGTCCTCAATTACAAGCCGTATGGGTGGATGGACATTGAGTCCTTCATATCTGCTCAATGCCAGTTGAATCCCGTTTAAGGCCCGGTTTCCATATGTGCTGTATTTTCCGGTCAAAGGAAGAAGGCATCCCACGAGGTTCTGATTATAGCGGGCCATGATATCTGCCACAGTATCAGGGCTGCTGGTTGCTGTCGATTGTTCCTGGAGTTTGTTCAATATTTCTTCAAGCCTGACTTTTGCTGCTGGCAGGTCTTCGTGTCCGGGAAAAGTTTCGATAAAATCGGATAACAGTCTTATGGCCGCCTCATATTTTTTTTCCTGAGCATGAAAAATGCCTGTACCGTACGTGAGATATCCGATAATTCCAGGGTGATCCAGTTTTTCAGAAAGCTTCGCTATATCTTTCAATGACAGTTTGCTGAGTGTCTTTGCGAGTTTTTTACGTACCCGTTTATCGATTTTTGGAAGCTCTGGCTCTCCGGTTTTTTGCGCTGAAGTTCTTTTTTTATCTGCTTTGTCTTTGGCTGACTGGGCCTGGGCATAATACCAAGCTGCGCTGACCTGGGCATTCTGTGCAAGGTGACTATCTCCCATGAGCAGGTAGATATCCATAATATGGGAAACAGATGACATGTCTTTTATGATGAACTCAGCCTGCTGAATGAGATTTGCATAATCTTGTTCTTCATAGAATGTTTTTAATATAGCAAATCTTGCTTCTGGAGCCAGCCCATGATTGGGATGTTGTTCCAGCATATACTGATAAACCATGCGTGCGGTAGCATAATCTCTTTTCAGAGTATAAATCTCTCCTTCCCGCATGAGCGCTCTCATGGCGTAGGGGCCTCCAGAGTGATCTGTCATATATTGATTGTAAAGTTCCATTGCCCGATTATAGTCGCCCTGGAAAAAATTTTTTTCTGCTTGTTCGAAAAGGTTTTCTGTGGGAATAGCAAAAGGCGTTTGAATTACAGTTCTGGGTGTACACGCAAATAATGTGAAAATAGTCAGAACTATCGAAATTTTGAAGTGTTTTTTCATGTTATTTCCAAGTTTTCAGCCTGTCTTGATATAATTTAAAAAAGTTAATTTCATCCACGATCCTGACCAAGTTTTTACCACTCAAGAAAAGGGGGCTTACCTGCCTTTCTCCTGGCTGCTTTCCAGTTGAATTTGTTTCTGGCTGCCTCACCGCCGGACATGGAATCGACGATTTCAAAAAAATCCTGGCTATGCAGGCTTTTTTTTACATCTGCGGCAGATCTGCACCTGACAGCGTATACTGTCTGTACACACTGGTGATCGAATTTACGCCAGCTCTGCTCGTCTTTTAAAGATACAAATCTGTGTCCTTCAAGGGACTGGATCACTTCATCTGTTTTGATGGTTCCTGCTCTTTCCACAGCATCTTTGTACTGGTATAAAATAGTGTATGCGGAAGCGGCCGATGTGGAAGGATATGACTGGTATTGTTTCAGATATTTTTCCACAAAAGATTTTCCCTTGTCATATCCGTAAAGATAAGGAACTTTCCAGCACCAGGGCAGGCTTCCTACCACACCTTCCATGATTTCAGGACCGGTTGCCTGGGCCATGCCCAAAGTCAGATTTGGCACTACTACTGCGTCCATTTTCTGCTTGAGTCCCATTTTATACGCCATCTGGAGGGCAGTTGACATGTCTTTCCCAAATAGTACCAGCACCAGTACCGTGGCTTTGGACGCAGCAGCTTTTTTCAATGCACTCTCAAAATCTTTGGTTTCAGCCCCTGGAAAAGGGGTGAGTACGCTTTTATGGCGGCGTTTATTGGAAGTGTTGCTGAATTTTCGAAACGAACTTTCCGTTGTTCTGCCCCAGGTGTAATCAGCGGTAATATAGAAAAATCGCTTTCCAGTATATCCGCTTTCCCTAAGATAGTAAGTCAAAGCTCTTGCAGCCATCCATGCGTTGTAACACTCCCTGAACATGTATTTATGACCTTCGGCTACAGTTGTATCATTTGAATAGGTCAGAGTTCCGAAATAGATCTTTTTTCTCGATTTTGCGATTTTACCGGCTGCAATTGCCACCGAACTGGCAGAACCTCCGAAAATCATTTCGCACCCATCGACATCAATGAGTTCCTTTACGTTGTTTTCAGCCACCTTGACCACGGATTTTGAATCTTTGGCTATAATTTTGATTTGTCTTCCGTTTATACCACCTGCCTTATTTATTTCTTTTGCAGCCAGCATAGCAGATTTGTACTGGGCCTCCCCCTGAACGGAATAGGGACCTGTTCTGGGATAATTCAGACCGATTTTCAAGTCTTTTGCCAAAACCGGTACTGAAAAAAGCAAAATAAGCAAAATACTATGGAACAAGGTTTTTTTAGCCATTTTACAATTCCTTCCTGATCAGTTTAGTGTGTTCAGGCTGTCGCTTAGGCCGGATTTTTCTTGTCTTCATCCAGTTTGAAGACAGAAACCGATTCGTTCAATTCGTCGGAGGCTTCAGCCAGGTTCTTCATGGAAACCGCTGTCTGCCGGCTGGCAGCGGAGTTCTGGGAACTGATTTCACCGACTTCTTCCATAGTTTTGGCAATGTTTTCAGATGCTCTGGCCTGCTGTTTGGAAGCCATTGAGATCGACTGGATAAGTTCCTGAAGCTTCATTGTTACGGTTTCGATCTCCTGAAGTTTTCCGTAGGCTTTATCCGAGAGTTTGGAGCCTTCCACCACCTGCTGTATACTGTCTTCCATACTGGTTCCGGCCTCATTAATTTCTCCCTGAATGTTCTTGATCAAGGTATCAATCTGCTGTGTCGCATCGGTGGAACGTTCTGCGAGGCGCTGAACTTCTTCAGCAACTACGGCAAAACCACGTCCTGCTTCACCTGCCATAGCAGCCTGAATAGAGGCGTTAAGGGCTAGAATTGAAGTCCGGTCGGCAATGTCGTTGATCAACTGAACTATATTTCCGACTTCCTGGGAGCTTTCACCAAGACGTTTGATGGCCCGTGCAGTTTCCTGTACATGGTCACGGATTGAGTCCATTGCCGCATTTGTGGTACGGACGATCTCTGATCCCTCTTTTGCATGGGAGGTGGATTCTTCAGAAACGGCATCGCATTGGGTAGCGTTTTCAGCCACCTGCTGGATGGATGTGGCCATTTCATTGATTGCCGCAATAGCATCAGATACTTGAACAGCCTGCATCTCACTCGTTTCAGCAAGATTTTCGGTAGATGTGCTGACTTCCTGTGAAGTGGAGCTTACCTGAATGGTTACATCCTTCACGTTACGCACAACCCGTCCGAGTTGCTCTGCCATGTCATTGAAAGAGTCTGCAATGGCACCTGTAAAGTCTTCGGTAACTTCGGCGCGGCTGGTAAGATCACCTTCGGCAAGTTCGCTGATTTCAGTCAGAAGTTTCATGATTGACTGCTGCATGGAATCACGTTCCTCGCTGCTCTGTATCAAAGCTAGAGTGTTATCCAGCATGGCATTGAGAGAATCTGCCATGATTCCCAGTTCATCCCGGCTCGTGACAGGTGCGCGGACCGCAAAATTTCCCATACCGATTTCACCGAATAAATCGTTTATATGGTTGACCTGAACTGTGAGTCCTCTTGATATGAAAAGGGAAACCAGCAGGGCGAGTCCAAAGGCTATCACCAAAACTATTACAACTGTAATTCCCATCTGTATCAAAGGTCTGTCCACTTCTTTGATCTCAACTTCCGATATTACAGCCCACTTGATTCCATCAGGATGCTCAAGACTTGAACCTGCAATCTGTATGGGAGTCCATGTACTCAAGACCTTTTTCCCCTTATGGCTGTAGGTTATCCCTGTACCTGCTTTTCCTTCAAACGCCTGCTGGGAAGCTGTTGTATCTACTTCAAAATATTCATCCAGAACAATGGTTCGATCTTTTTTATCGGAATCTTTTTCTTTGCTTGCAGTAGTTGGTCTGGCAGCTTCGTTTTCACTGCCTTCAGCTTTTTTGGTCTGATCTTTTTCTGCAAGCATTTCTTTATTGAATCTTGAATCGCTTCGCCACATTTTATCCTGGCCTACCAGAAAACTGTCGGCAGTTTCACCGAGTTGTTCATTGCCTGCCCGCATGACCTCGTTGAGCAGGTTTATCGACAGCTTGGTGAAGACGATGAGTTCGACTTCTCCTTTGTTGACAAGGGGCATGGCAAAAAATGCGGCCGGTCTATGCCCGCTTGGTTCGTATGGTTTGAAATCCGCAAATCCGAATATTTGAGTCTCTTTGACTTCCTTGATCAGCCTGCCAAGGTTGGAATCCTGGTACGGCCCTTCAAGCATATTGGTTTTATGATCTGCGCCGCCATTGACCGTATAAAACAAAAAACCGTCTGGATTTAAAAGCCCAAGATCTTCATACCCGTATTTTTCTTTATAATTTGTGAAAAAATCTTTTTCGCTTTCTTCATGTTTGGGAATAAAAGCTTCGGAAATTCCTACTTCCGCAACTAATGCCCAGGTAAGATTATGGACTGTGACCGGTGTCCATGTTGCCAGCACATAATCCCCCCGGTAATTGATCATAACAGACTGACCGCCTTTATTTATGGCAAAAACTTCTTCAAATTTGGAAATGTCAACATCAAAGGCCGGGTTGACGATAGTACTTTCTTCCACCTGTATGGAGTCTGATCGAAACATGCCGTCCGCACCCACAAGATAACTTTCTCCTGTCGTTCCCAACCCTGTCTGTTCCTGCATGACATAGTTGATCTGGTCAACCGAGACCTGTACCATGAAAACACCTTTTATACTGCCTCCGACCTTTATGGGTGCAGATATAAAGGCTGCGGGAATGTCATCGGCAGGGGCATAAGGTTCGAAATCTTGAAATGAGAGTTCCGAAAGCCCTTTTTCAAATGCCTTTGCTGCTGGACTTTCCTTGAGATCACCAGTTTTTAAGTTCTGTCCCAGATCGGATTCCTGGGTAACCGTGTAAAGGATTTCCCCGTTTTCGGATATAATATAGACATCATAATATCCGAAGGATTCGCTGAATTTGGTCATGGAAGGGCCGTATGCCTGTTCGATTTCCCGCCAGCTAGGGCCTCCAATCGATCCGGAAACACGTTCGAATGCCACCAGCGCGTCAATGGATACCGGCATTTCGGACATGACCGAGACATCCCTGAGCCGCTCAGTAAAATAGGTTTCGATCAGATTTTTCTTCAACTGCTGAAGAGATTTGAGTCGGTTGAAAGCATCTGCTCTGAGAGCCTTTGAGGTTTCCACCAGCGCTTCCATGTCGCTTCGCCGGTCCGCAAAGTGCTTCCGTATAGCGATGGTTTTGTTTTTCTGCGCTACCTCAAGAGTATCTTTTGCATTTTCTCTGAGTGCCTTTTTAGTGATGACAAAGTTGGCACCGGCCATCAGCAGCAACAGGAGAAGAGCCAGGCTTAAAAGGGATGCTACCAGCTTGTTCCGAATGCTTTCCGTAAAAAATGAGATCAGGCCCCCGCCTCCTCCCTGTACGCCAAATAATCCTTTGTGATCCGCCATTTTCAAAAACCTCCTGTAATCTACA
Organism: Desulfobacterales bacterium HSG16; assembly: GCA_030377965.1. GTDB lineage: Bacteria > Desulfobacterota > Desulfobacteria > Desulfobacterales > HSG16 > JAUCGE01. The sequence continues at coordinate 12,753 of JAUCGE010000100.1, forward strand.
TAAAGTTCGCCAATCCAAAAACCATCGATTTTGTTATATCAAACTTCACGTTCTTTAAGGACTCCTGGCGAACATGAGAGTTTTAGTTTCCGATTCCATATGGGTGTTACAAGCCTTTCTTCCGTAATTTTATGGGATATCGTTTACATATTGCAGCATCTTGTCCATGTGGACTACTGCCAGATATCCTTCTTCCCATTCATAAAATCCCATGAGCAGAGCCTTTCGATTTCGATTTAACCATTCTGGAAAAGATACCGGCCAGCACTTTATAGGCATGGGGAGTATTCGTATGGGTGCTTTTGCCCGGACAACAGCACCTGTTATATCCGATGCGTTGTTCATGACTTCTTTTGAAGATCGTATCATGATCATATGTTCTATGCCATCGGTATCGGACACATCAAGTTCCAGTCCTTTTTCGAGGGATAAGACCGGCATGATCCTGTCTTGCCAGTTTATAATGCCGTCGATATGTGGCGGGGAAAAGGGAACTGGAAATACAGCAGCCCATCTCAAGATGTCTTCCACCTGGCGGGCGCTGAATAAAAAGCTCAAAGGCTTTTCCGTTGTGTTTTGCGTACACCGGGCAGGAAAAACCAGTACTCGCTGTTCTTTCGCATTTTCAGATAGTTGATATCGCATTTTTTATCATTTCCCCTGCCAGATAAGTCATTTTTTCTC
>JAUCGE010000386.1 GCA_030377965.1 Desulfobacterales bacterium HSG16
CCTAAAAATATGGTTACAATGTTCATCAATTCGTTCTGACTGGCATGGGTGAGACGCTCAACAACTTTTGATTCCCGAAACAGATTTCCCAGCATGAACATGGCCATCAAAGGCGCTGAGGCCGGTACCAGCAGAATGATGAGCATGGCAGCCATGATCGGAAACAAGACTTTCTCAAGAGGAGAAACTTTGCGGGCTTTTTTCATTCTGATTTTGCGTTCGGCATCGGTTGTCATCATACGCATGATGGGAGGCTGGATAATCGGAACCAGCGCCATGTATGAATATGCTGCCACAGCGCATGAGCCTAACATGTGAGGAGCAAGTTTTGAAGCCAGAAAAATGGTCGTTGGCCCATCTGCCCCTCCTATGATTCCAATGGTTGCGGCTTCATCCAGACTGAAACCCATGAGCTTTGCACCGAAAAAAGTTAAATAAACACCTGCCTGCGCCCCGGCTCCAAGAAATATCAATTTAGGGGCGGAAAGCATGGGGCCAAAATCAGTTAATGCTCCTAATCCCAGAAAAATAAGAGGCGGCACAATTTCCCACTGAATCCCGAAGTGGTAAAAACGCCAAAGCAATCCCTCGTGAGGTTTCATAAGATCTGCCAGAGGCATGTTGGCCAGAAGAATGCCGAATCCAATGGGAAGAAGCAGCAGAGGTTCGTATTTTTTTGACACTGCCAGGTAGATCAGCCCTAATCCGATAAACCACATCACCATCATGCCGGGAGTAATATGGAAAAAACCGGAGGTTTTAAACAACCCTGTTATATAATCCATTGTCAGGCTCCCTTCCTGCTGTCCGGTTTATTTTTGAATGATGTATTCTTTTCCTCCCTGCTTACAATAAAAGACATGACCCGAATAGCTGTATAAAGCAGCGTCATACAGATAAATACACCGCTTATGCCTGCAACGAAAATAAAAAAAGTCTCTTCCATTTTGCTTTTCTCCTGCCTGCTCTGATGTTATGATTTCACATTTGCTTTGCGGATTCCAAGTTGATCAAGTGCTATTATCCATTTGCAGATATTGGAAGAACCCTCCACCATTGTATAAGTAGGAGCATCGCAATACATCCGGGCAACCGGATATTCGGTGGAATAGCCATAAGCTCCCAGAATACGCATAGCGTAATTCGCACTTTTTAAGGCTGTTTCACCGGCAAAATATTTTGCCATAGCAACATCCAGCCCGTTATTGAGCTGTCCCTGGTCTTTGACCCAGGCGGCCTTATATACCAGAAGGCGAGAGGCTTCTATCTCGACAGCCATCTGTGCAATCATGTCCTGATTCATTTGAAACTGACCTATGGGTTTACCGAATTGCTTACGGTCGCTGCAATACTTTGTTACTGTTTCCAGACATCC
>JAUCGE010000101.1 GCA_030377965.1 Desulfobacterales bacterium HSG16
CTCCGACCTGGAATACCTTTACCGGTTTTGTGCTGTCTTCCTCGTTTATCTCATTTTTTTGCATCATTTTCTCACCAATATGGAGGTAGCGAGATGCAAATGATGAAGAAAAATTTTATTGCTTTATTGGTAATATTGCTCACATCAACTATAGTGCATGCCGAACTTGTCGATAACAATGATGGTACTGTTACAGATACATATAATGGTCTGATGTGGGAATTGAAAACAGACGACGGAGGCGATCAGGATAAGGATAATGCTTATACCTGGCAGGCTGCTCTGAGTTATTGCGAAAATCTGAGTCTTGCCGATCACACGGACTGGCGGCTTCCAGATCGGGAGGAACTTCGTTCTATTGTCGATTATACCAAGTCGTATCCATCCATTGATAAGGACTTTTTTGCAAATACTCAGACAAACGGCATATATTGGTCTTCCACTACTTTCGTTTTTGCTGAGAACGACAACGCGTGGGGTATAGTGTTTACTATAGGAAAAGACAAGCGCGACTGTGATAAGTTAGTTTCTTATTATGTTCGTGCCGTACGGACAATAATACCTGATCTGACTCAAGACGGTGTTCTTGGACTTGATGATGCCATTATTGCTCTTAAGGTATTGACCGGTATTGACACAACCGGAAAGATTCCGGATAACTTTCCGGCCACGGGAATGGATATCGGTGCAGATGAGCAGATCGGTCTGGAAGAAGTTGTGTTTATCTTGCGGTATATCGCTGGACTGTAGAGAAAAGATGTATTCGATCAACAACCCCTGAGTTGAAGACTCAGGGGTTGTTCTTGTTAAGCCTGAAAGAAAAACCGCAGCCCTACCCCCCAAGAACCACGATATCGACAGCGTCATAATCTCCTGCCATGTCCATGACAGTAAGCCGGAATGATCCGGGGCGATTGAACTTATAGTTGTATGTTGTGCCGATTTTTGTCCGGGCTATCAAGACATCGTCTAACAGCCAGTAGAGGCTGCCTTTTCCGCCCTGTGCAGATAGGCTGATTTCAGGTAATCTTGTCTGTGACCCTGGAGGTCTAAGGATAGTATGTGGTTCAAGCCCCATGATTTTTATGCCTTCCCGCTCATTAGAAACAGGTCTTTTGCAGTCAGGATCAAGTTTTGGAATTCTGGACGCTGCCTGTAAATAAGGCTTGAGCCAGGGAAAAGCAGCCTTTGGCCATCGGGCGATTTTTTTCATGACAGGATTTTGTGCAGGGCAGTCAAAGTCAATGCGAAGGCCGGTTGCAGGATTTATAAGAATTTGGACGGGATTTTTCTGCCAGAATTTATCCATCCTGTCTGGCAAAGTCGGCGGTATTACGCCGTCTAAAATCCATGCTTTCCTGCGATGGTGGCAGAGCTTGTCATTCTTGGAAGACGGAGCTGTTCCAAGGGGCCAGCAGATCTGAACCATATCTACATTATCCGGGATTGAAGAAGGTTTTCTATATCGTCTCGGCAGGCTGTCCACTATGGCAAAAAGCAGGGGTGCAGCAGTTGCGCGACCATATTGACCCGGACTCGGAGTGCCGTCGGGCCTGCCCACCCATATGCCGATAGTGTAATCGTCTGTGACACCTATTGTCCAGGCATCTCTTGCGCCGTAACTGGTTCCGGTTTTCCAGGCTACCTGTCGGGATCTGTCAAGAGACAGCCTGCCGCCGGGGATTTTACACAGATCTTTTTTTTTGAAACAGGATGGGTAAATTCCAGAGATTTTGCATGAAGCATCTGTCTTTTCAAGGTTCTGGCAAAAGCGGCGGCAGATTCTGGCAGTGCCTTTATCCTTTTTGAACTTCCATAGATCGGATCACCTATCACAGGATGTGAAACAGCGCGGCAGTGAACCCTGATCTGATGCGTTCTGCCTGTCTTGATATTGATCGTAAGCAGGCTGGCACCTTCAAATCTTTTCTGAACCGTCCAGAAAGTTTCTGCTGACCTGAGATGTTTGCTGATAATAGACATTTTTTTGCGTAAAACCGGGTGTCTGCCTATGGGAAGCGTTATATGCCCGGAATTGTTTTTCGGACTGCCGCAAACAATAGCGAGATATATTTTTTTTACATCGCGCATTTTAAACTGCATAGCAAGATTTTCCAAAGATGCAGGAGTTTTTGCAATTACCAGGGTTCCTGATGTATCTTTGTCCAGGCGGTGAACGATACCGGGGCGAAGTTTTCCTGTGGAAGATCCTTCTATATCCGGGCAATGATGCAGCAGGGCATTGACCAAAGTTCCGGAATAGTGGCCGGGGGCAGGATGAACGACCATACCTGCCGGTTTGTTGACTGCTATCAGATATTCGTCTTCGAACAGGATATCAAGGGGAATAGGCTCTGCCGTAAATCTGACAGGTTCGGGGGGCGGGATCTGTCCTGAAATTTCATCCCCCGCCCTGAGTCTGTACCCCGGCTTTTTTTTTCCCTTGTTGATTCTGATGCTGCCATCACTGATCAGATCGGCTGCAAAAGAACGCGAACAATCGGAAACAAGAAACGAAATTCCTTTGTCAGCACGCATTCCAGAGCAATTTTTGTCAATGACAATATAAAACATCTTTTCCGAAGACATCAGAAAATTTCGAAACAATTACTCATCTTTAGAACCAGCAGGATCTACATTGGCAGCATCACCCCCAGCATCAGCAGGATCAGGATCAGGATCAGGATCACCCTCAGCATCATCAGATGGTGGTGGAGCAAAGAGCATTTCAATCTCGGAAATAATGGTTTTGTCATCAGTATTTTTTGCGGTTGAAAGCTCTCTGACCAACAGCACCTGAGCTGTATCATAGAGTTTTCTTTCCCCAAATGACAGATCTTTTGTCAGTTTCAGCAAAAAAAGATCCCTGAAAACCTCCGCTACTTCGAACAAAGAACCGGTCTTGATTTTATCCATGTATTCACGATATCTGCGATTCCATGTCTGATTGTCAGGCGGGGAGTCTCTCTTTTCCTGCATGATCTGATATATCAGGGGTACTTCGCTTTCACTGACAACATCTCTTAACCCTACAGAATCAATGTTTCGGATCGGAATCATGATAACCATATCATTTTCCAGAACACGCATGATGTAAAATTCATGTTCTTCCCCATTGATCACACGGCTTTCAACAGCCTCGATCCGACCTACGCCATGGGCAGGATATACTGCCAGATCTCCGACCTGGAATACCTTTACCGGTTTTGTGCTGTCTTCCTCGTTTATCTCATTTTTTTGCATCATTTTCTCACCAATATGTGATTTCTTTATCTTTCGGAAAATTACAATCGAAACCCGCTTTTACCACATATCAGCCTTGCAATCAATCAAAAAAGACAGGCCAATTAAAAAAGACTGAATAATAAAAAAAACCGGGTAACTAAGAAGGTTGGATAAGGGCCGTGGATAAAATTAATTCCATAAGATTGCACCGAATTTGGATCTGTTTTCAAGGCGCATTGATGGGTGAATACTTATTGTCTGTACCCATCAATGCAACGCAGAAAACAGATTCAAAGGCAAGCAAGGTTGTGGAAGTTATTTTATCCACGGCCCTAACTAAAAAAAAGAAAGGCATAAAAAAAGGACTGGCGCAAACAATAACGCCAGTCCTTTAAAACAACTTATAAGATCCGAATATGTACGAAGCTTACATCAGGAAAGGTACCATCAGCAGAGCAACAACGTTGAGGATCTTGATCATCGGGTTGACAGCAGGACCGGCGGTATCTTTGTAAGGATCGCCTATGGTGTCACCTGTGACAGCGGCTTTGTGAGCTTCACTGCCCTTGCCGCCAAGGTGGCCGTCTTCGATGTATTTCTTTGCATTATCCCATGCAGCGCCGCCTGTTGTCATGGAAATGGCTACGAAAACACCTGTAACGATACTTCCGATGAGCATTCCACCGACAGCAACTTTTCCAAGAAGCAGGCCTATGATGACGGGAGCTACAACCGGGAGCAGAGCGGGAAGGATCATTTCCTTAAGTGCAAACGATGTCACGATATCGACACATGCGGCATAATCTGGTTTTGCTGTACCTTCCATGATTCCGGGGATTTCACGGAACTGGCGGCGGACTTCCTCGACAACGGCAGCACCGGCATTACCAACGGCTCTCATTGCGACAGAAGCAAACAGATAGGGCAGCATACCACCGATGAAAAGTCCGATAAGGACATTTACATCAGCCAGATCAAACTTGATTGCAGAACCTTCTGCTCCATGCAGATTGAATTCCTGAACATAAGCGGAAAACAGAACGAGGGCGGCCAGAGCGGCAGAACCAATGGCATAACCTTTGGTAACAGCTTTTGTGGTATTTCCAACTGCATCCAGGGGATCAGTTACAGCGCGAACACTTTCATCCATTTCAGCCATTTCGGCAATACCACCGGCATTGTCGGTGATCGGGCCGTAAGCATCAATGGCGATGACCATACCGGTCATGGAGAGCATGGCCATGGCAGCCATTGCGATTCCATAAACACCAGCAAAGGCATTGGCTGAATAGATAGCTATACAGATCATAATAACCGGAGCGGCAGTTGACTGCATGCTGACAGCCAGACCTGCGATAACGTTAGTGCCGTGACCTGTTGTGGAAGCTTCTGCAATATCTTTGACCGGGGTGTAGGTGCCTGTGTAATATTCTGTGATGATTACGATGACAACTGTCAAAATGAGACCAACGAGTGTCGAATAATAAATGCTTTGATAGCTAAGATCGCCAACACCAACCATGAGATATTTTGTTGCATAGTAAAATGCTATACCAGCGATAATGGCGGAACCGAACATACCTTTATAAAGAGCGCCCATGATGTATCCGCTTCTTCCCAGTCTGATCAGAGCAATGCCGAGCATGGAAGCGAAAATGGAAAGAGCTCCCAGTACCAGGGGGAATTCAGTAGCCATCGGAACCTTGGGGAAAAGAAGGTTGCCGAGCAGCATTGCGGCTACAGCGGTTACAGCGTATGTCTCGAAAAGATCTGCTGCCATACCGGCGCAGTCACCAACGTTGTCTCCAACGTTATCAGCGATTGTAGCAGGGTTTCTCGGATCATCTTCGGGAATACCGGCTTCGACTTTACCAACAAGGTCAGCACCGACATCAGCGCCTTTGGTGAAGATACCGCCACCGAGACGAGCGAAGATTGAAATCAAGCTTCCGCCAAATCCCAGAGCCACGAGAGCGATGACAGCATCACGGGGTGAGGTTCCGGCTTGGAGCAAGAAAGCATAGTAGCCTGCAACAGATGTCAGGGCCAGTCCGGCAACCATCATACCGGTAACAGCACCACCCTTTACAGCCATGGCAAAACCGGCAGCCATTCCGTCTCTTGCGGCTTCGGCAGTTCTAACATTGGCGATAACTGAGACTCGCATTCCGATATAGCCTGCAATAAAGGAAGCAATAGCTCCGACTGCAAAACCAATAGCGTTTGTCCAGCCCAGGGCCCATGCTATGATAAAAAAAATGATTATACCCACGATCCCCATACTATTCCGCTGGCGATTCAGATAAGCGATAGCACCTTCCTGAATAGCTCCTGCAATTTCCTGCATTTTGTCATTTCCTGCAGGCGCGGTCTTTACGACTGCTGCCAGTGTGATAGCAAAAAGTACGCCGATGACACCGACCAATGCACAATATAGCGGCAAATTGTTAAGAATAACTTCCATTCACTCCTCCATCTGGATGTTTTAAAGGTTTTTAATGTTAAATTGGTTCATACTCTCCTTCGTACCTCTACAAAGGATTGAAATCACAGCGTCCTTCCCCCTCTGGATCAAAATTTGCAATTCTTTTTGTTCCTGTTTTGAAAATTTTCCAAGAACATAATTGGAAACCTCAATTCCTGAGTCGGAACGCCCAACACCCATACGGACCCGAACGAATTCGCCTCCGCCAAAGGTATCTGATAATGATTTTATTCCTTTGTGTCCCCCATGCCCTCCTTTCTCTTTTATTTTTATTCTTCCGAAAGCCAGGTCTATGTCATCATGGATAACGACCATATCCCGACCTTGTATCCTGTAATAATCCGCTAATCTCCTGGCCGGCTGACCACTCAGATTCATGAATGACTGAGGTTTGGCCAGTATGATACGGATATCTTCAATTGACCCTTGTCCGATTTGCGCGTTAAATGTATTCTTATCGACAGAAACAGATAAAAAATCCGCAATTTCATCAATGACCATGAAACCGATGTTATGTCGTGTTTCATGGTATTTTTTCCCCGGGTTGCCCAGGCCAACAATAAGGCGTCTTGGCTGCAAAGCGTAAAACCTTTATGCTTATTCGGTTGCGGCAGCAGCTTCTTCGCCGCCTTCAGCTTCTTCGCCTTCTTCGCCTTCTTCTTCCTCACCCTCTTCTTCTTCAGCACTCTTGGGACTGAGTACAGTGATGATGGTAAAATTCACGTCTGCCGGGATCTCGACATCATCTTCGGTCTCAATATCCTTGACATGGACAGACTCGCCAATATCAAGATCGGTGACATCAATTTCGATAGATGTCGGGATATTCTGGGGATAACAGAAAATTTCAAGTTCACGACGGATAATCTGCAGCATACCACCCAGTTCGACACCTTTGGATTTTCCAGTGACTGTTACCGGAACCTTCACAAAAATCTTTCTATCCATTGAGATCTCATAGAAATCAGTATGAACGATATCCCGTGAAAGGGGGTGACGCTGGATTTCTTTTATCATAACCGACCGGATCTTTTCCCCGCCGTTTTGAATGACCAGATTCAAAAGTACCTGCCCGCCCTTTTGATGCCGTAAGGTATCTTCGAATTCCTTGCAGTTAATGGAAAGGGAAGCAGTTTCAGTTCCCGGCCCATACAGCACGGCAGGAAGTCTGCCTTCCCGGCGAAGAGATCTGGCCTGTCCCTTACCTGTTGCCGTTCTTATATCTGCATTCAGTTTAATCAGTTCCACAAAAATCCTCCTGAAAAAAAATTAATTACACAAATAACGATGTAACCGAATCTCCCCTGTAGCTTCGAATGATTGCTTCACCGAAGAGTTCCGCTATGCTCAATTTTTTGAATTTATCACATTTTTTTGCATTTGCCGCCAATGGAATTGTGTCTGCCACAACAACACTTTTCAAAGTCGAATTTTCAATCCGCTCGACGGCAGGGCCTGATAACACTGCATGAGTACAACACGCATGTATCTCTTTTGCCCCCTTGCTTATAATCGCTCCAGCTGCCTCAACGATTGTGCCGGCTGTATCTATCATATCATCAAGGATAATGGCGGTCCTGCCTTCCACATCCCCTATAACAGCCATAGCCTTGGCCTCATTAGGAGAATCCCTGCGTTTATCAATGATGGCAAGCCCTGCATTGAGGCGTTTTGCAAAAGCTCTTGCCCGTTCCACGCCTCCCGCATCCGGAGATACAACAACCAGATTATTATCAAAATACTTTCGGATGTATTCCAGAATCACAGGAGTGGCAAAAAGGTTATCCACGGGAATATTGAAAAAGCCCTGAATCTGTCCGGCATGGAGATCCATAGTGATCAGACGGCTTGCTCCTGCGGTCGTTATAAGATCTGCTATCAGCTTTGCACTGATGGGAACTCTCGGTGCCACCTTTTTATCCTGCCTGGCATAACCGAAATATGGAATGACCACTGTAATACTGGTGGCTGAAGATCGGCGGCAGGCATCGATCATCAGAAGCAACTCTACCAGATTGTCATTGACTGGAGCGCATGTGGATTGAATGATGAACACATCCTTGGATCGGATGTTCTCATCAATTTCTATTTGAATCTCTCCGTCACTGAAAGTTTTGACCTTGGCACCGCCCAAGGGCATGTTGAGATAATTGCAAATTTTTTGAGTCAGGTCGATATTGGAATTGCCTGAGAAAATGGTGATGCCCTTCATGTTCATTTTTTACCGTCTTTATTTGTCCGTTGTTATTACCATTATTGTCAATTGGCTGGGGCGGGAGGACTCGAACCCCCGAATGCCAGGACCAAAACCTGGTGTCTTGCCACTTGACGACGCCCCAATAAATTATCTTACAGGCAGTTTTAATATTCAAATTAAGCTGGCTGCGTGTAAGGTTTTTAACTTTTCAGCTTTTTCATTGTCGAAATTAAATATCCGGTTGTTCCTGTTTCAATTCACAGTTAATCATTTTAACCGAATAAACTTCCCACATTTCTTTATTTACAAGCCTCTTTGCAGCATGTTCAATCTGACTCAAACTGGAAAAAAGACCAAAAACTGTAGGTCCGCTTCCTGACATCAGTACCCCCTTGGCTCCATGCTCTAAAAGTGCCTCTTTAGCCTCTGTAATTATAGGATAATCAGTTTCAGTAACCTCTTCAAGATCATTACATAAAAGCCTGCTGATATCACAATCCAAAGCATTAAAAGAAGGTTTTATAAAGTCTTTAACCTCTTTTGTCAATTCAAAATTGAATTTTTTATAAACATGGGCTGTGGATACGCCAAAAGAAAAGGATATGACCAGCAGATAAAATGGCTTAAGCCCCCTGCATTCGCGGAGTTTTTCCCCTATGCCCGTAGCGATAGCCGGAAGGCCCAAAATAAAAAACGGCACATCAGCTCCAAGGCAAAGCCCCATCTCCATGAGTTTATTCCGGGAAAAAGGATGGTCGAAAAATTCATTCAAGGCTGAAAGCACAGCAGCGGCATTGGAACTCCCTCCTCCCATACCTCCGGCAACAGGTATCTTTTTTTTGATTTCTATACGGGCATGCCCATTGTTTTGCAATCTGTCGAAAAATAACCTGGCAGCTCTGTGTGCCAGGTTGGTTTCATCTTCAGGAACTTCTGGATGATCACAGTATACCTGTGTGGTCGAAGCATTGGGAAAAATACGAATCGTATCATACAATGAGACAGGACACATAAGAGTGTAAAGTTCATGGTATTGATCCGGCCTTTTTCCCGTTATATGTAAAAACAGGTTGATTTTAGCCGGTGATTTTTTCTCAATACATCCTTTTGGTTCGATAGATACCATATTGACTCCGGATCTATTACATCTTTATTTTGATCACCATAAAACCGCCCCGACTCCGCCGGATGAACAGATTTATGTTTTCATCTTTTTCAGATTTATTTTTTTCAATTTTATCTATGGCGCTATGAAAATCTTTCGTGGTTTTTACCTGATTCCGGTTGATTTCCTTTATTATATCACCAACCAGAAGCCCTGCTTCATCAGCTTTGCTGCCAGGCTGAACCATTGTGACAATGACACCATCAGCTTCTCTGACTTTCAGGCGCTGCGCTATTTCAGGCGTTATATCAGACACTTCTATTCCAAGTTTTTCTTCCTGGCGTTTGTGACCATTAGAGGCTGTTCTGCTGTCCTCTCTCTTGGCAATCTTTACTTTGAAGGTTTTTTTACTGCCGTCTCGAAGCACTATGATCTTAGCTTTTTCCCCAACTCCGATATTGGCTATCATGCCTGTCAGAGCGCGGCTGTTCACAATTTTTTTGCCATTGACTTTAATAATGACATCTTTTGCTTCAATACCTGCTTCATCGGCTGGGTCACCAGGAAAAACTTCGGTGACAAGCACCCCGACCTTTCCTTTGATGCCGTAATATTCGGCAACTTCTTCACTTAAATCCTGAATTCCTACGCCAAGCCAGCCCCTGGTAACTTCGCCTTCTGTTTTCAACTGCTTGATTATACTGGCAGCCATATTGATAGGAACGGCAAATCCTATTCCCTGGGCAGCAGCGATAATAGCCGTATTGATACCAACAACCCTTCCGTCCATTCCAATAAGGGGGCCGCCGCTGTTACCGGGGTTTATAGATGCATCCGTCTGAATGAAATCATCGTAGGGTCCAGAGCCTATCACCCGGCCTTTGGCGCTGACTATACCAGCGGTTACCGTGTGTTCTAATCCAAAAGGACTGCCTATTGCCACAACCCACTGACCAACTCTCAATTTATCCGAATCACCCAGTGAAAGTACGGGAAGATCGGAAGCCGAATCGATTTTGATCAACGCTATATCTGTATTCTTGTCCCGACCTACAATCTCGGCATCAAATTCTTTTCCGTCATTTAAAATAACCCGGATCTTATCAGCATCTTCGATCACATGATTATTGGTAACAATATACCCTTTTTTATCAATGATAAAACCGGAGCCAAGACTGCGCTGTTTGAAATCACGTTGCTGTTCACCACCAAAAAAACGGTTAAAAAAATCGAAAGGATCTTCATTGTTTTCAAAAGGATCTTTTGAGAAATGCCGAAAAACCCTCCCGCCTCCTTTTATGGTTTTTACCGTCCGGATATTGACCACAGCAGGACTCGCTGTGTCAGCGAGTTCACTGAAACTGTCAGGAGTCAGAAACTGGCCTTTGCCCTTTGCATGAGCATAAAATCCAGGGTCGACTATGCCGGAAAATAATACAATTGCCGCAAAGATACAAAATATTACCGAACTTGAATGATACCTGAAAAAATTATATTTTTTCATTGGGAGTGATCCTTATGTTTTTAACATTCGTTAACTGCACAGATAAAATCTGTGAATGAGTCCTGATTTATTGGGATTGCTTGACATATTTGATTCTCAAGTCATAGAGAATGCTTTCGAGCATAGTTTCTTCATCGGAAGTAAGATTCCCCTTGGTTTTTTCTTCCAGCATGGCAATTATATCGATAACCTGCTTGGCCAGAGGCAGATTCATTGATGTTTTTCCCAATTCAGCTTCAAGCATGCCCATATGGGCATAGGCAGATGAATTCAATGACACAATGAAGGTTGCAAAATTGATTGCTGGTAATGGAGTTCCAGTTTCAGATTTTTTTTCCCCGCCAGACGGGCTGTCAACCCCGGCATCCTTTTTTTCTGACATTTTTCTCTCCTTATTTATATGAAAAGCAAAGTTCGCTGCACCGTCTGAGCAGGCAGTGCAGCGAACAATTTTCATATTTTCCTGTAACAGGAAAACAGGTCATACAAATTATTACAACTCAAGAGGAATAGCTGTTTTGATCAAAGGCAGACTCCGTAATTCTTCCATAACCGAATCGGGAACAGAGGTATCTGTTCGGAGAAAAATGATATTGTTATCACCATCTTCTTCCTGCCCAACGGTCATTCGCCCGATATTGATACCATTCTTTCCGAGCGTGGCACCAATACTGCCGATAGCTCCCGGCTTGTCGAAATTATGGATCAAGGCCAGATGCCCCTGTGGAATCATCTCAAGACGGAATTTATTGACACGTACCACTCGAGGTTCATTTTTACCGAAAATAGTTCCGCAGACGGTATTGACCTCATCGTTTGCCGTTACTACACTGACCGAGACTAAAGTGAGAAAATCTTCGGCATCAGCGCTTCGGGTGACAGTAACCTTCAGGCCTCTTTCCTTTGCAATGACGTGAGCGTTTACAAAATTGACCATATCCGAAACTTCAGGAGTCAAAAGTCCTTTTAAAACAGCAGTGGACACCGGAGCCATGTCCATATCTTTGAATTCGCCCTTATACTCAATATTTACTTCCTTTATAGGACTGCTTATCAATTGGGACATAAGGCATCCCAAACGATCCCCGAGGAATAGATACGATCCGAGTTTTTCCAGAATCTCGCCTGTAACGGAAGGTACATTGACAGCATTTTTGACTGTCTGGTTTTTGAGATAATCAATAATCTGCTCGGCAACCATAACCGCCACATTGGTCTGAGCTTCCTTTGTGGAAGCTCCCAGATGAGGAGTAGCGATTACATTGTCCATTTTTAAAAGAGGGCTGTCTCCTGGAGGTTCAGTTTCAAAAACATCAAGGGCAGCACCTGCCACTTTGCCTGAAACCAAGCCATCATAAAGATCTTTTTCATTGACGATACCACCTCTTGCACAATTGACCAGCATAACTCCGTCTTTCATCCGCTCAATGGCATCTTTGTTTATAAAGCCTATGGTATCTTTTAATTTAGGTACATGGATCGAGATATAATCGGATCTTTTGAAGAGTTCATCACTTGAAACGCATTCAAACCCGGCCTTTTCGATCTGTTCGGGGGTTACATGAGGATCATGGATAATGACGTTCATTTTAAGCCCTCTGCACCGATCCGCCACAATGGATCCAATTTTACCAAAACCAACCACACCCATTGTTTTATTGAATATTTCGCGACCCTGAAGTTTTTTCTTATCCCATTTCCCATCTTTCAAAGTCGATGTTCCCCTGGGTATGTTCCGGGTCATAGAGAGCATCATCGCAACCGCATGTTCAGCGGTAGTCACAACATTGCCAGTTGGAGTATTCATAACGACAACGCCCTACTTTGTTGCCTCTGGAATATCAACATTATCGAGTCCAATGCCCGCGCGTCCCACCACTTTAAGTTTTTTTGCAGCCCCAAGAAGATCCGCTGTCACCTTTGTGGCGCTTCGAATTACCAAAGCATCGTAATCTCCGATAATAGCTTTCAATTCATCTGGCGAAAGACCGGTATTGACATCCACTTCCAAACCTTTAGTTTCCTCAAACATCTCAATACCGATTTCGCCCAGATTGTCACTGACCAGAACTTTCATTCTTTTCTCCTGTAAACCATAGTTGGTATCATCCGAAAATATCAATTCAAAAGCCTTTTACATACGGCTTAAGCAATAAATTATGAATTTGACACATTTTGTCAAGAATAAAGCTTACTATAATGGTATCTGCCTTATCATGTAATACAGAAGAGGCAGAAAAATGGAAGGAAGCATGTTGGCAACTTTTATCTTTTTGATTTCAAGGATATTAATACCGATAGCCAGAATCAAAAGACCTCCAACAGCGGACATCTGGCTTACCACTTCAGGGATTAAAAAAGGTTTCATCATGGAAGCGGCCATAGTGATAGCTCCCTGATATATAAATACAGATACACAGGAAAAAAGTACTCCGATTCCAAAAGTGGATGCAAAAATTAATGAAGCTATACCGTCCAGAACCGATTTTGCAAACAAAGTCTGGTGATTTCCGGTAAGCCCGCTCTCCAGCGAACCTACGATAGCCATAGATCCGACACAGAACACAAGGCTTGCTGTGACAAATCCTTTTGCAACACTTTCTTCCGATTTTGCAGTTTTGCTTTCGATCCATGCTCCCAGCATTTCAAGACGTTTTTCGATATTTATAGCTTCCCCAATGACACTGCCGACTGCAAGAGATATAATGATGATAAGCAATTCATCACTCGCAAGCGCTCCTTTCAGGCCA
>JAUCGE010000102.1 GCA_030377965.1 Desulfobacterales bacterium HSG16
CAAAATTGTCAATTTCTGTTCCTGGTCAAAATGTTTCTGTCTCATAACACTTTCTCCTTTCTTTTTGGGCTGAAAAAGTGTTACCTTCTTTTAAATTGATTTGTTCGGTTTTTTATTACCAGAAACAGGTATGTTGTATTGATCGGTTTTAAAAAGCCGATAACCCGGATATCTAACCAAGGAGGATGCCATGAGGTTTTCGTCTGTACGTTTTTTCATACTCTTCATGTTGACCGCTGCCCTGATTACAGGTGTCTGCCAGAATGCCGATTCCCGTACAACAACAGGGCCTCTTCGCCTGCCGATTAATACTCCCTGGCAGATAACTTCTGAAACCGGCCCTGTCCGCCATGCCGCTGTTTCCAGAGATGGGAGGTGGATAGTTTATTCCGCAGCAAAAAGCGTGCAGTCAGCAGGTTTTGACACAGACCTGTGGCTGCGTCCTGTTGATATGTCGGACATGGCTCTTTCAAGACAACTGACCAATGATTCATCAATGGAATCTGACCCTGTATTTTCAGATGATGGCAGGTTTATAGCATATGCAGGAACCGGTCATGATGTAAAAGGTGATATATATCTTATTGATCTTTCAGCTAAAGATATCAAACCTGTCCGGCTGACAGGCCGTAAAACCGGAGATGGCGGGCCTTGTTTTTCAAAAGACGGGAAAAAAATCTATTTCCATCAGTCAGGGCCAGGACAGTCAAAAAGTCGATTGTCCGTAATCGATATAAAAGATAATACAAAAATTTCAACAATATCAGAGGACGGAGCTTTTCCAGCCATATCGCCTGATGGCAGATACCTGGCTTTTATCTCTTTTCAGGCTGACCCTGCTGGAGATATAGCGCTTTTGGACCTTGAAACCAAAAAAATATCGCCCTTGACCAGAGGACAGTCAAAAGATACGGCTCCGATCTGGTCAGCAGATGGCAATGCCATCTTTTTCTCGCGTTTTTCAATAGATACGAATCGAGACAACCAGATAAACGAAAAAGATAATCCTGTTGTTTACAGGCTCGACATCAAAACTGCTGTCTCCGTCAATTCCTGGCCTTTGACATCCTTTTCAATTGATGCGGTCTGCTGCGGTGTAAGCAAATCCGATCTTTATTTCATATCTTCCATTGGCGGGGTCAAAAATTGCTGGTCTCTGCCCATACAAGGACAGATCCCTGCACTGCCATCCGCAAAAGAACAGGTGGACCTGGCCAGCGCTGTTGCCCAGAAAATTCCATTTGATCCTTTTTTATCACTTCTGGCCTGGTACAAGGCAGGTTCTGAATTTTTCGATCAAAAAGATATTTTTGCCGAAGCTCTTTACAATGTTGGAAGAATTTATCAGAAGATCGAAATGCCCCATGCTGCCCTGACGGTTTTCGAATCCGTGAAACAGGGTCAACCGTGGGCATCTCTTGCCAGAATACAGGAAACGATTATCCAGACCAGAGATAAAATCGAAAAGGCCGCAAACCAGACTGTCCGCAGAAAAATATTCGTAAATGGCCTTTCTGCACTGGAATCAATTTCAAAACGATTTCCCCATGTAAAAGCCAGGGCTGGAATCGAGATTGCAAGATTACGCTACGAACAGGGACGGACAGCAGATGATTATCTTACAGCAATCAGCCTGTTGGATAATTTGCTCAATGATCCTGAAACCAAAAGTGAAGAAAAAGCCGAAGCATTGGTATTAAAAGCCGATATTTTTGCAGCATTGGGAAGATACGGCCAGATACGGTCTGTTTATGTTTCTGTTTTGAAAAAATACCCTGATCAAAGCCAGTGGGCAGATATTGCAGTCCTGCGTATTTTAAATCAGTCCACATCCAGGCAGGAGGAACTGGTAGAAAAAATCCGTATCCTCAGAGAAATTGTCGGGAAGAATAAAACAACGGTTCCCATACTTGCTATAGGTGCATTAAACAGGATCGGAGATCTCTATTTTGCGGCAAATGACTGGACCAGGGCAAAAAACGCATATCAAGAAGTAGTGAACAGGTTTGTCAGCCATTCATCCCAGGCAGTTGCTGCCCGGCTTTCTCTGGCTGAAATCCTGTTTAAGGAAAAACGTTATCGCCAGGCTCTTTCTTTATATGAAACTGAAATCGAAGCTCGACCCTATGAAGACTGGATTTATAATCTGGCAAGAGTTGCTTACATCCAGAAATCGATTGCTGCCGGTCGGTCTCAGTTTCGGATGGGCGAATTGCCTGCTGCCGCAAAAACATTCAAAGAACTTATAGATTATGAATATGAAACAGTGGAAGCCCACAGGGGTTATATAATGTGTGCGGCAGCAATGGGAAGAATTAAGCCAGTGCTGGATAATTATAAAAAACTGATGGAAGACACACCTGCTGACCCGATTTCAACTTATGCCACAGCACTCTGCCTGACTTACCTTGAAGATGAGCCTTCATACGAACTTGCAAAAAATCTTTTGAACAGGGCTATCCGCTTAAACGGAAGGATAGAATATTTTCATCAGACATCGGGCTATGTACTTGAAGTCCTGGAAACAGTTTATAATAAAAAGGATCATCTGGAAAAGGCGTTAGAATCTTATCAAAGAGCCTGGTTTTTAAACGACCACAAGGAAAATGCAGCCAATGCTGCACACCTTCTTTTAAACCTCGGCAACATCAATTTCCTGTTAGGTCAGTACAAAGATGCTTTCAGATATTATTCCCAGCGTCTTGAATATGGTGAGGAATTCAATGATATTCGGACGGAAATTTTATTCTACAGACGGCTTGGAGCATCGGCTTTTCAGGCTGGAGAAACTGAAGGTACAGTAACAGCTTTTGAAAAAGCTCTTGAACTGATCGACGCACAAATGAATCCGAACAAAGTTTTTGGCGCGTTTGACCGCATCAGCCGATATGTAATGGATAGAATTATAGCACCTGCAACACGCCAGGAAAAAACAAAAAATGCAGCAGGCAGTATCGCAAAAATGCAGTCCGGGATCAACACCCGGATATTTCGTCTTTCAGGATCATCCATTCTGCCTCCGCCCGATCCTCAATGGAAAGATTTTACAAAAAAAATGGATGCAGCCATAGAAGATCAAAACGCCCTTATCCCCAAGATCATCTCCCTTGTCCGCAATTGTCCGGCAGCAGGGATTAAGGAAGAAGATGCAAAAGATACTCTCGCATCTCTTGTTCTCAGTGCTAAAAAGAGGCTTGATTTTCCCGAAAAGCTCGTTGAACTCAAAACTGAAATGATGGACAGAATGGGGCTTGCACTTCAGGAATCGGGAAAATGGGATCAGGCCGCAAAAATATTTGAAACCGTTTATGAATTGAACCTTACCACAGAAAAAATGGATAATCTGTCGAGAAATCGCCGATCAGTTGCATATAACGAGTATATGTCAGCCGGATCATTGACAGGAGAGTCCCGCGAAAAAATGCTTACAAAAGCTGCCAGAGATTTTGCTTCCGTAATCGAACTTGTAGAAACACATGGGGTTCCGGTAAAGCAAAAAACTTCGACTTCTTCCGGTCTGATTGGCGTAAGCACGCAGGTTGCACTGGATGAAACCTCATCCACAAGTGCAGGTTCAGGATTTACAAAGGATCAGGAAATCAGGCTGGCACGGGCATTTATCAGCAGAATTGAAACCGAACTCGACAGGCTGGTTACTGCCCAGATAGCCATAGACGAACAACTGGACAGATATCCTGATGACAAACCCGTTGCCGACAAGGATGCATACGGAGTTTCTCTGCTCTTTCACCGAGCAGGTCATCTGGCTGTTGCAAGAGTGCAATTTAAAAAGGCTTTCTCATATTTCAAACGTTCCGCCACTCTCTCATCAAGGCTTGGAAATGCCGTAAGCACTACGATAAACGTTAAAAACATGGCCTATGCCTTGACAAAAATACCGACAATAAGCAAAAATTTTGTTCCGTTTAAAAATCAGTTGAAAATTCTCGACAGAAAAACTCAATCTCTTATAGCAAAAGAATCTGCGGTCGCAGGCACGCGCGTGGCCGCAAAATATCACAATGATATGGGAGTATATGCCATAGCCGGCCTTTCTCGGGAAGAAAAAAAAGATATGAAATCCAGGGTATTGGACTTTATGGACGTTCAACTCGGAGTCCGACATTTCAGCCAGGGAATTTCCATTATGGAAAAGATAGCTGAAAATCAAACTGGATCTGAAAAAAAGCTTAAAAGTCAAAAGGATCTGGCTCTGTTCTCGGTATTGAATTTAAACATGGCTGATCTGGCCATATCTATAAATGAACCTGAGCGGGCTTTAAACAATCTTGATAAAGCCCTGAAAGCTGCTGACACAGGCAGGCTGCCGCATCTCAAATGGCGCGCTTTAGCAGGACTGGGAAAATTCGATGAAGCACTTCTGGCTTTAGACGAGATAACTATTTTTAATGCAGGATGCGGGCCTGACGAAATTATAAACGCCATGTATCCTGAAATAGCAGAACTTGTAAAATCAGGCCAGGCTGAAGAAGCTTTTAACCTGGCCGAACAATTGAGTGAAATAGAACGATTTCATCGCATGGCTTCCCTTGTCGGAGATATCCCGGAAAAAGAGCGAAAAAACCTCCGCAGGCTATATCCGAGGCTTCAAAAACTCCGGGAATTGAACAAAAAAATCAAAGATGCTCCAAAGGGAAAAAAAGAATATCTTGCACAGCGGATAAAACAGGAAGAAGAAATTATAGCAGCTCAATCCGGAAAATTGATGCCCGATATTCTCGAACAAGTCGAAAAAGGGGATAGAAAAAATCGGCTTATGATCGTTACCGGACTTGCAGCAGAGATTGAAGCACTCCGGTCTCAAATGGTTTCAAACAGCCAGAACAAGGGTTTAAAGAAAAAGTATAAAAAAACTTTGAGCCTGTATAAAAAAGAAATTGAGGCGGCTGTTAATACCCGTGATACTGATGAAGCTGCTGATCAACTCACTCTTCTCGGGCCTGAACCTGTGGAAGCATATGACATTATGGAACAATTACCTGAAAACGGGATGATGATCCGGGTTATAAGAAGCAAAAACTCCGCTATAAGCCCGGTTATTGTATTTTTTGTAACACCTGATGATATAAAGGCTGAAATCAAAACTTTGACAGAAAATATTCTTTCATCTGCAAATTTTTCTCCAGCAGATCTTTCCTCGACAGATAAAATATTGTTTATAAGTTGTGAAGACCCTTTTATTCTGCCCGATATTCCAAATGCAGCCCGTTCATTGAGTGCGACCCACTGGTACAGATCCTTTATGAATAAAAAACCTTTCCGCCGTGCGCTTGTCGCAATTCCTGGTATTTCGACGACTGCACCTGATAATTTCGATCTGACAACTGTCGAACCCGAACTTGACGGACAGGGCAAAAAACTTCTTGCCCATAAAAATGTCCACACCCTTTTGCTGTCAGACAGCGTATTTTTAAATGCCAGTGTCCCGACAAGAGCTGGCGATTTACCTGAATATTTCGAGGCTCTGGTGACAAAAACCGGGCAGCGTATAGAAATTCAGAAACTTTTTTCTGAGGCATCAGGAAAGACTGGTTTATCGCTTGGACTCATGCCGGAAACTTCTGAAAAAGACGCATATCTCACAGGCCATCTGGCAGCAATCTACGGATGCCCTGCAATCATTCTTCCCCAAAAAATAGCAGCCGAACAGCCCGGAGACGAACAATCAGGGGCCGAAGAATCAGGGGACGCTGCCGGATTTGTGGACGCATTTTTGAAGGCATATCAGGATAATTCAGCAATAAAAGCTTTAAACACGGCATTAAAAACATGCTGTACTTCAAACGAAAGATGGATATTGTTAGGAGATCCGGGCATGTCTTCCAGGGCTGCGGCAGTTTTTGCAGGCAAGAATTTCAAAAAATATGTAAAACAGGGAAAAATTTCGTATAAGGCAAAACGATATAAAAAAGCTCTTGATCTTTTCGAAGCTGCCATCACAGTTGCAAAAGAGGTGAAAAAATATAAAAAATACCTCTCTGTCCTGTACCGTCTGGCAAGGGAAAGCGCATTTTTTGCAGACAACCTTGAAAAGGCCGAAAAATATGCGACATCACTGGTTGCTCTTATCGAAAAAATAAAACCTGATTCCAAAAACCATGCAGAGGCTCTGCTCAGACTAGGCATAATCCATGCAAAACTCGAAACCTACGAAAAAGCTGTGCCGATTTTAGAGGAAGCTGTGGATATTCTGGCAAATCTTGAAATAGACTCGAAACAGGCCGAAGCTCTTACCGACCTTGGCATTGTCCTGGAAAACGCCTTTGAATACGACCGTGCCTTAGATCAGTTCAAATCAGCCCTTTCCTTGAGCAGCTCGGCAAATAAAAAAGAACTGCTCGCTATACAGTACATGAATATAGGAAGAATTTATGATATGCGTATGAGCAGGTATGCAGCAGCCATGCTCAGTTATAAAAAAGGTCTTGCCATTTTCGAGCAGAAAAAAGATATCGGAAATATTATACAGGCTCGTATAGATGTAGGCAGATGCTTCCGCCTGACGGGTAATTTTGCCGAAGCCGCTCAATATTATGAGTCTGCCGTAAAGCTTGCAGAAAAAGATCCGAAAAAAATACGTCTTCTGGCAAAGGCTGTTATTGAACAGTCAAACAACGCATGGTATCAGGCCAGATACGAAGACGCTTTCAAATTGCAGCGCAAGGCATTTGCAATAGCGAAGCAGGAAAACTGGCCATTGATGCGAGTGATTGCAAAAAATACTTCCGGCCTTATCTGGTGGACATTGGGAAAACACGAAAAAGCCCTGTACGAACTGCGATCTGCTCTAAATACGGCAAACCATATTCCAAACAGGGAAGACGAAGTTGCCACGACGTTGAATAATATAGGTCAGGTGCAGAGGGAAGCAGGCCAGTATAAAGAAGCTCTGAACTATTTCAAACAGGCGTATGAAATAGATAAAAAAATGAAATCCCGGTGGGCAATCGCCCATGACCTT
Organism: Desulfobacterales bacterium HSG16; assembly: GCA_030377965.1. Classification (GTDB taxonomy): domain Bacteria; phylum Desulfobacterota; class Desulfobacteria; order Desulfobacterales; family HSG16; genus JAUCGE01. The sequence continues at coordinate 6,983 of JAUCGE010000102.1, forward strand.
AGAAATATGGGACAGACATATCTGAAAATGAGACAAGCAGACAAAGCCCTGCCCCTGTTGACTCAGGCAGTTGCAAAAGCCCATGAAACAGGCAACCGCATAAACGAAACAAGATCGCTTCTCTGGCTGGGAAATGCCTGGGTTGCAAAGGGAAACAAGGTTGAAGCTAAAAAAGCCTTTGAACAGGCACTGGCTCTTTCTGAAAAAATGGCCCTGCACGAAATCCGATGGCGCGCTCTTTTCGGGCTTGCCGGATTAAATCTTACTGGAGGCAGGGAACAGATCGACCGGGCAAAAGCGAGTTCGCTGCTCACACAGGCGATGGAGATAATAGAAGGCATGAGAGCTGCGATAAAAATCGATCTGCTAAAGGACAGTTTTATCGAAAATAAGCTTGCGGTCTATGAAACCCTTGCCGCTCTTCTTGCAGATATGGGAAAAACTGAAGAATCCTTTGAAATAGCTGAACGTTCGAGATCAAGAAATTTTATCGATCTTCTGGGAAATCAGCAATTGCGCCTGAACAGGCATAAAGATCAAAAATTATACGACAGCCAGAAACTGATCCGGACACAGATAGCGGAACATGAGGCACTGGTCGCCCAGGCAATGGATGAAAAAGAACTTACAACCTATAAAAAAGGGTTGGAAAAACTTCAAAACGAATATGAAAATCTGATGCTGGAAATCCAGGCAGCAAATCCGGGATTAGCTTCTCTTGTCACCGTAAACCCGGTGAATGCGGATCAGATCAGAAAACGTCTTGATCCTGATGTGGCACTTCTTGCTTATTATCTTCTTCCCGACGAAATTTTCTGCTGGGTGGTGAAAAAAGATGAGATCCGCCTGTTCAGAACGCCTGTCGGCAGGAACACACTAGGGCAGACGATCATGGATTATAGAAGGATGATCCAGAATCTGGAACCTGCGGACGATACCGCCGCTCAGTTGCACAAATGGCTTATCGATCCTATGGCTTCCTATCTTGAAGGAGTTAAAACATTGGGAATCATACCCAATGGCAGGCTTCACTACCTGTCTTTTGCAACCCTTACAAACCAGGATAATTACCTGATAGATAGATTCACCCTGTTCTATCTGCCCAGCGCTTCTGTTCTCGATTATACTATAAAACGTCGCATGAAAGAAAAAAACCTCAAGGTACTGGCTATCGGCAACCCTGATCTTGGAGATGCAACCCTTGATCTTCCATTCGCTGAATATGAAGTGGAATCAACAAGATGGAATTTTCCTGACATAACGATCCTTACAAGGGATAAAGCAAAGGAATCATGGGTAAAAAACAATATTAAAAAATTTGGTATAATCTACATGGCGACACACGGGGAATTTGACCCTGTCAACCCTTTATTTTCATCGATAAAACTGACCAGAGACATAGACGATGATGGAAATCTTGAAACCTCAGAGGTTTTTGCCCTTGATATCAATGCTGACATGGTGGTATTGAGCGCCTGTCAGACTGGTCTTGGCAAGGTTACAGGAGGCGATGAAGTCATCGGGTTGAATCGCGCATTTTTCTATGCAGGCGCGCATACAGTAATTTCAAGCCTCTGGAGAGTATCTGACATCTCTACTGCCATCATGATCAAGCAGTTTTACAGAAAATATCTGACAGCAAACAAGGCCGAAAGCCTGCAGAATGCAATTTTGCATGTTCGCCAGCAATATCCGCATCCGGGATATTGGGGGGCATTTACTCTGGCTGGAGATTACTACTGAAAATCATAAAGGGTGGACATAAAAAAAATGCCCACCCTGCAATGTGATAAAAATTATGCACAGGCACTTTTTCGGACAAAGAAATCAATTATTGATAACCAGAAACGTGATATACCCGGCATAAACTGTTAGAAAGACAAAACCTTCCCACCTTTCCAACACCCGTTTTCTACCGGTAAACATGGTGGCAAATAACATAATGTTGGCAAGGATTACCACTCCTGTGCTGAGATTATCTGCCGGTCGAAAAGGCAATGGCTTGATAAGTGAACTTATCCCGAGAACGAAAAAGATATTGAAAATATTCGAACCCACTACACTGCCGACCGCTATTCCGACATTCTTCTTGTAGGCAGCCATTGCGGAAGTGGCAAGTTCGGGAAGGGATGTACCTATGGCAACTATGGTCAAACCAACCAGAGACTGGCTCATACCGAATTGCAGGGCTATAAAGATTGCTCCGTCAACGATCCATTTTCCCCCAAGGCCCAGGCCGATGAGTCCTAATATAATGAATATTATTGATTTCAGTAATCCATGCGGTTTTTCTTCGGAAACATTTTTTTCATCACTTTCTGTTTTTTTTGCAATGCCGAAGGAGTAATACATGAATATGACAAAAAATCCGAGAAAGGCCAGCCCGTCAGATCTCGTTACTGCCGAAAAATCGAATTTATCGATTAATCGATCATTTGTCATGACGGCAAGCATGATTGCCGCCATAAAACTGAAAGGGATTTCTTTCCATACTGTCCCTTTTGTTGCTGTCAAAGGATATATAGCCGAAGATATACCGAGAATGAGCAGGATATTGGCGATAGAACTTCCTATTACATTTCCAATTGCTATATCCGCATTTCCTTTAAGACTTGCCGCAACATTTACGAATAATTCAGGAGTCGACGTTCCAAAAGCTACGATGGTCAATCCAATGACCAGATCGGAAATATTGTAGCGCCTTGCAATGGATGCAGCACCATCTACAAGAATATCTGCCCCTTTTACCAGAATTACGATTCCAAAAACAAATAATATGTATGACAACATAAATCACCATCCAGTTTAATGTTATAACAGTCATAAAATTGGGTGTTTATTTCTTTGAAATTCCCTTATTGAACTTCTTATCTTTGAATTTTTTGCCTTTTTTTTTGTCATTTTTTCGCTTATCGACGCTGACGAGCGCTATGAGAGTTTCAACAAAACCCTGCAAGCTTTTGGATTGCCTGTTCATTTTTTCGGACTCAGAAGCTGATTGCTGGGCCTGTACCACACTCTTACCTGTTATTTGGTCTATTTCAGCGACGGCCTTGTTGATCTGTTCTGTCCCAATAGCCTGCTCATCAGAGGCTATCACAATTCCTTTGAGCAGGCCTCCGCATTTTTTTGTACCGGAGGCCACTTTTAAAAATTCTTCATGCGCTGTTTCTGCAATTTTAACTCCATGATCTATCTTAACAGAAGTTTTGTCGATTAGTTCATGCGTAATTCCAGCGGCTTTAGCAGAACGCAATGCCAGATTCCGAACTTCGGCTGCTACCACCTGAAAACCTGCGCCGGCCTCTCCTGCATATGCTGATTCGATTTCTGCGTTTAAAGCAAGCAGCTTTGTCTGAAAAGATAGTTCATCTATAGTTTTTATGATTTTGATAGTTTCCAGGTTGGCATCGGATATTTCATGCATGGATACAGCAAGGTCAGCTATTGTCTGATCAGCATTGTCCACGACTTCGTTTACACCATCCATCAACAAATCTACATCTGCTGCGTTATGAGCGCTTGTTTTTGTCGATGCAGCGATCTCTTCAAGGGATGCTGATGTTTCTTCCAGAGCTGCCGCCTGTGTCGCTGCAAAATTGCTTAATGAAATGCTTGTGGTCAACATGTCCTGTGAAAAGAATCTGAGTTCATTTACACATCCGGTCAGACCGGAAACCACTTTTGATATGGGATTTATAATGAGTCTGGCAGAATAGAGTCCGATAAAAACGCTGAAGATGCCTGCAATGATAACAATTATTATGATAATCCGGTTGGTCCGATTTACATTGTCTTCAACTGTCACAACCGATTTATTCATCTCTTCCCAGCATGAATCTGTCATGAGTTTTGCAGCGGCCGCAATACTCATGGCAAGGGGCAAAAATTTTTCACGAATTTTTTTTTCCATTGTTCTGGATACAGCAACCATTCCTTCGAATGTATCCGAGAAATCTTCGCATGAAAATAAAAGGGATTCAAAAACTTTATTATCCATTTTTTCCAGGTGTCCGATAATTTCTGACATAAGAAGGACAGCAGAATCGGAATATTTGCCATCGGCACTCATTATAAACATGTCTGCATCGGTTTTTGCCAGAAAAATTCGTTTTCGGATGTCCTCGAATACAGGGTAGAGACTGTCTTCCTTTTTTATCCCGATGCTCAGTTCATTGATGGCATCTTCCATTTGTCGGGCATCATCAACCAGATCTAACTGGTTGTCCGTCCTTGCTTTTACGCGGGTTATGGCTATATCAAATTCATCCACATATTCCTGTAGACTGGTTTCGATTTGTCTGAGAATATGAAGCCGTTCAGGAGTTTTAACTTGTTTCTTCCCTTTTTCAAGGTGTTCAAATACTTCTTTGATGTAATGCCTGGCCATCAGCGTGTCTTCTTCTCTGGCCAGATAGATTGATTGAACGACGGCTGTTTTCATGGAAAGAATGGCGGAGCGAATATCGTTTGCAATACGAACTTCCCCCGCCACATTTCTGCCAATATGATTTAACTTCCTGCCCAGACTGCCGGACTGAAGGATGGATATCGTGCCGATAGCCATCATCATGCAGCTCAGAATCAGATATCCTGCCAGGATTTTAAAATTTTTCAAGCTCATTTTCTTACTGCCGCATTTTCAAAAAAGTATCCATGTACCAAAATTAGAACTTTGCATCCATCAGCACATGTGTATTATAAACCCTTGTGTCGATGGGCTGCGGGGTCTGATAAAGAGACTGGCTGCCGGAATAATCGTAATTTATTCGGGTATGCCCGATCCGGAGTGAAAAATACCGATTAAAAGGCTGGTAATAATAAAAATCCCATGCGCTGCCTCTTGTGTTCAATTTATGCATCGGATCTTCGCTGCCGCCGCCAAACCCGCACCAATATCTTGAACCCTGGTTATATTCAATGCCCAGTTTTCCATCTTTCAATCTAAGAGCATCCAGGCTTGCCCGCAGGCCCAGATGAAATGCCCATCCTTTAGGATCTTCGCTGTTAGCTTCAGACAGCAGGCCCATTGGAATTATATATCCTCCTCCAACGTCGTAAAGAGCCGGAGTTCCGTGAGTACTGGTTTTCATGAAAGAATAACTTGCAAAAATATCAAGAAATGATCCTCCAATCTGCTGTGTTTCGCCAAAAAGGGTGAATTTCCAGCTTGATCCGAGAGATTCTGGCATTGAAACAGGAGTATAACCCATAAATCTCAAATCAGGTGCTGAATAGTCGTCCGCATATACAAAATTGGCCAGGATAATTGAATCTCCTATGCTGTCTGGAAGACCGCTTTCCAACTGAACGATAGTAATATCCGTGTCATCAAGCTGCATTTCATTATCACGATAAATATCCGATGAATTATCTTCGTACCATCTGGAGTAGATTATTCTCAGGCTCGGATCAGGCAGTGGAATCAGATCGTCAAGAAAAAATGTCAAAGCAATGCCATCGCCTTCCATGTCATAGGCAAGACCGGGATATGTCGATTTTCTTGGAGAATTGTCCCGAAACTCCGTAGGCAGGCTGTCCGTACCCGGCAATCGGCCAAAACTGATGGCCAGAGGCAGGCTCTCCAGAAAATAATCTGCATATGCCCGTTCAACTTTTAAAGTGGTGTCAGTGCTGACACGACTGTAATTATCTTCACGAAGAGTAAGCGGAGTCGGGATGTCAACATCCAGCCAGTTTTTCGTCAAACCCAGCCGGGCATGAAAACGAAACCGATCATTTACGTTGGATCTCAGGTTCAGGCGGAAACGGTTGCTGACAAGCCCGTCAACATGATCGTTTCCCTGTATCTTCTGATCTTTGTAATCGTACCAGTCAGAACGGGTTCTCAATTCCGCTCCAAGGCTGATTTTATCTACCAGTGTTCGGGTTTCAGTCTCATCAAGGCGTTCGGTCAAATCTTCTATATCGCTTTCGATGATTTCAAGATCTTTCCGGGCAGCCTCTTTTTGAGGGACTGCCTCGATTCTCGATTCGAGATCATTCACCCGTTTGTCTATATTTTCAAGTTTTTCAAGGATTTTTTTCAGAAGTTCATCTCGATTTTCTGCACCATGTGAGATGGGTGGCATAACAGTCAGAAACAGGCCAAAGATCGATAAACATGCGACGAACAGATTAATTTTCCATTTCATTTTTTTTATCCTTTCATTGTAAAAATCGGCCTTATCTGAGACCGACTGCCTCTGGCTGGTCAGAATCTGCCGC
>JAUCGE010000103.1 GCA_030377965.1 Desulfobacterales bacterium HSG16
CAAATAAAAAAGTCTATACTTACCCATAATTTTATGATACCGATGTTACCTGTGCTGATAAATAGAAGTTTTTTTTAAGCTGTAATCATTATTTACAACCAAACCATAACGATAAAACAGGAGGTAAGAATGAAAGCTAACATCACTAAACAGTGCATGGGTGATCGAAACTGCAACAATCTTTGTTCTGAAGTTTTTGAATATGACGAAGACAAGCTTATGTCCATTGTTAAATTTGATGAAATTCCAGAACATCTTGAAGCTATAGTTCGACAGGCAGCGGAAGAATGTGGTGCTGAGGCTATAAATATTGAAGAGTAATTTCTTTCCGGAGACATAATATGGTAAAATTCAGGGAAAGTTCAACAGCTAAAAACCTGCTGATATCCTTTTCGTTAGAAACTCAGGCAAGGACAAGATACAATTTTTTTGCCCAGAAAGCAAGAGAACAAGGCTATATACAAATAGCGAGAATCTTTGATGAAACTGCTGCACAGGAATACGAACATGCTCTGCGCTTCTTCAAATTTTTTAATGGAGGAGATCTGGAGATAAAATGGCCTTTTCTTACAGGAGTTATTCAAGATACCAGGGCAAATCTCATATCTGCTGCTGACCTTGAACTTGATGTGCATTCTAAAATTTATCCTCGTTTTGCCGAAATAGCCCTGGAAGAAGGATTTCAAAGGGCTGCCGACACCCTGAACGCCATAAATGTCTCTGAACAGCAACACGAAAAGATGTACAGGCAGCTTGCTGCAAACCTGGCATCGAACACTGCTTTTGCCAAGAATGAAGACAAGGTCTGGAAATGCCTGAGCTGCGGATATATCCACACAGGCAAAGAAGCACCTGAAAAATGTCCGGCATGTGTTAAACCGAGCGGTTATTTTGAGCTTCTTTGCGAAAACTGGTGATCATCTCACACAGAAGAGAAAGCAGTCTGACAGAGAGGGCAAAAGCAATCATGGAATAAATGATGGAATAAACGATTTTCCAACTCATTGCTTTTGCTCCTCTTAAAAAAATACCTTTCATATCTTCACTAAAGCTTTTTCACTCGAATCATAAGTACCTCACCAAAAGTTTTTTAACCTTTTCTGATGCCAGTACAATGGAGTGCGGAAATAGAGCGAAGCGGTTTTTCGCAAATATAAGTGGGCAAAAAACCGCTTTGCTCTATTTTTGTAATCCTTTAGAAAGGTTAAAAAAATATTGGTTCGGTACTTATTAGCGGATGGTCTTTTTTTCCGGTGACAGGTCTTTCATCCCGCCTGCAAGGAGGGTACGTTAGTGCAGATAATTTTTGTTTTCAGCCTAATTTTGCCATCTTTATTTATTTTTTTATTGACAAATCATTCAAATATCACTATGTTCTTTCGGTTTCAAGTAAATATTGGTTTTATGTCAATCCCTCATCTGGAGTCGCATCCCATATGTGGGATTTTTTTTATACACGACCGGGAAAACTGTTTAGATTTCCGGATATCCTTAGATGAAATATCTACTGTAAGGGGATGATACAATGAGTGCGGATATTAAAGCTGTCAGAAATATCGGGATCAGCGCGCATATCGATTCTGGCAAGACAACACTGACCGAAAGAATTCTGTTTTACACCCAGAAAATACATGCCATTCACGATGTAAAAGGAAAAGATGGTGTCGGCGCAACCATGGACTCAATGGAGTTGGAAAAGGAGCGGGGAATCACCATAGCATCTGCTGCTACCTACTGCCAGTGGAAAGATCATGAAATCAACATTATAGACACACCTGGCCATGTGGATTTCACCATAGAGGTGGAACGATCTTTGAGGGTCTTGGACGGAGCTGTTCTGGTATTGTGTTCTGTTGGTGGTGTTCAATCACAATCCATTACCGTTGATCAGCAGATGAAAAGATATAAGGTTCCCTGCCTGGCCTTTGTCAATAAATGCGACAGATCCGGTGCAAATCCTTTCAGAGTAATCGGCCAGTTGAGGGAAAAACTGGGACATAATGCCGTGGCTGTGCAGATACCCATCGGGCTGGAAGCCAAGCATGAAGGTGTTGTGGATCTGATCAATATGAAGGCCATATGGTTCGATGGAGATAACGGTGAGGATGTCCGAATTGATGAGATACCTGCCGAATTGCTTGAAGAAGCGAACCAGCGCCGGGAAGAACTGCTTGATGCTGCTTCCATGTTTTCCGATGAACTCACGGAATTGATCCTGGATGAACAGGAAGTTTCCGGCCAGTTGCTCTTATCCGCAATACGAAAAGGCGTACTGACCAGAGAAATAACCCCGGTTTTCATGGGATCAGCCTATAAAAACAAGGGAGTTCAGCCATTGCTTGATGCGGTCAACCAACTGCTGCCTTCTCCGCCGGAAGTTGAAAACCAGGCTTTGGATCTTGCAAATGACGAGGCTCCTGTCATCTTGTCGAGCAGTGAAAAAGACCCCCTCGTGGCCCTTGCTTTCAAACTCGAAGATGGGCAATACGGCCAGTTGACATATGTTCGCGTTTATCAGGGCAGCATGGAAAAAGGCGACACTATGATCAACGTGAGGACGGGAAAAAAAGTCAAGATAGGCAGACTGGTCAAGATGCATTCTGATCAAATGGAAGATCTGAACCGGATTCCCACAGGCCATATAGGTGCTCTTTTTGGTGTGGACTGCGCGTCAGGAGATACATTTGCAAACCCGGGAATCGAACTTGCAATGACTTCAATGCATGTGCCGGAACCTGTTATTTCCCTGTCCATAACGCCAAAAGACAATAAATCAGAAGTTAATATGTCAAAGGCGCTGAACCGCTTTACCAAAGAAGACCCTACTTTCAGAACACATGTAAGCAAGGAAACCAACGAAACTATCATTGAAGGCATGGGCGAACTTCACCTGGAAGTCTATGTGGAGAGGATGTTCAGGGAATACAAGGCAGATGTTGAAACAGGCAAGCCCAGGGTAGCTTACAGAGAAACTATTACACGAAAAGCAGAGTTCAATTATACACACAAAAAACAGACTGGTGGCGCAGGACAGTTTGGCAGGATTGCCGGATATATCGAGCCTGTGAGCGAAACTGATTTTGAATTTGTGAACAAAGTCACAGGCGGCTCCATTCCGACCCAGTTCATACCTGCATGTGAAAAAGGATTTCGGGCATGCATGGCCAAAGGGCCGAAGATGGAATTTCCAGTTACTGGTGTCAGAGTATTGATAAATGACGGAGCTGCTCATTCTGTCGATTCATCTGAAATGGCTTTTCAGGCTGCTGCAAGAGGCGCTTTCAGAGATGTTTATCACAGAGCAAAAGCGGTGATCCATGAGCCGATCATGAAAGTGGTGGTCGAAACTCCCAACGAATTTCAGGGAGCAGTCATGGGTCTTTTGAACCAGCGCCGGGGAATGATCGTGGGCGCACAGGACGAAGGGCCTATGTGTGCAATTGAGGCTCAGGTGCCTTTGGCAGAAATGTTCGGATTTTCGACTGTACTGCGTTCTTCCACTCAGGGAAAAGCCCAGTTTACAATGGAATTTTCCGTTTATAAGCAGGTGCCAAAAAGTATCGAAGAAGAATTGGTTAAAAAAGCGGCAGAAGAAAAGAAAAATGTTGCATAATGCAAAAAGTTCAAAAAATGCAAAAGTGATTTATTTGAAAGAAAGGAACCACAATATGCTCAGAAAGGATCTGATTTACCGAAACCCGTTGCGAGTCATGGGAGACCGGTCCGACGACATATTGCCTGAAGGCGGATTTGGAGCAGTTCTGGCCCGTGCGGGGCTGGGAAAGACTGCATTGCTGGTACAACTGGCCTTAGACAGCCTTCTGCAAAACAAACACGTTCTTCATATCAGCCTGGATGATCCTGTTAAAAAGGTTTGTTTATGGTATGAAGAAGTTTTTAAAAATATTTCAATCCAGTATGATGTCAAACAGATGAACGAATTATGGGAAAGCATTCTCCCCGGACGTTTGATCATGACATTTAATGTGGACAGTTTCAGTGTTCCGAAACTGGATGAACGGCTGACAGATTTGACCGAACAGAATATTATTCATCCTAAGATGATGCTCATTGACGGGCTTCCCTTTGCTGAAACCGATAGAAAAACTCTTGAAGATTTGAAGGCTCTGGCAAAAAGTCATGGTATGCATGTCTGGTTTACGGTCACTACACACAGGCATGAAGCCTCGGATGGCAATGGAATGCCTCATCCCCTGTCTGATGTGGAAGATTTGTTCGAGGTAGCCTTTCAACTACAGCCAGACGGTAAACAGATTCATGTAGCAGCTTTGAAAGGCGGAATGGCGAGTGCGGCTCCAACCTTGCTGTTGGACCCTTCAACCATGCTTATCAATGAAACTGACGATGCACAGAAAAGCAGCAATTCGAAATAAGCCTGACGGGCTTGTTGTTTCAGGTACAAAATAAAAAAACCCGGCATTTTTTTATTGCCGGGTTTTGTTATATTATTCTTAAATTTCAGGTCTTGGCAATGGCAAAGTGGATTGCCTCGGGTGAGTCAGGCGCTACCTTTCGACCTAAGCCGAAGATACCGCTTCCAGCCAGTTGAATTTCATTCTGCTTGAGATTCATCCCTTTTTTGCCTTTTACAAAGACATATGTTCCATTGGTGCTGTGATCAATAAGGATGAATTGTTTCTGCCTGTAGACAATCCTGGCATGGGATCTTGAAACCCGGCTGTCTTCCACCACCAGATTGTTGTGGCCCTGTCTGCCCATAGTTACACTGGGCCTTACCTGGCTGATTTCAACGACACTATTTTTGAATTTCAGTTTCAGACGTAATCCCGGAGTAACAGGAACTTTTTCAGGCTTTCCAGATGATTGTGGCAGTGCTATTCTGAGGATATCATCACATGTCATGCATCTGGGCAATTCGGATTGTTCTTTTAACTTATCAGGATCGACTATATTCCTTGCCCCGCATTCCTCACAGAAGACAATCATGTAAAAATCTTCCTTTCCAAATGTGATTCCCCAAAATTACTGGCTTTTTCTAAGCAGTTTAAGTTCTTCTCTTATGGCTGTAAGCTCGGTTTGTAAAATTTGTCCAATCTGCTCAAGAGCTGAAACAATGGCATGAGTGTCAGCTCCTCCTGTGGTTTCACCTGCTGCCATTTCCGGATAACTGCTATCTGAAGGAATATCTGCAACAGGAGGATCATCTGCCGGTGTGTAACTTTCTTCCTCTTGCAGATTGCTGCTTTCTTCGTTACGTCTCATTTCAGCTTTTGCGGCAGATGCGACTTTTGCAGATGCTATGTGTTCTTTCAATAACTTATATTTATTGACTTCTCCGATAAGAAGCTTCTTTTTTGCAGCCTCGCTCATATCTTCTGCAATAACAACGGTTTCGAGATTGTCGTACACCGAGTTGAGCAGACTTATGGAATCAGGGTGTGCTTCAGCTTTTTTCTTCTGAACATATTTTCCCAAAGATCCCATTAACTGAAGAAAGGCTACCACTATCTTATCATTTAAAAAATCCTTTTCCAGTTTTGCAATTTCTTCACCCAGGCTGTGCATGACTTCGTCGGTAATTTCCCATTCAAGGGAAAGAACAACCGATTTCAAGTCTTTAAGCAATTCGTTTTCAGGACTGCTCGCTATATTGACAGTTTTTTCTTCGGCTGGGGTTGATTCAACAGATTCGTTGGATAACTGCTCTGATGCCGGAGGATCGTCTTTTAGAGCGGGTTGAGAATCGTCTTCTGAAAAGAAATCATCCAGCCGGCGGTCGACTTCTATAGTGCTGCCGGGAGAAGGAGCAGAATCTGCTTCCTGATCATCATCACCGCCTCCTTCTCCGAAAAAATCATCCAGATTTTTTTCCACCTCTGCTGTGATGTTGCTCTTATGCTCGGAACCCAATTGTCAATCCTCCTTTTTATATGCCATCATGATGAAACCCCTCCTGGCATTTTTTGGTGTGGCGTCTCCGGCTTTTTCAAGAATGTCAGCAAAACATGCCACCAATATCTGCATAAACCACTGAAATCGAAGGAGAGAATGCGTCTTTTCTTTTCTATTCCCAAATTGCATTGATCTTGGTTAGAGCATCTGCAACTTTCAGACGTAACAGGCCAAGTGTAACATCTTTTCCAAAAATGGTAATGAGAAGAAATTCCGAATTCACCTTGCTGAAATGAATGCTCTCCGATTCGCCCTTATGAAACAACAGGGAAAATTCCGATTCGCCCACAAGCTTTGCCATAGTATCCACAGCTGCAAAATTGGCGGAAGCGAGGGCAGCCAGTGAATATAGATCATGCTCGCAAGCACCGTTGTCCTGCTGTGCGATTATATTGCCGGCCATATCGATAAGCATAGCACTGTTCGCGCAGCTTTCCGCGACATATTCATCCAGAATATTGTCGAGCATATCGATCTGTTCCCCCTCAATAGTATATTCTGAAAAGGAGATGCCATCATCATCGTAGTCCAATTTTACTATCCTTTCTTCTTACTCATTCTTACTCATTTGTAAAAATGATGAGAAATTTCTGCTTCATTATAATTAGCTTCGCTTTTGACCGATCAGCCAAGCCAGACTGCCTGTTCCACAATCTGACATGGCAGAACCTCCGGCCAAATGTTCCTGCCGGATTTTCTTCTTCATTTTTCACATTGACCGCATAAGCTCAACAGTCATTTTCAGACATCCACTCTCACTATTTCAATACATTTTGCAAGGATGCCATAGTTTGTGAAATAATTTTTTTCAAAGTTGGAACCACATTGTGACCGGTAAGTGCAGAACCTTCGAAAGACGGCACTTTCAACTGACTGTTCATATCCTTATCCATCTGTTGAACCGGTAACAGCGGAACATCTTTCAAATCCCTTTTGTTATATTGCAGAACCAGAGGGATCTTGAAAATACTTTTTTTGTACGTTGCCAGATTTTCCTGAAGATTTTTCAGGGAAAGGATGTTTTTCTTTCTCTGTGACACTTGAGAGTCGGCAACGAATACCATGCCATCGACTCCTTTTAATACCAGCCGCCTGGTAGCGTCATACTTGACCTGTCCGGGAACGGTATACAATTGTACCTTGACATCGTATCCCATAATCTTACCAATGTCGAAAGGCAAAAAATCGAAAAACAGGGTGCGGTCTCCATGTGTCTTGATACTCACCATGTCTGACTTGATTCGCTCCCGGAATTTGCTGTAGATATATTCGAGGTTGGTTGTTTTACCACCTCTGCCAGGTCCATAATAAACAATTTTAGCCTGGACTTCCTTACTCTTCATATTGACGAACGCCAAGACCGCTCCCTCCTAACTGCTATATCCGGATTTGGAAAGATGATGACAGCATACCGAACAGAATGAAAATCAACTGATAAATGTCCGTTAACGTTTCCATATTGCAGTGATCTTGTCAATAGACTCGGACACTTTCAATCTCAATAAGCCCAGTGCGACCTTCTTGCTGAATATGGAAATCAGAAGGAACTCATCATGTACCTTACTGAAATGAATGCTCTCGTTCTCACCTTTATGAAAAAGCAGCGAGAACTCTTCCTCACCGACAATTTTAGCCATTGTATCCACAGCTGCAAAATTTGCGGACGCCAGGGCTGCCAGCGAATACAGATCATGTTCACTGCTTCCGTTATCCTTTTGTGCAATTATATTTCCGGCCAGATCGATCAGCATAACACTGTTGACTCCGCTGTCAATCAGGTCATCCTGCAAAATCGTTTCGATTTTTTGCAACTGATCGGGGCCCAGAGAATATTCCGTAAATGTAACATCATCATCGTAATTGGAACCCAATGTGCATCCTCCTATTTCAATTCAATTTACAGGCCGAGTCAGTTGGCTTAAATCGTTGTTCCAGAAGCAAAAAATGCTCCCAAAAACCACATTTGATGTTATAGCCGCTTGAATAATTGCAACCCCGCGTACTTTACTCACCACACTTATCATTTCCCTTTACCGGAACAAAAATAAAGTGTCAAAAGATTTTTATCAGACCCTATAGGATATCTGATCCAAAGTTGATAGTATCAATGGTGAGCAGCCATGTCAATAAATACCGTTTATTGACAGTCATACGAAATTTGAAAGTTGATTGTTTTTTTGAAAAAAATAGCGATAAACAATGGTTCAGATAGCTTATGAGCTTGACCTTCCGCTGTCTCCATGCTATGATTTTTAATTCGTTTTCAATATTTTACACAGGCTGAAGTAAAGCCTTTCTTCATATGCCCTTTTTTTTAAAAAAAGTTAAAGCAAGGATGGTGACGGGAAAAATGGATTGCCAAATGTTCAATGAATTGCCCGTATTTAAGAAACTTGTCAGGAACGCGGATGTCATGAATCGTCCGGAAAATCATTTAAAGCATCTTTTAAAGATAAAAACCCGTTTTGAGACTTTTTCAAGAACCGGGGCAGGACTGTTTTATGATTTTTCCCGCCAGAGAATAAACACTGATACTTTAAACCTTTTATTCGATCTGGCAGAAGACAGGGGATTGAAAAACAGGTTCAGGGCCATGTCAGAAGGGGAAAAAGCCAATCGGACAGAAAATCGGGCAGCTCTTCACATGTCTGCCCGCTCTTTTATAGATGAGCCTGTTTATGTTGATAAAAAAAATGTGATGCCGGAAATCATGGAGGTGAGAAAGGAGATTGAAGATTTTACCGAAAAGGTACGATCAGGTAAAATCTGTGGATCTGAAGGTAAACCTTTCAAATCAATCGTGGTAACAGGCATAGGCGGTTCTCACTTAGGATCTGAATTTGTTTCCACTGCCCTTGCCCACCTTGCAGATAATAATTTGAGCATACATTATCTTGCAAATGTTGATATCCATGCCTTTGGCCGAGTCATATCGGAAATTGATCCGGAAAGAACTCTGTGGATCATAATCTCCAAAAGCTATACAACAACGGAAACCCTGGCTAACGAAGAGCTTGCACGGGCATTCATGAAAGAGCAGGTTGCAGAGCCTGAAAAACATTTTGCAGCGGTCACAGGAAAAGGAAATCATAAGAATTCTCATTTAAACTCTGTGACACAGACATTTCGTATGTTCGATTTCATAGGCGGCAGATACAGCGTGTCATCGGCTGTGGGCTGCCTGCCCTTGAGTCTTTATCTCGGATATGACAAGTTTGAAAAATTTTTAAAAGGAGCCCATGAAATGGACAGACATGCCATTGAGGCTCCAGCATGTGAAAACCTTCCCCTTATAGCTGCGCTTATCAGCGTATGGAACAATGATTTTCTGGGGTATCCGGCTCAGGCCATCATTCCATATGCCGACCCTTTGTCCAGACTTGCGGCCCATGTTCAGCAATTATATATGGAAAGCAACGGTAAATCCGTTACAGAAGATGGCACGCCTTTGACTGAGACTCAGGCAGGGGTGATGATTTTCGGGGAACCAGGAACCTGTGCACAGCATTCTTTTTTTCAGATGGCTCATCAGGGCAGGCCGTTTCCCATCGATTTCATCGGTGTTGCCAAAGCCTGGTACGATCAGTTTTCTCATCGATTCAAAGGCGTGACCAATCATGAGCAATTATGGGCCAACCTGATTGCCCAGCCCCTTGCTCTTGCCCAGGGTACTGATGATACAGATGGCAGTTTTGCTGATAATACAAACGATAAATCAAAATTTTTTCCCGGCAACCGCCCCTCTTCCACCCTTGTTATCGAAAGCCTGTCACCGGAAAATATCGGCAGACTGCTGGCTTTTTATGAGGCAAGAACCATTTACGAAGGATTTATATGGGGAATCAATCCCTTTGACCAGTTTGGTGTGGAATTAGGCAAACGGGGTGCTGCAGATATCAGGGAAAAAATTGCCAGGGGAGATAATGATACTGATCCTGGTACACAGTTTTATCTTGATCTCGTAAAAAACGCCGGATTTGCAAAGGATAAAGGATCTCACAGATAAACATTAAGGAGGCGGAGTAATGGCAAAAAAAATTGGAGTATTATTATCAGGATGCGGGGTGTTCGATGGATCTGAAATCCATGAAGCGGTATTGACGCTCCTTGCTTTGGACAGAGTCGAGGCAGAAGCTGTGTGCATGGCTCCTGACACGGATCAGATGCATGTGGTAAACCACCTGACAAACCAGGAGGCTGTCGAAGAAAAAAGAAATATTCTGGAAGAATCTGCCAGAATCGCAAGGGGAGAGATCAAAAATTTAAAAGATGTCAGCGCAGAAGATATAGACGGGCTGATAATTCCCGGAGGATTCGGAGCAGCCAAAAATCTCAGCAATTTTGCTGTCAAAGGAGCAGACGCTCAAGTTCATCCAGAAGTTGAGCGTATTATAAATGAAGCAGTTGCAGCCGAAAAACCGGTGGGAGCAATCTGCATAGCGCCAGCAACCCTGACAAAAATTTTGTCCAGCAAAAAACCTGAAGTGACCATAGGAAATGATGCAGGTACAGCTTCAGCTATTGAGGAAATGGGCGGTATTCACAAGATCTGTACAGTTGACATGATCCATGTGGATGTCAAAAATAAAATCGTTACCACCCCTGCGTATATGTTAGGACCCGGAATCAAGGATGTTGCAGAAGGAATCGAAAAGCTTGTTCGACAGGTTGTGGATATGGCCGATTTGTGAAATGGCCGATTTTTAAAAAAAAGGAGATCAAAATGATGTTTGCTAAAAAGTATGCTGCGATAATTCTTACGGTTTTTATAACTCTCTCAATGGCATCACCCATGTTTGCCGGAGAAAATAAAAAAATTGACATTAATACTGCCACTGAAAAAGAGCTGACCCAGCTTAAAAAAATCGGCCCGGCACTTGCCAAAAGGATTGTGGAATATCGCGTCAAAAACGGACTGTTTAAAACAACCCATGATATTATAAAGGTAAAAGGTGTGGGCGAAAAAACTTTTGCTTTGAACAAGGATGCCATTTCAGCTATCCAGCCTCTGCCAAAAACAAAAGTCAAGCCAACGACCAAGAAAAAGTAAAAAATTCAATTTCTCGATATCCGGGTTTTAGCTTCGGGGCAGGCTGTATGCCTGCCTCGTAAGTTGATTCATAATGCTGGAACAAAAAAATCTGCCCTGCCGAAATATCTGCTTTTTTTATCCTTATCACTAAAATTATCTTGACAGCAGTTATATCCTGTGCTTATAGTTGAAGTTTTATCTGAAAGCTGTAAATATTACAGGAAATGATTTATTTTGAAAAATCGTTGCAGGAACAAAAAATATGACTGATCCCATATCCTATCAGGATTACCCTAAAGAACCCGTGGTTATAGAAGGGCTTTCCGTCAAATTCATGAAAGCTTCCGGTTTTGTGCCTGTAGAACTGGACGGTCGAATATTAAAAATCGCCATTGTCGATCCTGATGACCGGGAAGCTGTTGATGCTCTGAAATTTGCCTTTGATCTTGATGTCACACCATTAAAGGGCAGGCCGGAAGATATTGAAAACAGCATTGAGCGGCTTTATGGAGCTGGCCGGCAGTCTATAGAAAACATCATTGAAGAAGCTGATAAAGATGTCTATGAAATTTCGGCTGAAAAAGAAGATGATGTTGACCATCTGAGAGATATGGCATCCGAAGCACCGATCATCCGACTTGTAAACCGGATGATATTGAATGCAGTCGAATCAAACGCAAGTGATATACATTTCGAACCTTTTGAAACCGAATTCAAGGTGCGCTACCGTATAGACGGAATATTGATTGAAGCTGAATTCCCGCCAAGACGCCTTCAGTCTGCAATTATTTCCAGGGTAAAAATCATGGCACAACTTGATATTGCGGAAAGAAGACTGCCCCAGGACGGAAGAATCAAGCTGAAAATATCGGACAGGGAAATTGATTTCAGGGTTTCCACTATCCCAACACTTTTTGGTGAAAGTGTGGTAATGAGAATCCTTGACCGGGAAAATTTACAGCTTGATCTGCAAAAAATAGGCTTTCCGG
Source organism: Desulfobacterales bacterium HSG16 (assembly GCA_030377965.1). GTDB lineage: Bacteria > Desulfobacterota > Desulfobacteria > Desulfobacterales > HSG16 > JAUCGE01. Next base: position 11,956 of record JAUCGE010000103.1, read on the forward strand.
ACGATCTTCGTAAAAAATATTCAAAATTGATCGAACAGCCCTATGGTATGATTCTGGTGACCGGACCGACCGGCAGCGGAAAAACTTCTACCTTATATACTACACTGCACAAAATAAATTCTCCAGAAAACAAAATCATTACGTTGGAAGATCCGGTGGAATATCAGCTATCGGGCATAAACCAGATTCAGGTCAATCCCAAAATCGGCCTGACCTTTGCTGGTGGGATCAGAGCCATTGTGCGCCAGGACCCGGATATCATCCTGGTGGGAGAAATCAGAGACAAAGAGACCGCAGAAATTGCAATTCAATCTGCGCTTACAGGCCATCTGCTCTTCAGCACCATTCATACAAACGATGCTCCGGGAGCTGTAACCCGCCTTCTTGATATGGGAGTGGAACACTTCTTGCTTAGTTCAACATTGTTAGGTGTTCTGGCTCAACGCCTTGTAAGAAAAATATGCCCTGTATGCAAAACCTGTGATGATGTCGAAGAAAGATTTATCAGGCTCATACGGGCGGACGGCATCTCCATAGGAACAGACGAGTGCAGTAAGGGAGGTGGCTGTGATTCATGCAGGCGTACCGGGTTTTCCGGAAGAACTGCTATATTCGAGTACCTTGCCGTGGATGAGGCTATACGACAGGAAATCATCAACCGTTCAGATACCGGAAAGATCAGGGAGCAGGCCATGAAAAAAGGCATGAGAACTTTAAGGCAGGACGGATGGCAGAAGGTTGCGGAAAAAATAACCACTGTATCGGAAGTACTCAGGGTAACACTCGAACAATCATGACAATCTATTCATATAAAGCTTCAGATCCTTCGGGAAAAATAATGAAAGGCGTTCTGGAAGCATCCGATGAAAAAGAGATTGTCTCCCGCATCCAGGATATGGGATATATTCCTATCAAAATCGATAGAGCGGGCGGGATTGGGAAAAAAAAATCTCGAAACAAAAAAGTGGCAAAGCCAACAGCAGCATCGAAACAATCTTTTTCGCTTTTTTCACGGATATCTCCAAAAGATGTGATGAATTTTACCCAGGATTTATGCGCTCTGCTCCAGGCCGGCCTGCCAGTGGACAGAGCATTGTCCATATTGACAGATTCTGTGGAAAATAAAAGATTTTCATCAATTATCAATGATATGCTCAAATCTGTCCAGGGAG
>JAUCGE010000387.1 GCA_030377965.1 Desulfobacterales bacterium HSG16
AAATGGACATGGCATCAAAAGAGATTGCCGATGTCATGTGTGTCTCGCCAAGAACCGTTGATTGTCATAGAAACAGTATTCGGAAGAAAATGGGATTAAGCGGAAAAAAAATGAACTTGAGAACTTTTCTCCTGTCTATTTAATGACTTCTTTGATATCCTTCATTTTTTTTACAAAGGGGGTGTTGCAGCGTTGGGATAAAAGCCGTGTCCAAATCATAAGCAGATAGCTCATCATTGCTGACTTTCCGCAATTCAATATAATAGATAACCTAAGTATTTAGCCAGTAATATTTCGGTATTGTTATACGCTCCATCGTCGTGTATTATTTTTTTTATTTTTATCAAACGCCTGAAGCTGAGGCTGTACAGAAATTTTTTTAAAAAAAGGGCAGAATAATGGAAAATAATCCATCTGAAAATGATGAACTCAAAGAGTTGCGTTTACAGGCGGAAAAGACAGTATTGACTCGTCAGCTGGACATATCAAAACTTACGCCAGAAGAGATAAGCCGGCTGGTTCACGAACTTCAAGTCCATAAAATCGAGTTAGAAACACAAAACGAACACTTGCGCGAAACCAAGGAAAAACTTGAAGCCTCGCATAACAAATATTCAGATTTATTCGATTCTGCGCCGATTGGTTATTTCGTTCTTGATGAAAAAGGATTTATCATGGAAGCGAATCTGACCGTTGCATACATGCTGGGCATGGAAAGATCAGGACTTATAGGAAATTTTTTCAACCGATTCATTGCCCCTGAATTCCAGGATATTTATTATTTAAATCATCAAGAACTTATGGAAAAAAATGATGCTCAAACTTATGATCTCAAACTTATAAAAAAAGATGGGACTCAATTTCACGCTCAACTGGAATGTATGTCGATAAGAAATTCGACCAGAGAATTAAACCATACTCGAATTGCTGTAATCGATATAACCGAACGCAAGCAGTACGAGGCACAGCTCATCAGATTAAAAAAAATGGAAACCGTCAGAACGATGGTGGGAGGAATAGCTCATGAACTCAACAATATCCTCGCCATCATACTTGGCAATACAGAACTTGTCATGGACCATACCTTCGGATTGGAGTCTACATATTTAAACCTGAAGGAAATCATGACCGCAACTCTGAGGGGAAGAAACATCGTTGCAAAGCTTGTTGATCTGCGCGATTATAATTATAATGATAATAATAATAATAAATTCAGACCTCTTGATCTCTGTTTCCTACATATCTCTCTCAAAAATCAATATTTCATGTGTAATATTAATTGGTTATACTGATTCAAAAAAAAGAAAATTTCTTCTTGCTTTCGGAAAATAAAAG
>JAUCGE010000104.1 GCA_030377965.1 Desulfobacterales bacterium HSG16
TGTGATATAATCTTCACTGTGCTGCTGAATCAGACAGATTATATTCCTGTTCAAGATTATCCTGATTCAAAATTTCTGCCAATTTATCCGCAGGAAGATCTGGGCGGTTTTTTCAACGGTGTCCTTCGTTTTGACAATGCAAAAAAGACGATAAAAAGAGGCTATGAAGATACCATAAAAATTATTGGCCCTGCCTATGATCTGACAAAATCCCAGTTTGCGGTTGAGAAATGCCTTCAACAGATAGATATTTACAATAAACATTTTCAGAGATATACAGAACAAAAAAAGATTTTGTTCGACGAGGTAACTATGGCAGTTCAATCGCTTCAAAAAGATATGGGCAATGCCCTCATAGGAGAGAGTGAGTATGGGAAGCAGCGAATTGGTGTTAAAAAGTAATTTTGCATTGGAAGAAAAAGAAACACAAGAAATTGATCTGTATATTGACGGCCTTATTGAAAGCCACCGTCAGAACTCACAGGAACTTTCCAGTATGGCTCTGGAATCTGTCTCACTGATTACATCAGTTGAAGCCCGATCCAGCGGAATGATGAAACAAGGTTTTTTCAGCCGCCTATGGAATAATTTTACCGGGACGAATCACAAATTATCCACTTCCAATCAGCATGATATTGCTAAATCGCAATATCTTTCCCAACAGATGCTGAACAAACTGTTTGACCAGAATCTTGTCCAGTTCGAGATGATGGTGAACCTTGACCACAAAATCAGTATTCTTTCCCAGGATATTATCAAGACCAATCAGAACCTGTTTCAAGTCTGCAATGCCCTTTCAGGTTTGTTCAAAGAACAGCAGCAGATAAAAAATGAAATGGCGGAGTTCCGCCGGAATGATGATCTGCTTTTCTGGAAAGATACCATCAGGCATGACAAGGTGTTTCAAGACAGGCCCTACAGCCAGTTGCAGAAAGAGCAGAAAATCGTCTGCATTGCAAATGAGTTTTATACTATTTCAAAAGGAAAATGGGAGAACAGAGACCTGCTTTTTCTGAAATCGGTGATGGAGGAAGTTGGTCTGGAACCTGATGAAGCCGTCATGCCAGTCGATGTTTTAAAGAGCATGCTTGAAGATAACAAGCTTTTACAGCAGTTTTTCAAAAAAACCGGATATGACATAGCCGCTCTTTCTCCCGACATTGCCTGTACACCGTTTTCAGCATGTCTGGCAAAGCTGGAAAAACTGGAAGGGGAGGAAAACTATCTTATTGAAACCATCTGTAAATTCACCTCGGAAGTTCCACTGGCGGAACTTCGGCTTCAGATGGCGATGGAATATGTAAGAGCATTGACGAGCAGGGATTTGAAAAATGAGATATCTTGTTTTGATATGGTTATGGATCTGATCAGTGATCTATTTATGAACAATTTGGAAGTTCAACGTGATTTGCTCGTTAGCTGCAACGAACCAGTAGAAGTTGAGGTAGAAGTTCAGCTAGAACCGAACAATACCGACGAAACGCTTGAATCATGGCAGTTTTGCTATGTGCAGGCCGGGAATTTTGTGATGGGCGAAGATAATAAAGAAGAGATTTGTTCAGTTCTGGATTATCCTTTCTGGATGGGTCGGTACCCGGTGACTAATGAGCAATATGATGAGTTTATTCAGGACGGTGGATATCAGGAAAAGAAGTATTGGGATGAAGCAGTTAGGGAAGGAGTTTGGGAGGATGGAGAAATAGATTCGCGGGATAGACCAGATGGTAATAAAAAGTCGTTCAAATTTCCTTTCTATCCAGTTTTCGGCGTGAGCTGGTATGAAGCCATTGCTTTTACCAGATGGCTTACAGAAACATGGCACAAAAAGAAGGTGCTGCCCAAGAATTGGTGTGTCACTCTGCCGTCTGAAGCACAGTGGGAAAAAGCTGCTCGTGGAGGATTTGAGATACCGGAACAGGAGTTGATATGTCCTGTTTCTATAATGAACTCCATGATGGATAAGAACGTTCGACAAAAGAAGAACAGGAGCCCAGGAAGATGTTATTGCTGGGGGGATGATTCTGACGCTGCTCCTGAATTAGCAAATTGTGAGGAAAGCGCGATTGGGACAACTTCTGCTGTTGGATCTTTTAGCAGAGGTAAAAGTCCTTACGGGTGTGAGGATATGAACGGTAATGTTTGGGAGTGGACTCGGAGTATTTATGAAGATTATCCTTATGATCCTGAGGATGGGAGGGAAAATTTGAATCGGATAAAGAAATCCACAAATATAATAATGCGAGGGGGTTGTTTCCTTTCTGATGAAGAAAAATTGCGCTGCGGTTTTCGCAGCCGGCGCTCTCCGCACTATCTGAGCAATAACCTCGGGTTTCGGTTTGTAGCCGCCCCATCCTCTGATCTCTGAATCTCTGTACTCTGACCACGCGATTTTTTTCGCTACAAGGATTTTCTATAAGAACAGGATATATTTCCCAATGATCATTTCTCATTAACTTATCGATATTAAGTAAAATTCATTCTCTCAGGCAGAGATGGACGAATGACTTGTTGTCTTGAACGTGGATTATGGGGGATTTTCGGGATTGACAGGATTTTATAAAAGCGAAAAATCTTGAAAACTGGAAATCCTTCAATCCTGCGAACAGGATACATTTTTTAAACATCCGACACTATGAAGGCGGAAAAAGATTATGGCTTTCAGCGATTACAAAAACATTTCCCAGGTTCAGAAGCAATATACAATAAAATATAAAGAAGAAAATTTTATCGTTGTGCAGGATGTGGAGCCTTCCAGAAATTTCGTTGAAGAATTTGAATTTAACAGGGAAAAAATGGACGTTTACAGTTCCGAAGCATCACGTTCTGAAGTCATAATCTTTCCTGTGCTTCGCGAGGTCTGGAAGAAATACAGCGACAAATATTCGTTGTGGATTCAAAAACACATAAGTTACGACAAGAATCTCAGCGGAACTCCTGATTATATCATTTCAACAAGATCGGAATTAGGAAAGACAGTGCTGGACGCGCCGCTGGTCATAGTAGTTGAAGCAAAGAAAAACGATTTTGAGCAGGGATGGGCGCAGAGCCTTGCTGAAATGGTTGCGGCACAGAAGATAAACGACAATGCAAACCTTCCGGTATATGGCATAGTGACGGATGGAAAGTTATGGGAATTTGGCAAACTGTATCAGAATTTTTTTACAAAGAATATCATGAATTACACAATTGACAACCTGGCAGGACTGTTCGGAGTGTTGAATATGATTTTTGAATCGGTTGACAGTGAACTGGACAGGTGGGCAGGATAAAGTAACGAGTATTTTCCAAATACTCCCGAATGAGAGTCAAGGAAATTGGTGTTGGGTTTCGCTTCTTTCAATCCAATCTGTAAAATTATTTGAACTGTAAAGATTCCATAAAACATCCAAAGAAAATTACAATCGGGTATCTTATTTACTGTTGAAACCGTGTTCAATATTGCGTTTTTTTAAAATATTTCGCAAACATCAATGTTCTGATTAAATGGATGAGTAACGCCAAACAATGGTGACAATAAAATTTCTTCAATCGGCTTGTTTGAATAAATATCTGTCTCATCTTTGATTTCAGCATGATCTCCTTTTGAATTGCAAACAAAGATTTTTGCATTCTCGACAGATGAAACAATAAATGGTGAATGTGTGGTTATAATGAGTTGTAAATTGGGGAATATTTCATGAATTGACTTTAAAAAAGTCTTTTGCCATTTTGGATGCAGGTGATTTTCTGCTTCATCAATAAGAAGGACACCCTCTGTTTTGCATAATTCTTCAATAGGGCGTTTGTTGAGAACATGTATTGAATACATTTTTCCTAACAATGAAACCATACGCTGTATCAGATAGAGATTTCCGCTGCTCAACTTTTCAAGCGAAATCTCCTGTCCTGTCTGCCATACAATTGGTTCCATTGTTGCTCTTGCAACATATTTAAACTCACCGTCAATCAAGCTTAACTTTATTATCTTTTTTAAAATATCGAAAATACGGATGCCCAATTCTCTTTCTGCGTCATTGTCACTGGTTTTTAAATAGTCGAAAAAACATATTAGCTGGGCGACTTCAATGTTTTTTTGTATGCCATCAAGTGAGTTTTTATAAATATTTTCAGGAATTGGAGCAACCAACCCTTTTATTTCAAAACTATCAGTTGATAGTTTTGAAGTCCAATAATCGACTACCCAATTCCAGGTTGCGTCAGGTTTATTATTTTCATGAAACCTGTTTGTTAAATTTTTCACATTGAGATGAGGTAATAATCCAATTTCATTATCAGTAATATATTTCAGAGAGGACGAAAAATCCTTGTTATTTCTGATGATATCCCGGTCTAAGCAATATTCACCTATGAACAGCCCTCTTATCGCATCTAAAATTATCGTTTTCCCAGTTCCGTTTTCTCCAGTGATTATAGTGACGGGCGGTTTTTGAATATTATCTTCTTCCGAAATGAAATCGATATTTCCTTCGATAAAAGGCCCGATATTTTTTATTTTCAAATTCAGTAATCGCATAATCTTTAATATCTGACTGATTTTCTGCTTATGCACAACATTGTTGATGTAAAAGTTTTCCACCTGCTATCATATTTCACCTTAAAACCATAGAAAAGCTCTTCTGAACTTTCCACTTGTTGACTTATATAACCCAGTAGCGTGGAAAGTAAAGAAAAAACGAACTCCTTGTTTATCCAGGCGATAAGATAGCCTGCCAGATTTTCCAAATCATCGCGTAAGCTCATTATTTTTCCGCAGACAATGCCAGCTCATTGGCAACCATGTTTATCTGATCAATTGTCGAATCGAAATTGGGCATATTCAGCCCCAGATGATCTATTTCGCAAGCTGTCAGAGATCCTTTTTCGCAAATATATGCGGCAACCGATTCCTGTTTTAAATAGTCATTTTTTCCCGTAACAGCCGGAATATTTTTTCAGAAATTTTTCTTTACCAGAAAAATTCCGGCTCAACATTATCAGATTGTTGAATTCCTTGATCATATAATCGCTGTGAGTTGTGATCAATACTATAATGAACCAAAGGCTTGAGCGATTTTAAAAACCCATATAAAGTATAAGCAAGGTAAGTCTTCCCGGTATTGTTCGCACCGGCAATGATCGTCAGATCTTTCAGGTCGAATTCGGCTTTGCTGATCGGACCGATATTTTTAAATACTGCTTTCATGATGCAATTGTCCTCATTTGTTCGCTTATCAAAAGGGAATTTACCATTTCCGGTATTCCATATGATTTTTTCTCTCCTTGTTTGAATCAAAAACAAAAAGGCAGCATAAAGAAAAAATCTTCATGCTGCCTTTTTATATACCCTGTTTTGCGGATTAAATCAAGGACGCCGCTTATCTTTCAAGACATTGTTGGAAATAACCACTCTCTGGATTTCAGACGTGCCTTCGTATATTGTGAAAACTCTTGCGTCACGATAAAAGCGTTCCACCGGATAATCTTTTGTAAAACCGTATCCGCCATGAATCTGCAATGCTTTTGCTGTAACTCTGTTCACCATTTCAGATGCGTAAAGTTTTGCTATTGATGCCTGAAGTGTGTATTTTTCGCCTCGATCTTTCATGGCTGCTGCGGAAAACATTAACTGGCGGGCTGCTTCGATCTCGGTTACCATGTCGGCTATAGTAAAACGGATAGCCTGGAATTTTGAGATTTTCTTGCCGAACTGTGACCTTTGTTTCGCGTATTTGACGGCTGCATCACATGCGGCCTGCGCTACACCTATCGACTGTGCTGCTATTCCGATTCTGCCACCATCAAGGCCGGTCATTGCAATTTTGAAACCCTCGCCTTCCTTGCCGAGCATGTTTTCTGCCGGAACCCGGCAATTTTCGAAAATCAGGTCGGTGGTGTCAGAGGCTCGAAGGCCCATTTTGTCCTCCGTATGCCCGACTTTCATGCCAGGTGTACCCTGTTCTACTATAAAGGCGCTTATTCCCTTATGCTTGGCTTTCTCGTCTGTTTTGACTGTGACTATCACAAGGCCGCAGTTTTTGCCGCTTGTTATGAATCGTTTTGTGCCGTTTAAAACATAATGATCCCCGTCTTTTTCAGCCGTGGTGATCTGATCCACCGGATCAGACCCTGCATGGGGTTCTGTTAATGCAAAAGCGCCGATTATTTCAGCGTCCGTCAGGGGGAACAAAAATTTCTTCTTTTGTTCATCTGTTCCAAAGTGGCTGATGCTTTCGCAGACAATCGAGTTGTGAACAGACATGACCACAGCAGTCGAAGCGCATGAATAGGCTATTTCCGAAAGGGCAAGTACATAACTGACTGTATCTGCTCCTTCACCGTTGTATTCTGTCGGGATCATCATGCCCATGAGTCCCAACTCTCCCATTTTTTTGAGATTTTCAGCAGGAAACTCTTTTGTCTTGTCACGCTCTGCCGCAGTAGTTGCGATCACTTTACGGGAAAACTCTCTGACCATAGTCTGGATCATGAGTTGTTCGTCTGTCAGATTAAAAAACATGTTTTTTCCCCTTCTATGGCCCGTAGATTACCACCAGAAGCTCCGCTTTTTCGTCGCCGGTATTCTTCAACTGGTGCTTTATCCCCGAATTAAAGTGCAGGGAGTCGTCTTTTTCCAAGGCGTTGACATGATCACCTACCATGACTTCTATTGTTCCATTGAGGACATAAACGAATTCTTCACCTTTATGTTCGTAGCCCACTCCTTCATGATCCTGATGTGGATCTATGATAATGCGAAACGCCTTTAAATGCTTGTTTTCGGCTCCGGGTGTAAGGGTTGCATAGGCATAGTTGTCGGTTCGTTTCGTATATTGATCGACTCTTTTTTGTAAAGTGTCTTCCTGTTCTCTCAAAAAGAAACCAGAATCGACTTCCAGAGCGCGCGATATCTGCAATAAAGCGCCTACAGGCGGCATTTCTTTTCCGGCCTCGACAGCTTTTAAATAATCTATGGAATGGCCGGTATTGTTGGCGATCTCTTCCAGGCTTTTTTTACTGTCAAGCCTGGCTTTTTTTATTTTTTTCCCGATAGGATCTATTTTATCTTTGGCTGCCATGATATCTCCTTATTTATATTCGTAAAAACCGCGTCCGGTCTTTCTGCCCAGCCATCCGGCTTCTACGTATTTTCTAAGCAGGGGACAGGGGCGATATTTGGAATCTTTAAAACCGTTGTACAATGTTTCCATAATGGCAAGACAGGTATCGAGTCCGATAAGATCAGCCAGTGCGAGAGGACCCATTGGATGGTTCATACCAAGTTTCATGACCGTATCAATATCTTCCGGGGTTCCAACACTATGGTACAGGCAGAAAACCGCTTCGTTGAGCATGGGCATGAGAATGCGGTTTGCTATAAATCCGGGGTAATCGTTGGCAAGTGCGGGAGTTTTTCCAAATTTTTCGGACAGATCCCAGGTAAGCTTGAAAGTCTCGTCAGATGTGGCTATACCGCGAATGACTTCAACAAGTTTCATGACAGGAACCGGGTTCATAAAATGCATTCCAATGACTTTTTCCGGCCTTTTAGTTCTGGCTGCTATTCTGCCGATGGGAATGGATGAAGTGTTGGTGGAAAGGATGACATGATCGGCACAGATTTCATCAAGATCTTCGAATATCTTGAATTTGAGATCTTCCCTTTCAACTGCTGCTTCGACAACAAAGTCGGCTGCTGCCATGTCTTTTAAATCTACACTCGTCTTGATCCTGCCAAGGATAGCATCTTTTTCGGCTTCCGTGATTTTTTCTTTTGAAACGTTTCTGGTCAGAATTTTCTTGATATTGTTCAAGCCCTTTTCCACGAATTCTTCCTTGATGTCGTTCATTATGACATTCAGACCGCTCGTGGCTGCCACCTGGGCAATACCGTTTCCCATCTGCCCTGCACCGATTACACCAAAAGTTTTTATATCCATTTTTTTATCTCTCCTTAATTTGTTTGTATGAAACGATTTTTCAAATCGTTCAGACACGGTAAGGTAGGTTCCGCCCCCGTCTTCCTTCGACGGGGACGAAATTACCGTCAGATTTATTTGAAAATTTTTTATCTTTTCACAATCATGGCAACCGCTTCCCCGCCGCCGAGACAGAGGGTTGCAAGACCGGTTTTTTTGTCCTGTTTGATCATTTCATTGAGCAATGTCACCAGAACACGGCAGCCGCTGCCGCCTATGGGATGACCTAATGCTACTGAACCGCCATTGACGTTGACCTTTGCCGGGTCAAGGCCGAGTTCTTTTATAATGGCAACGCTTGAGCCGGAAAATGCCTCGTTGATCTCGAAAAGATCGATATCATCTATGGAAATCCCTTCTTTTTCGACACATTTGGGAATAGCCCATATTGGTGCAACAAGAACATATTTCATGTCTATCCCGTAAGATGCCTGAGCGCCTATAGTCGCCATGATTTCGCACCCAAACTCTTCGGCTTTTTCTTTGGACATGACAACCACAGCAGCCGCTCCATCGCTTATGATGGATGCGTTCCCGGCTGTTCCAACTCCATCTTTTTTAAATGCCGGCCTCATTTTTGCGAGAGCTTCGTAAGTGGTCTCTCTGGCGCATTCATCCTGATCGAATATTTTGGGATCTCCCTTGCGCTGAGGAATTTCTACCGGCACTATTTCGTCTTTAAAACGGCCTTCGGAGATAGATTTCAGGGTACGGATATAAGATTCTGCTGCAAACCGATCCTGGTCTTCTCTTGTCACATTATATTTCTCGGAACATAATTCATTTGACATACCCATATGAAAATCGTTCACAATATCCCACAGGCCGTCATGAATCATGCTATCTATAAGTTGTCCTGCACCCATGCGGTATCCGAAACGAGCTTTTTCCAGATAGTAGGGGGCCATGCTCATATTTTCCATGCCGCCTGCGACCACAACATCGGCATCACCTAGCTGAACTGCCTGGGCTGCCAGCATCACTGTCTTCAAGGCTGATCCACAGACCTTATTTACAGTAAAGCATTCCGCTTCCCAGGGCATACCTGCTTTTACTGCCGCCTGTTTTGCGGGGTTCTGGCCATAGCCACAGGGCAGAACGTTGCCCATTAGAACCTCGTTTACGACTGATTTTTCTATACCTGCCCGACGGACAGCTTCTTCTATAACTATGGCTCCGAGCTGAGTCGCTCCAATATTGCCCAGGGAACCGTTAAAGCTTCCTAATGGGGTACGTACCGCACTTACGATGACTGCCTGTTTCATATTTTGATTCTCCCGAATTTTTTATTCTTGTAAGGACATTCCCAAAAAACAATATACCTGACGGTAGGGCGGGGTTCCGTCCCCGCCAAAAGAAGGCTGGGACGGAACCCAGCCCTACCATAGCTACCACCTACCATCAGACATCTACATATTCCGCCTGTACTGCCCCCCAACATCATACAATGCCTGGGAAATCTGGCCTAAAGAACAAACTTTAACTGTTTCCATAAGCTGGGCAAAGATATTTTCGCCGGATAGAGCAACCTTTTGCAATGCTTTCAATGCGTCAGGTGCGCTCTGGTTGTTTTTATTGTGGAAAGCATCGAGTCGATTCAGCTGAGACTCTTTTTCTTCATCTGTGGCCCTTGCAAGTTCAACGCAATTCATGGAATCGTTCAGGTCATCGCCATCAGCGTCAGGGTCACGGAAAGTGTTCACTCCGACAATTGGAAGCTCGCCGGTATGTTTCAAAATTTCGTAATAAATCGATTCTTCCTGAATTTTGCCTCTCTGAAATCCGGTTTCCATAGCTCCAAGAACGCCGCCTCTTTCAGCTATCTTGTCAAATTCCATAAGAACTGCTTCTTCCACCAGATCGGTCAGTTCATCTATGATGAAGCTGCCCTGGAGCATATTCTCATTTTTGGCAAGACCCCATTCTCTGTTGATGATCAGCTGAATGGCCAGAGCGCGGCGCACGGATTCTGCGCTCGGTGTGGTGATTGCTTCGTCGAATGCATTGGTATGAAGGCTGTTGCAATTGTCATAAATTGCACAGAGAGCCTGAAGAGTGGTGCGGATATCGTTGAACTGGATATCCTGACTGTGCAACGACCTGCCCGATGTCTGGATATGATATTTGAGCATCTGACTTCTGGTGGACGCTCCGTATTTTTCCTTCATGGCAATAGCCCATATTCTCCTGGCGACCCGGCCTATTACAGTATATTCCGGGTCCATGCCGTTGGAGAAGAAAAAGGAAAGGTTCGGGCCGAAACTGTCCAGGGGCATACCCCGTGAAAGATAGTATTCCACATAAGTAAAACCATTTGAAATGGTCAGAGCCAGCTGGGTTATGGGATTTGCGCCAGCTTCGGCTATATGATACCCAGATATGGAAACCGAATAGAAATTTCTTACATTGTGTTCCTTGAAAAACTCCTGAATATCACCCATCATCTTTAAGGCAAACTCAATGGAAAAAATGCAGGTGTTCTGGCCCTGGTCTTCTTTCAGGATATCTGCCTGGACGGTTCCTCTAACACTTTCAAGAACCATTTTCTTTATATTATTGTATTGCTCAACGGAAGCTTTGCAGCCGTTTTCCTCTTCGTATTTTACTACCTGCTGATCAATAGCGGTGTTAAGAAACATTGCCAGCATAATGGGAGCAGGCCCGTTAATGGTCATGGAAACAGAGGTGCTGGGCGCACAGAGTTCAAAACCATCATATAAGGCTTTTACATCGTCAATTGTGCAGATGCTTACACCGGAAGTTCCGACCTTGCCGTAAATATCCGGCCTTATGTGGGGATCATATCCATACAGAGTAACTGAGTCGAAAGCGGTTGAGAGACGGTTAGCCTCATAATTTCCCGATAAAAGCTTGAATCTCTGGTTTGTGCGGAAAGGATCGCCTTCACCTGCGAACATACGGGTGGGGTCTTCATCCACACGCTTTAAGGGAAATACGCCTGCTGTGTAGGGAAAATAGCCGGGCAGATTTTCACGGCGTACCCACTTGTAAATCTCTCCCGGATCTTTGAATTTTGGCAGAGCTATTTTTGGTATTTTTGTGTGACACAGGGATTCGGAAAACAATGGAACACGAATTTCTTTATCTCTGACATGATAGACCAGCTCATCTTTGGAATATGCTTCTCTTGTTTCTTCCCATTGACTGAGAAGATCCTTTGTGTCGGTTTTAATGGCCTGATCGGCTTTTTCGATTTCCTGTTTGAGCCTCTGGAGTAATTCCGGGGTATCTGCACTTTCAAGTACTTTTTCGGTTTCTTTCAGATGCCAGGCAAACCTTGCTGCTTCAGCCTGTTCGTCGGTTGTTTTATGATAATCCCGGATGGTGTCAGAAATTTCTGCCAGATATCTTACTCTTTCTGGCGGAATTATTACTGTTTTGGAAGTCGAAACTTTTGCTTCTGGCCTGTCAAGGCCGGACTTGAGTCCAAGGCCGCTCTTTTCGTTTATCTCATCAATCAGGGCGTGATAAAGGGCTGTGACACCGTCATCATTGAATTTTGAGGCTATAGTTCCAAATACGGGCATTTCTTCAGCGGACTTTGTCCACAGATCCCGGTTCCGCTGAACCTGTTTTCTTACATCCCTTACAGCGTCTTCACCGCCCCGTTTTTCATATTTGTTGACTACTATGATGTCTGCATAATCGAGCATATCGATTTTTTCAAGCTGTGAAGCCGCACCAAATTCCGATGTCATGACATAAAGGGAAACATCGACCATATCCACGATCTTTGAGTCACCCTGGCCGATACCAGCGGTTTCAGCGATAATCAGATCATATCCGGCAGCCTTTACAGCATCTACAGCTTCAGGCAGAAATTCCGGGATTTCCGAATGAGACCGTCTAGTAGCCAGAGAACGCATATAAACTCTTTGGCTGCCGATGGCATTCATACGGATTCTATCTCCAAGCAAAGCGCCACCGGTTTTTCTTCTGGAAGGATCTGAGCTTATTATGGCGATCTTGATATCTTCCATGTCATGAAGAAAGCGAAGGATCAATTCATCTGTAAGAGATGATTTCCCTGCGCCGCCGGTTCCTGTAATACCAAGTACGGAAGCTGGCCGGTCAGGTGTATTTTCGGCTATCTCTGCCTTGAGCTTTTCCAATTGGCCGTTTCCAGATGATTTTGCCTGTTCCACACTCGTGATAAAACGGGCTACCATTCCCTTGTTATCCGGGTTCAGCAATGAGAAATCAGGAGCGCCTTTTTCCATTACAGGAAAATCCATAGCTTCTGCCATATGATTGATAATCCCCTGAAGCCCCCACTTGGTTCCATCTTCAGGTGAATATATCTTGGAAACTCCATAATCTTCGAGTTCCTTAATTTCCTCTGGCACGATTACGCCGCCACCGCCGCCAAATACTTTTATATGCTGGGCGCTGCCCTCTTTTAAAAGATCGATTATATATTTGAAAAATTCGACATGCCCGCCCTGATAACAGGATACGGCAATACCCTGAACATCTTCTTCTATGGCTGCATCAACCACTTCTTTGGCTGACCGGTTATGTCCCAGGTGAACAACCTCGACTCCGGTTCCCTGAAGAATTCTTCTGAAAATGTTAATTGATGCGTCATGGCCGTCAAAAAGTGAGGTAGCTGTAACCACTCTGACATTATTTTTCGGTTTGTAAACTTCTGCTTCGGCACTCATACCCTCTCCTTTGGTATTATGTTTCTTCCGATGTTGATTCGTCGCAAATTTTATACGTATATTTTCCGAGGATAAAATCGGTCTGAAGCCGGATATAATCCTCGATATTGTAATGCCTTGCCAGATACCAGCGTCTGAATGTCCACATATGACCCAGCACAGTTATATCGTGGGCAACGAGTTCAATGGCCTGGCTGTCGATATTGGGAAGCTTTCCGATGGCAACCATGTCGGCCAGAACTTTTATGAAAATACCGGTAATGTTAATTTCGTTTTCCAACACTCTTTTGCGCCATTGGGAAGGCAGAGACTGGGTTTCCTGATAGATGAGCAGGATATGGTCACACCACCTGTGACAGACAAGAAAATATTCCCTGATAACCTCCGTGAGTACATCTCTGCCATTGCCTGTTCTGGCAAGAGCTTCATCCACACCTCCGCGTACTTCGGTGTGTATTGCGTCAC
>JAUCGE010000388.1 GCA_030377965.1 Desulfobacterales bacterium HSG16
TGATAAATAATAGTTAGATGTTAAAAAAACAACGCACCTTTATTCGGGTCGCCTAATTTTACCGAAAATCAAGCCGGAACTGAAGTTCTCCGCCAAAAGTTCCATTTGAATCCTGGAAACCAGTCA
This sequence comes from Desulfobacterales bacterium HSG16, assembly GCA_030377965.1. Taxonomy (GTDB): domain Bacteria; phylum Desulfobacterota; class Desulfobacteria; order Desulfobacterales; family HSG16; genus JAUCGE01. The sequence goes on from JAUCGE010000388.1 coordinate 127, forward strand.
TAAGAAGATTTTCCAAAAACTTGTATTCGGTTATTGCCCGCTGCACCATCTCGCCATCTTTGGATTCTACCGCATACTTAACACTCATTCGCCGGGAGAGATCTTTTCCCAGAGTCACTTTGACGCGATCCGACGAATCATTGGTGTCACTTGCCGGATCATCGAATTCGACCTCCAGCGTATCAAGCCCGGTGGCATCCTTTAATTCCTCACCAAGAGCAGATGCAACCAGCTCTGCAACCATTTTTGCCGGAGACTGCGAGCTTCCTCCCTCGTTTCCGATCAATTCTCTGGCTGTTTTTCCTGTAGTCAACAATGCGAAAATATCAGTATCTTCCTCCACAGGGTCTGAGGTTAACTTGAAATCGAGGTTTTCAGGTGTTCCTGAAATCGCGAGAAAGATTTTCCATTTCCTGACTTCCATCTCAGAATCAATATCTATGGTAGCTTCGATTTTGTATGGATTGACAAAATCTATGACTCCCCTTTTGATCTCAAAGGGACTTTTCTGGTATGTAATGGTTCCTTCCATAATTTCAGCGCGGCCGCTGACCAAAGGATTATGAAGCTTGCCGTAAACAGCAAGATCGGGGTGAAGCTCCATATGTACCATGTTGTTATCGACAATAAAAGCCTGTCTGCGCCTGACTTGAATACCAAGACTCAGATCTTTTAAAAAAGGCTGCTCGTATTGTTTTTTAACCGGTGATGATTCTCTCTTTTTTTTTCCTGCATTAGCAGCCAGAATAGTCATATCCACATCTTTGGTGTAGCTGCCCTCAAGAATAGTGATGTCTCCATCAAGCTTTGATTTATCGGGAGTACCGCTCATCGTTATATCAGCGTTGGCTGTAAGATCCATAGTATCGGGTATGGCTATGGGAAGAGCATCTGCTTTTAAAGTCAGTAAAAGTTTTTCAGGCTTATAATCTTTCATGTCGATCTGGCCGGAAAGTGCAAAACTTCCGGTATCTATATTTCCTTTGATCCCATCTATTTTAAGTCCTTTTTCGTTCAATTCAAGGCTCCCGTTCAAGCCTGCTAATTTCTGGCTCAGACTGGGAATGGACATCCCAATTTCTTCAAACTTGATTACAGCCAGTATATCCGGTTTTTTTAAATTTCCTTTTACAGATGTGTCAATATGAAGATTGCCGTCTATATCGTGCAGTTCGTCAGCAAACGCTCGAATTGCAGACAGAGGGAT
>JAUCGE010000389.1 GCA_030377965.1 Desulfobacterales bacterium HSG16
CTTTTTATGATTTTTAAGGTTGATATAAACCGGAACATGGAATAAAACGAAATTTTTTAACTGATTATAATAAGGGCAGCAATGAACCAGAAATCGGAAAATAGTGCTGAAATAAGGATGGTAGCCTCGGAAAAGCAGGTTGAAGGTGATGCTGTCCGCCAGTTGCAGAACAGCGCAGAACTCGAAGGCATGAAACTGGTTGTCGGCCTTCCCGATCTTCATCCCGGCAAAGGATATCCGATTGGAGCTGCATTTATCAGCAAAGAATGGATTTATCCCTATCTTGTTGGAAATGATATCGGCTGCGGAATGGGTTTTTGGAAAACCAGCCTGAAAAAAAAGAAAATCAAAAGAGACAGATGGACAGATAAGCTTCACGGACTGGAAACGCCCTGGGAAGGCGACCGGCAGGCATGGGTGGAAAAATTTGGCTTGAAACCATGTGAAGCAGACATCGGACTTGGAACCATAGGAGGCGGAAACCACTTTGCTGAGTTGCAGGTTGTGGAATCTGTCGAAAACCCGGATTTTTTCAAAAAACTGGGATTGTCAAAAGATCGCCTGTTTCTACTTGTCCACAGCGGTTCCAGAGGACTTGGTGAATCGATTCTGCACAATCACATACAGAACCATAAGGCAGCAGGGCTTCCTATCGGCACAGAAGATGCGATAAAATATTTAAAAGCACACGATACAGCCATGAAATGGGCAGTTGCCAACCGTGCATTGATTGCCGAACGATTTCTTTCCACAATAAGGGCAACAGGCGAACAACTGGTAACAGACCTTCATCACAATGGAATCAGCCCGGTTGCATTTCAGGGAACTGAATGCTGGCTGCACAGAAAAGGGGCTGCACCATCAGACAGAGGTGTTGTTGTCATTCCAGGCACACGAGGCTCATTTACATATCTTGTGGAGCCAACAGGAGATCAGGAGAAAAACGCCTGGTCTATTGCTCACGGTTCGGGCCGCAAGTGGAAACGAAGCGAAACAAAGGCGCGTTTAAAATCCAGGTTCAAAGCAAAGTCATTGACACATACAGAGCTAGGCGGCCGTGTTATCTGCGAAAACAGGGATGCCTTATACGAAGAAGCTCCACAGGCATACAAGAATATCGACCATGTGGTTGAGCAACTGGTCCAGGCTGGCCTTATCCGAGTGATAGCTCTTTTTCGGCCTTTGATCACTTACAAGATGAGAAAAGCCAGGTAAGACAAAAAGTGCCTGGTTATAAACAATTCTCCCACATTCTGCCAGATAAGCAAAATATTGGCATCATTCATTCAGTAGTTTACACTTTCCGTATGTCTGAATC
>JAUCGE010000105.1 GCA_030377965.1 Desulfobacterales bacterium HSG16
ACAAAATAAAAAGAGAACCCGGTTCACTATAGCGAGAAGAGGGGAAATAAAATGAAATACAGTATCAAAAAAATGATTGTCACCATCTTGTTTTTTATGATCTCAGGATATCCGATGAACGCAGCCGCAGAAGATATCAAACGGATTATCCTGATGGAGACCATGCCTGTTCCGGCGGTTCTGGAACATTCCAGATGGTTTCAGGTTCAGCTCAAAGAACTTGGGTATGAAAACGGGAAAAATATGGATCTGGTAGTCCTGAAAGCCAACGGAGATCGTAAACTGGCAGAAACCCTTCTTTCTGCTGAACTGGCAAAAGGAGATTTGGATATAGTCGTTACCATAGCCACTCTCGCGTCTCAGGCTGCCGTAAAGTTATTGAAAGGAAAAGACATCCCTATTTTTTTCTTCCAGGTTTCTGATCCTGTAGGGGCGGGATTGGTTGAACGGCTCAATGCTCCCACAGGTTCAAACATTACCGGCAAAGTTTTTACGGTGAACAGGCAAGCGAAGATTGAAATGATTCTCCGGCTTGTTGATCAGACGAATGTCCGTAAACCCATTCGCTTTGGAATCATCCATTCAAGCTACCCTTCGGCCATGGGCGATATCAGGGATTTTAAAATTTTTGAAAAGACTCGTAATGATGTCGTTATTGTACCCTGTGAAATCACCTATCAAAAAGTTCCTGACGGGCTGCCATCCATGCTGGAGCAGGTTAAAAAAGGCATCATAGCGTTGGACGGTAAGGTTGATTTCTGGATCGAACCCCTGGGTCCACTTGGAGAAACCCTGGAATACACCAGCCTGTTACTTACGCATTCCAAAATTCCGATTGCTATTGGAACAAAACTTGACAGTGTTAAAATGGGTGCGCTTATGCATGTCACCCCAAACATGGAAGCCAGCGGGCGTGAAGCTGCTTTGCTGGCTGATGGGATTCTAAAAGGAAAAAATCCCGGTCAGATTCCTGTCATCCCTCCATCTGAGTTTGACCTGGGAATAAATTTGACCACAGCCTTGAATCTGAATATCGTCGTCCCGCCTGATCTGCTTAAAATGGCAGGGAAAAATATTTATCGGTCACCAAAAATTCCATGAGCATCCAGAAAAAGATCATATTGAGTATCCTGCCGCCGATTCTCATATCGCTTGTCGTTCTGGGATATTGGTCTGTTCAGGTGGTTATCAGGGGAATCGAAAATGCGGCCATTGAGCATATGGCCCTGACTCTGGACGCATATGCAAATGATAAGGTTCGAGATCTGTACGATGTACTGGTGCTTAACCGCCTGGATAAGGAAATTGCTTTTATCAAAACATATCAGGCTGCAGCTGTCCAGGCTGCGGAAAAAATAAAAATAGTGGATTCCGGCGCTATATTCGGTCTGGACGAAAATGGTAAAATTGTTTTCAGTAGAAATCAAAACGGACAGCATACCTATAAAACCTTATGGAAGGAAATAGCCAGAGATATGATTAACCAGGGGAAAATGAAACGCTCCGGCCATGCTCATATTGATATTCATGGGGAAAAAAACGGCCAAATTTTCGCTGCAAGCCATTTTAAACCCTGGAAATGGACTATTTTTTATACGGCTTCGGACAAGGATCTTCATAAAGAGCAGCGGTCTATTCGGGATGCTACCCTGCTGCTCGCTATTTTATGTACAGCTACGACAATTCTGATTGTGTTTCTTATTTTTCGCGCATTTATTATCAGACCGATCAAAAAACTTCATGATGCAGCATCCGCCATTACCAGGGGCGAACCCATAAAACAGATCAATATCAGTTCCAGAGATGAACTTGGAATTCTGTCCAGAAATATGGAGTCTATGTCCAGGGCTATCCAGGAACACAGCACGGAACAGAAAATATGGCAGAAACGACTTGAAAGAAAGGTAAAAGAACAGACAGCGCATCTGAGAAAAGAGATAGCGGAACGAAAACAGGCAGAAAAAGATAGAACATTGCTTGAAATGAAACTGCGGCAGAAACAGAAACTGGAGTCTGTAGGTACCCTGGCCGGCGGAGTAGCGCATGAAATCAATAATCCAATCAATGGTATTATGAACTATGCCCAGTTAATCAAAGACAGGCTGAACCCGGACGACCCTCTTCTGGAGTTCGCTGAAGAAATAATATATGAAACCAACCGGGTGGCAACCATAGTCCGCAACCTGCTCGCATTTGCCAGATGTGAGAAGGAATCACACAGTGCTGCGAAAATATCCGATATCCTGGAATCCACCCTGTCTCTTATCCGGACATTAATACGTCACGATCAGATCATTCTTGAGACAGACGTATCAAATGATCTTCCTGCGATCAAATGCATGAACCGTCAGATTCAGCAGGTATTCATGAACCTTGTGACCAACGCCAGAGATGCGCTGAATGAACGATATCCGGTGTATGATGAAAACAAGATCATCAGTCTGTCCGCATACCTGTTCGAAAAAAAAGGAAAAGAATGGATACGCACTACAGTGGAAGATCATGGAATTGGTATCGCCCCGGAAGCCAGAGAACGAATGTTTGATCCCTTTTTTACTACCAAACCCAGAGACAAAGGTACTGGTCTGGGGCTTTCCATCAGCTACGGAATTGTTCGGGAACATGGAGGTGAACTCCATGTGGAGAGTGTGCAGAGTAATTATACCCGCTTTCATATGGATCTGCCTGTTGGGATCGAATAAAGTCGGGATCGAATAAAGTCGGGATCGAATAAAGTTGGAACCGGAATAATGTACAGCCCGGAGATAAATCTCCGAGCTGTATTTTCTTAAATACCTATATCTGCTGAAACCGTCCGATATCGTTACAGAACAGCCTCAGTCTTGAAATCTGTTTTTTATCTATCCTCCGATATAGGTTGGCATTCCCATAAGAGGCCACAGCACATAAACAGCAAAACCAGTCACTATCATCAAAATGATACTGGCCGGAATTCCATAGAGGAAAAACTCACCTGTGGAGAACTGCTTTGAATCATATGCAATTGCATTAGGAGCCGCACCTACAAGCAGAAGGAATGGCATACCGGCTACGACCAGCGATGAAAAAAGAATCACCTCGCCGGATACACTCAGATAAGGAGCTATAACCAGAGCCACCGGCAGGGAAATGGCAATAGCGGCCACATTCATAATGAAGTTGGTCATCATCATGACAAAAAAAGCTATGCTCATTACAAAGACAAACCAGTGGGCTTCCTGAAACAGGCCAAGCCAGTGGATCGCCATCCATTCCGCAGCGCCGGTATCCCATAGACAGAAACCAATACTCATGGCACCTGCAAACAACAGGATGATATTCCAGGGAATCTCTTCCAGATCGTTTATATCTAAAATTCCGGTGATAAAAAACAAGATTGTGGATAAAAGGATAATAGCGGTCTTATGGGGTGGGACAAAACCGGGAATGGTTGCCTTCATGATAGCAAAAACAGCAAGAGCCACGATACATGCTCCTACAATAAGTGCTGCGACAACTTCTTTTCGAGTAATGCCTCCCAGTTCTATATAAAGTTTTTTTGCCCGTTCTTTCAGGCCGGGGATGGTTTTCTTTTCAGGCTTTAAAACGACCATGAAAAAGCCCCAGAGCAGGAATGTCATAATCCAGCCAATTGGAAACATATAATAGGACAACTCGAAAAAACCGATATCCAGACCTGTGACATCCTTGTAAAAACCAATGGCAACAGCACCACGGGCTGCGCCCAGCAGAGTGACGATACTCCCTGCACCTGCTACATAGGCCATACCCATGAAGAGGCCCTTGCCAAAGTTTGTCTGCTTGTCTCCTTCACCGTAAAGGGAATAGATAGCCACAAGCAGAGGATATATGGTAGCTGCCACTGCCGTATGGGCCATGATGTGAGAAAGGGCTGCGGTTACCAGAAAACAGCCCAGATAAATCATACTGGTTCTTTCACCCACTATAGAGAGCATCTTGTAGGCAAGTCGTCGGGTCAGACCGGTTTTGGTAAACACGAGACCGATGACAATAGATCCAAAAATAAACATGACCGATGGGTCCATGAAATCTTTGAAGGCTACTTTTGCGGGTCGGATAAGAAACAGAGCCTGCATTACACCGATAAGCAGACTGGTCACACCGATGGGAACAACCTCAAACACCCACCATGTTCCAGCAAGAAGAAATACAGCAAGAGCGCCTTTTCCCTCCTGGCTCAGAACAAAATGTTTACCTGTCGGATCTACAGCGTCAATCCAGGGGGGCGAATAATACGCTATGATAAAAAGAAAAATACCAAGGAACATCCAGATCAATTTCTTATAGTCATAGCCCGCCTGCTCGACGATGCCATTTATATCTTCAGACATTTACAATCTCCTTTATATGTTGCCAGCTCAAATTATGTAGTATCACCCGAAATGCTGCATTCTTTCAATACATGAAAAACAGCGGCAAAGACATCGGTCAACCTCAAAACACCCACAACTCTTTCATTTTCTTTGACCAGCAGGGACTGGTGATTTCCCATGACCAGCAGATGGATGGCCTGATCCATAGAAGCGCCTTTTCCTATATATTCCCCTTCAGTTAAAGATGTCATGAAGGTTTTAACCTTTATATTGGCAGCTTTTTGACAGATATGTTCCATTGCGCCGTCCAAAAGGTTGAACTGATGCTGCAAATCATTGAGAAAGGTTGCACTGAATCCCAGATGGGCAACCTTTGTATCTGGCCTGATATTTTTGTACTGAGGGTCCAGAGCTCTGAGAATACACAACTGGCTGATTCTACCTATCACTCGATTTTCATCATTCAGCACCAGAATTCCCCGATGCCGATACTTTGTCTGGTCAAACTCTTCCTGGGCTGTTTCCAGGGCAAGAATAGCCTCGGACAGGGTAGCGCATGAAGAAACCGTCGCATACTCTGAAAGCGGGACCATCAATTCTTCCACCTTGTACTTTTTCACTTGTTACTTCCTCCTCTATCTATATGTTTAATTTATTTGGGTATTCTTTCAACCCATTACCATTCAGCATTTTTTTTTCAACGCCGCAGTTTTATTATCACAGGCTAAATTGAATATCAAGAGAATCAATCTTGGATCTTGATTTTATCTTATATCTGTGATAAATACGCTCATTGTGCTGGATTATAAACAGGGAATACCTGATTTATAATCTCTTAGCAGATGAAAGGTTTTATTTTTTCAATCCAATAACGGAGGCTTTTGTGAAGAAATATATTGTCAGGGATTTTATGGTGCCGATTTCGGAGTATGCGACTGTTGCGGAAAGCGCAACTCTGTACGAGTCGGTACTCGCTCTGGAAAAGGCTCAGGAGGACTATGCCAAGAACAGATACTCTCATCGTGCCGTGCTGGTCATGAATGCAGACAAACGGGTTATTGGAAAACTCAGCCAGTTGGATTTCCTCTGCGCCCTGGAACAAAAGGATAATAATTACGACAGGGCATTTAATTTGAGCCATCTGGGTTTCAGCAGTAAGGCGATTGCCAGTCATAAGGAACAACACAGAAAAAGAACTCCGCCAATCAATGAAATTTACGAAAAAGCGACAATGTCCAGCATAACTAAGTTCATGCAGCCTCATAGCCATGAGGAGTATATCGAAGATACCACATCTCTGGATATAGCTGTTCATCAGTTGAATGCCGGCCCTTATTTGTCTCTACTCGTGACAAAAGGCCCGGATACTGAAAATATCGTGGGAGTGCTGAGACTGGCGGATGTTTTCTCTGTGGTTTTCAATGCAATGAAAAAATATGAATCAACGATAACAGACAGGACGGATACAGGATGAAAGAATTAAACACACTGCTTGACAGGATTATCCAGCGTGTCAACATTGATCTTCGAGAGATCAATTACAATGTAGAACCTTTTGTCAGACAACTGGTAACATCTGACCAGATGACAAAGTTTTATGCTTTTTACGGCATTACCCCCAACCACCCGCTTAACCTCAATTTCAAACATTCCAATTTGTCTGGAAGCTATTTTTTAGGTAAATCCAGAATAGCCAATTCCCTGCTTTACAAAACAGATATAAGGGGAGACGAACTCAAGAAAAAAAACGAAATATTTGGATATAAAAATTTCAAAATCCCGGTAAATAAAGATGAGGGGATAAGTATTGATGACAGCTTTCTCATCAAGACTCTGGTACACAATTTTTCCCATGACCCGGAAACTCTGGAAACATTTTTCATCAGGGATACAATTTCAACCCATTATGCCAATATTCACGGTTCACCTTCGGACGGATGCTTCCTGGGGCCGTTTTCGACGGTCGATCTCACCACAATGCGGGATTGCCTTATCGGTACATATTCTTATGTGCAGGCAGGAGAAATCAGCCATCTGGATATCAAACCCGGAACGCTGTGGATCAGGCAGCCGGACGAATTCAATTTCATTTATCGCTATCCCCTTGATCAGCTGAACGAATATATCTATTTTACTGCTGGCAGGCTCCCCCAGGGGATCTTGATGGATTTTACGGAAGATCGTAAGGAAGCTTTCCAGCGGGTGTTTGAAAGGGTGGATATGGAAACAACTTTATCTGTTCCATCAAATGCTTCCCTGGATCGTTACGCTGTAGTCAAACCCAAAACCCGTATCGGCGAAAATGTACTGGTCGCTCAACGAGCTTATCTGCAAAATTCATCGCTCGGCAAGGGTGCTAATGCACAGGAAAATTGCTACATAATCAACTCCACTCTACAAGGCAACAATGTAACGGCTCACGGAGCCAAAATCATTGAAGCCGATCTGGGCAAAAATGTGTTCGTGGGTTTTAACAGTTTTCTGAGAGGGCGGCCTAATTATCGGCTGACCATCGGCCAGGACACCATTATCATGCCCCATACCATCATTGATAACCGCAAACCTTTATCCGTTCCGCCAAATCATCTTGTATGGGGCATGGTGAAAGACGAAAAGGATCTTGCAAGAAACAGCTTACCTCTCAACGATTTTTCAAAAATCGATTCTCATTTTTCAACAGGAAACATGCTTTTCGAGGGGAGTGGAGCAGCCTTTGTCACTGCATTCAAAAATCGAATTCAGCATATACTGGAAGCTAACGGCGCTTTTTTCAATGGTACTGAAAACAAAGGACACGCGCAGCAGAACCAGAATATCTCGTTTAATATCATTCAGCCTTATCCAGACGGAGATAAAGAGGGCCTTTATCCAACTATTCACATTCGCCCCTGATGCGTAAAAGCCTGTAAATAAGCACATATAAAATGCCGTAATATTTTTCGCAGGTGGGCAAAAGCGAAGCTTTGCCCACCATTAGCCAGATTAGCATTGAAACTCTTGAAAATCCTTTAATCCTGAGAATCCTGATTCAAACAAAATGAGGCGATAAAAAACAAGCCAGAATAAGAAAAAGTGTAAACTATTTTTGGACGAATATGAAGGATGCCTGAAAACTGAATAAAGCACAGAAATAACAAAAGCCCTTGAAACGAGGATAAAAAGTATGAAAGATGGAATGAAAGAAAAAAAAGTGCTGCTGGTCGGAGCCACAGGACTGATCGGCGGTCAATGCCTCAAGTTTATAAAACAAGGCAGCCTGTACGATCATATACATACCATTACAAGGTCCGCTTTACCGAAAAACCTGGCAGGTTCAGATGTCATTGAGCATGTTGTCGATTTTGACGGTACAGACCCTTTTTCAAGCCTGCCCCAGGTTGATCATGTCATCATAGCATTTGGAACTACCATAAAAAAAGCCGGATCAAAAGACCGGTTTTATGAAGTCGATTTCAAATATCCATATGAGATAGCGAAAAAAGCCTTTGAAAAAGGAGCCGATCATATTCTCATGGTTTCTTCGATTGGGGCTGATGCAGGATCAATGTTTTTTTACAATCGAGTCAAAGGCGAACTCGAAGATGCGATAATTGCCACAGGATATGACAAGGTCAGCATATTTCGGCCCTCGCTTTTGCTCGGAGATCGAAAAGAGTCACGATTCGGAGAAGAATTCGGACAATTTCTGAGCAGAAGTTTTATGTTCGCGATTCCCGGCCAGTATAAGCCGGTGGAAGCAAAAGCTGTCGCTGCTGCGGTGTTGACATGTGCAGAAGAGGATAAAAGCGGCATACGTATCATGGAATCTTCTGAAATCCGAAAAATGAATGAGGGAACTTTAAAGAAATAATATACCCAATTATTGACGGCAGGGCGGGGTTCCGCCCTGCCGAAAGATGGCGGGGACGGAACCCCGCCCTACCATTGCGATATCTTCAGTACCTGCGTTTCATATAAATTCTGTAACATTTTTTCGCAGGATGGGCGAAAACGAACCCTAAAACTAAAACTTTCGTTTCCTGATCGCACTGGCATGAGCAGGAAAACCTTCGTATTCCGCGAACGTGGCCGCTGTGTCACTGATTTTATCGTATCCTTCTTTAGTCATATAACCTATGGAGGATCTTTTGAGGAAGTCATAGACAGTAACACATGAAAATGTTTTAGCAAATCCGCCAGTGGGCAAAATAGCGTTGACTCCTAACGAAAAATTTCCGCAGGTGATGGGGGTGTATGGGCCAAGAAGAATTTCCCCGGCATTGTCTATTTTAGATAAAGCTGCCATAGGATCTGCCACAAGAACTTCGAGATGCTCTGGAGCAAAATCATTTATAAAATCAATAGATGCTTTAAAATCTGGAGTCAGCATGATTCCGCCATAATTTGAAAATCCAGATTTGCAGAATGCCCTGCGTTCTTCCGGCAGTTCTTCTATAAGATCCGGCAACAGTGACGCAACCCTTTTTGCAAGATTTTCCGAATGCGTGACAAGAAGAGCAGTTGAATCCGGGCCGTGTTCTGCTTCTATTAGAAGATCTAAGGCTGCAATTTCAGGATCGGTATGTTCGTCGCATAAAATGATCGATTCACTGGGACCTGCCGGGGTTCCAACATCCAGCCTGCCGTATAGAAGTCTTTTTGCAGCACTCACATAAATGCTGCCAGGCCCAAGAGCTTTGTCAACCTTTGGAATGGTTTCAGTACCATAGGCCATTGCCGCAATAGCCTGTGCGCCACCGGCTTTGTAAACATCTTTAATACCGCAGAGGCGAGCTGTAAAAAGAGATGCGTCATCTACCGTGCCTTCCGGGGTTGGAGGAGTGCATACTATCACACGAGGTACCTGGGCTATGACAGCGGGAATACAGAGCATGAGCATGACAGATGGAAAAGATCCTTTACCCCTTGGTACGTAAAGCCCCACAGATGTGATTGGTGTTATTTTCTCACCAGCCATGATACCGTCATCAATTTGTTTAAACCACATCTCTTCCGGCATCTGTGCCTTGTGAAATTTTTTAATGTTCTCGGCAGAGGCTTCTATTACTTTTTTTATCGAAGGATCAAGGTTTTTCTCAGCTATTGCAAATTCCTCTTCCGTAACCTTTATCTGATCTGGAGAAAGGATGACTTTATCGAATTTTTCGCAGTATTCTATCAAGGCCAGATCACCTTTTTCCGCAACATCTTTTATCACCGGTTTTATAGCTTCCTGGATATCTTCGATATCGGTCTCTGACCGCCTTGAAATCTTGGCGATTTCCTGCTCGGACAGCTTTGTCAGCTCATAATAATTGATTTGCATTTAAACTCCTGTTTCAATTTTTTTCTTTTTAGAAACGTCTCTGATTTTTCAAACAAAACAACACTTCTTTAACCGGGTTCGCCGTCATACAGGTTCAAATATCGATCATATGAATCGATAAAAGAGCGTGTCTGCTTTAAAACACCCACGTTCATTCTGAAAGTATGGGCAATGGAGGGGGCTGTCATGGGTCTGACCAGAATATCCTGGTCTTTTAAAAACTGGACTGCCCTGTCCCTGTCTTTTGGAGCCACAAGCATAAAATTGGCTGCACCCGGATAATATTTCACCTGTTTTCTGTTGAAAAAATTCTCTAATTCGGGTTTGGATGCCGTCATGGTTTCGGACACAAATTCACGCCATTGATTTTGTTTTTCAATTTGTGCTTCAGCTGCAACCAGAGCAAGACTGTTTACATCAAAAGGCCCTCTGATCTTGGAAAATTCTGCGATGATATCTGGATGAGCTATTATGTAGCCCATTCGCAACCCGGCCATTGCAAAGGCTTTGGAAAAAGTCCGGGTGATGATCATATTGGGGTGGTCGTGCATAAGCTCCAACGCTGTCTTTCCCGTAAACTCAAAATAGGCTTCATCCACAAACACAGGGATATCTGGAATCATTTCCAATACTCTGCCAATAAACGACAGAGCAACGGGAATTCCAGTTGGATTGTCAGGATTTACCAACACGACAAGATCCGGTTTTTCATTCTCGATAGCTTCCAGAAATTTATTTTCCGGAAAATTCATATCCGGCCAGTAAGGAATCCCGCAGATTTTTGCGCCGATAACCCCGGCAATCTGATCGAACATCGGAAAGCCAGGCTGGGCCATGAGCATTTTATCCCCATCTCCTAAAAATGCGCGCAGGATAACTTCTATGGCCTGGTCTGAGCCGTTGGTTACCATCAATCGATCCTTATGAACACCGGTATATGCCGCAAGTTTCGGCATGAATTCATCATAATCTGGATACATCATGATCCGGTTGGCATTGATATAACTTTTTAAAGCCTCATTTACATGCTCTGGCGGGTTCAGGGTATTCTCATTCAGATCAAGACGCAGGTAGCCAGACCTGTCCATATTCGTCCAGGGCGGCTTATAGGTTGCCATCTTTGCTATACAGGGTTTTACTTTTATCATTTTAATCCTCTTGTTCAGGAATTCGGCAAATCAAGTCAAAGTCATTTTGACACCAGGTGATGCTCCTTTTCGCCAGGGATTGAGTTCAAAAACCTCCGCCAATGCCCTGCCAAGTTGTGCAAATATCATCTGCCATCCTTCATCTGCTTCGATCATTTCTTTTACATGAACGACGATGCTGCATCCTAATCCTCCAGACAATCCATCAATAAAATCATCCAGATCTTCGGAAAATAAATCTTCTAAAACAGTTTGTCCAATGATAAATTTTCGTTTCAGATCCTGCAAACTGGCATTGAAGGGAATTATGCTCCAGAACTTTCTTCCTTCCACACTTATACCAACACGGATTGGCTGCTCATCAAGATCGGACAGTTTCAGTATGCTTGACCCTGCCCCGTTTATACCCTGGTGATCCATTCTTAAAACCAGAATTTCTTTTAAAGCCCTTCCTGTTACAAGTGCTGTGTCTTCCATGATAACATGGCTCGAACTCAGCACAGTGGCCGCATATTCCACTTTTAAAAAGAATCCTGCGTTTTCGGCAAAAAGCCGGAGCAATTCCGTAAATCCAGATATATTGACTGAAGATGAAACATCAAAGGCACATTGCAGTTTTCCGGGCAATTTTCCGGTTTTGGCAAAATCGACAGTGACAGACACATTGCTTTCAGCGGTCTTTCTTGTCACCTTGACTCTATCGAGAGATTTTTCTTCCACCGTAAGTCCATCTCCATAAGCAGTTTTTTCATCATATTTGATGGAAAGATCACTTTCAGGTATTTCTGCCACAGGTGCTGTCATCCTTTTCAAGGCAATTCCGACAGAACGAAACACTCCTTCCCAACAATGATGGGGATCTTCCATGCTGCAAATTCTTATGAACATATGTGTATTCAGGCCGGAACACATCCCTTTTAACATATCAACAAGAGGTTTTCCGGATTGCAGTTGTTCGCAGCGCAGGGAAAGAAACCATTTCAGGTCTATCCCCTCAATTGCTTCCATTTCAAGGCCAGGTGTGAAATCAGGTATGGAGTTATCGGAATCAATCTTAGGTTCAATCTCAGACTCCATTTTTGAATCCATTTTTGGCTCCATTTTGGAATCCATTTTGGAATCAGGCGCAATATCTGTTTCGCCATCAAGATGAGAATCAAGATTGGAGTCAGCATAAAAATCAGATGTCGTAATCGAAACTTCGACGCTGCCATCATCAATCATACCAAGAGCAGCAGCCGATGAAGCAGTAAACCCCAGATCGCGAATATGAAATCCCATAGCCTTTCCGAGCGCAAACCAGTCGTTACAATTCCATGAAAGATTGATTTTACAGCACAGCCGCCAGGCAATATGTTCTATCATATGGCTTACGAACTCATTGGGTGTAAAAATGGATTTCTCGGTGACATTGCCAAAATTCATGTTGATATGAAAAGATTCAAAGGAATCATACACCATATCAGTATGGCCGGATCGTTCCAGAACAGCAAAACTCTCTCCGCCTGTTGCAACACCTATGGTAAAACATCCGGCTGAATGTCCTGCCTGCACCCCTATAAGGGAATCTTCAATTACAATACACGCATCTGACCCGTATCCGAGCAGGTGCATGGCATAAAGATATGTATCAGGCGAAGGTTTTTTCTCAAAATCACCCATATCATTTCCAACGACAAGATCGAAAAAATCGATTATCCCCGATTTTTTCAATATTTTTTTTACATCTTTGACTGGGTTGTTGGAAACTACGGCTGTTTTGATCCCCTTGTCCCGGCAGTCCGTAAGGATTTCTAAAATCCCGGGATTGACTTTGAAAACCGAATCGTTACGGATTTCGTTATATGATGCAAGGATTTTTTCATAAATATCTTCGTCCAGTAATATTCCATGTTCCTTATTAACAAATTCCAGAATCAATCGCCAGAACTGAGGGGGATGATAAGCAAATATGGAGCGTATGAACGCTTTTGACAGTTCGATCCTCTGGTCAGTATATCTGTTCAGCAGTTCATTGCATATTACAAAATCGAGTCCCAGGGTATCTAAGAGTACGCCATCCATATCCCAGAGGATGGCCCTGGCGCTATCAGGTATTTTGAGTCTGTCTGCTATCATTGAAT
>JAUCGE010000015.1 GCA_030377965.1 Desulfobacterales bacterium HSG16
TGGTCTGTTTATAGCTATGATATCGTTTATTTTTTTAATATATGCCTTTGATTCAACAGGATCGAACTCTTCAAGACTTTTATCCAGCTTGCTGAAAAGATTCGAAAATTCACAATGATTATATTTGCCATATTTTTCTGTTCCAGATATTTTTTGCTCCGGGTTTTCTTTCTTCGGTAAAGGGCTGGCATAATCCGATTCAATGATTTCTGCAGAAGCTAAAATCCTGGAAAATGCTATTTCCACTTTCTCGACAGCTTCATTTATCCTGGTTTTATCTTCATTATCGCAGATAAATTCGAGCTGTCGAGCTGCTTCTGAAAGTTCTCCTGCGGAAATAGTGGCTGCCGATCCTTTCAGTGCATGAGCGCCCAACAAAGCTGCATTGAATTTTTTTTCCCGGATCAATGTTTTTAAATCACATATGATATTCTTTTTATCATTACAGAAAAAAGAAACAATTTCCGAATAAAGATCCCAGGCCCCTCCAAACCTTCGAACGCCTTCCTCTATATTGAGTCCGGGAAGAGCATTGGGAAAATTCTGGCCTGGATCAATCTGGGCGCAGACGCTATTGTCTTCCTCCACAGGCATGCACAAATCTTTGTCAGCCTGAATCTTTTTTGTAATATCCTTTATAATACCACCAATGGCATAGGAAATCCCGTTTTTTGCAATTGGAAATTTGAAGGTCAGATAATATCTGTCCTGATCCTTGAATCTCAAATCTGTGACAATGCTAGCGACCTTTCCTTCGTTTATCACCTGACTGTCACTGTCTTTCAATTGCCGAACAAGATTTGCAGGCAAAATTTCAGCATCGGTTTTTCCCTTGACATCAACAGGATCGATTCCAAAAAATTCCCGGCACTTGTCATTTATATAAACATACCTGCCCATTTTATTTTTGATAAATGCCAGAAGAGGCAGATACTGCATAAAGCTGTGAAAAATAATCCGGCTTCCTCTCAAAGCTTTTACATCAAGCCTGCTTTTTCTTTCCATGTCACTGGCCTGTAAAAGCTCTTTTTCACGCAGGTCAGCAGCACGGATACGGGCTGACAAAGTTTTTGCCATCTGTAATAATTCGAGTTTTCTTACTGGCTTTTGAAGAACAAAAATGTTTTGTTCAAGAAAAAGAGAGGAAGCTGTATCAAGTGAAAAATCAGAAGAAAAATCGTCTGCCTGCACAAGACCTATGATTTCTGTTTTCCCATCAATACCAGGCAGCCATCCCTTGATATCAGAAAATCCAGTCACTGCTTTTCCATTGGAAATTTTCCCATTGAAAAACCGGCTGTCAATGAAAGCTATGGCAAAAGGCTCCCGGTTTTTACTGGCTGTCTTAATCTCTTCTTCATTGTCTGATAGAGGACATATCAAAAGATCATAGCCAGGAAAAACGAACACCTGCCTGAAAAGATCAATGGTTCCATCATGGTTGTCAATTAAAAGAATACGCAATGTGCCAGCATCCTTATTATTAATCGTAAATGGTGTGCTATACCAAATAGTTATAAAAAAGTTACCACCCGATTATCACTTGGGTATCCATTTTTTTTGTCTTGATCCTGATAGTGAATCCGCATATGATTATCAATTTATGAGCTTAATAGTGATATCTTATAATTTCAACATATTTTTGGTATCAAAACCCTGTATGCCATTAAATTTTTTATCTATTACAACGGGTTATTCGTCTCCGTATAAATATCAGGGTGCTGGTTCATGAAGTATGAAAAGAGAATTGCCAGTTAACAAACGAAAGGTAATGAACACTATGGATTTAAATACAAAAAAAGTTCTTGAAACAGCAGCATTTATAAAAGAGCGCGTACCTGTCTGTCCAAAACTCGGATTTTTCACAGGAACAGGGCTTGGAGAAAGTGCCAGCTCTCTTGATGTGTCAGCAATATTCGATTACAAGGATCTTCCAAATTTTCCGCTATCTACGGTGCAGAGCCATGCTGGCAGGATGATGTCTGGAACCCTTTGCTCATGCCCGATGGTGGTCATGCAGGGCAGATTCCATCTTTATGAAGGATATTCTCCTGCCGAAGTTACGTTTCCCGTCAGGGTCATGCAGGAACTCGGGGTCGAAATTCTTATCATATCAAATGCTGCCGGGGGTTTTGATCCATCGTTTCAGCCCGGTGATATCATGGTCATACAGGATCATGTCAACCTGACAGGAGAAAATCCTCTGGTCGGCCCTAACGAAGACCGGTGGGGGGTTCGATTTCCTGACATGAGCTGCGTGTATGATCCCAAACTTTCCAGCATTGTCGAAGCAGCGGGTCAAAAAGATGGCATAGCCTTGCAAAAAGGGGTTTATGCTGGTCTGAAAGGCCCATCTCTTGAAACTCCGGCGGAAATTCGTTATTTGAAAACCATAGGGGCGGATGCTGTAGGATTTTCGACTGTACTCGAAGTGATTGCCGCTGTTCACGGCAGTATGCGGGTTCTGGGCCTTTCGATCATCACAAATGTTCATAATCCTGACCAGCCCGAACCTGCAAGCGTAGATGAAATTATAGAAACTGCCCAGAAAGCGGCTCCCAAACTCGAAACCCTCATAAACCATCTGATAAAGGAACTGGACTGAATATGACATCGAAAGAAAATCAATTGGATATCCTGATTGAAAACGGTACGGTTCTGACAATGAATAAAGAATGCAGCGTGATTAAAAACGGAGCCG
The DNA here is from genome assembly GCA_030377965.1 of Desulfobacterales bacterium HSG16. Taxonomy (GTDB): domain Bacteria; phylum Desulfobacterota; class Desulfobacteria; order Desulfobacterales; family HSG16; genus JAUCGE01. The sequence continues at coordinate 2,702 of JAUCGE010000015.1, forward strand.
TTGCCATAAAAAACGATAAAATCCTGGCTGTGGGATCGAAAGATGAACTTGCGGATATGAAAGCTGTAAAAACCATAGATGCAAAAAACGGCTTGATCATGCCCGGCCTGATCAATACTCACACCCACGCGGCAATGACCCTGTTCAGAGGCATGGCAGATGATCTGCCTTTGATGGCATGGCTGAATGAGCATATTTTTCCTGCCGAGGCAAAACTCAACGCTGAAAAGGTATATACAGGCAGCACGCTCGCATGTGCGGAAATGATAATGTCTGGAACCACCTGTTTTTGCGATATGTACCTGTATGAAGACCAGGTTGCCTGCGCTGCAAAGAATGCAGGTGTCAGAGCAGTGACAGGAGAAGTACTTTTCGATTTTTCTTCCCCTGCTTACGGACCCATAGAAAAGGGATTTGAATATACCCGTATGCTGGCAGAAAAATGGAAAAATGACCCCCTGATCCGTATAGCAGTCGAACCTCATTCCCCGTACTTGTGTTCTGCCGATCTTCTCAAAAAAGCCAATGAGATGGCACATGAAATGGATCTGCTTCTGGTTATACATGTATCAGAAACAAAAGATGAAGTAGCCAAAAGCATTGCCACACATGGTATTACACCGGTTGCTCTTCTGGCAGAAACCGGAGTCCTTTCTCCCCGCCTGCTCGCCTGCCATTGTGTGGTCTTGAGCGAAAATGACATTTCTCTGCTGAAACAATATGACGTAAAAGTGGCCCACAACCCGGAAAGTAACATGAAGCTGGCTTCAGGAATTGCTCCCATTCCCCTTTTGCTGGAAAAAGGTATCGGTATCGGACTTGGAACTGACGGATGTTCGAGCAATAACGATCTGGACATGTTCATGGAAATGGATACGGCAGCCAAGCTGCACAAGGTAAACGATCATGATCCCACGGTCATGGACGCAAAAACCACACTCAAAATGTGTACCATTGAAGGCGCAAAAGCGCTGGGCATATCCGACTTGACAGGTTCCATCGAACCTGGAAAGCAGGCTGATGTCATAATTATCAATACCCGAAAACCTCATCTCACCCCCATGTACAACCCAATGTCTCATCTGGTTTATGCGGTAAGAGGAAGTGATGTGGATACATCCGTAATCAACGGCAGGGTGGTAATGGAAAACAGGGAATTGACAACAATCGATCTTGAAAAAATTATGGCGGACGCAAGGCAGTGTGTCGAGGCGTTTATATAAGGATGAACAGGATTAGCATTTGAAAATATTGAAAATCCTTTAATCCTGAGAATCCTGATTCAGACAAAATGAGGCAATAAAAAACAAGCCAGAATAAGAAAAAGTGTAAACTATTTTTGGACGAATATGAAGGATGCCAAATATATCAAAGATATGGCATCAAGGAATTCAGTGTTTGTCAGAGCATTTTGCGAGCTTCTTCGACAGTTCTGCAGTTTGGGTTGCTCTGACTATATAACACTCACCTTTTCCTTTGACACCATATCGACGGCAGGTTAAAAAATAAGTAAGTACCTGATCATATATTATGTAACAATCCGTATGGGCAATCCCTTGTGGTTGCCCTTTGCTGAAAATACAAAATGTTCCGTTTTCAAGCAGGGCAACCACAAGGGATTGCCCCTACGAAAATATTAAAAAATTATTGGTCGGGTACTTACCTATCCAACTATGCGTTTTTTCGGATAATGAGCTTGGTCTTTAGACAATTTTAAATAACAACATGGGAATAAAAAAATGATAACTGACTATATTGATAAAATAAACAGAAGATTTAAAACAGGCATTTCAACCGAACATACTTTCAGAGGTGATCTCCAAATTTTTTTGGAAACATTTGATAAGAATATGATTGTCACTAATGAACCTACAAGAATAAAATGCGGTGCGCCAGACTTTATCATTACTAAAAAAAATATTCCAATCGGATATATCGAAGCCAAAGACATAGGCATTTCTCTTAAAAAGACCGACAAAACCGAACAATTAAAAAGGTATAAAGCAAGTCTGGATAATCTGATTTTAACTGATTATCTTGATTTTTGGCTGTATCGTAATAATAAATTCATTACGTCTGTCGCTATTGCTGAAATAAGACAAGGAAAGATTGAACCTTTATCACAGAACTTCAAAGATTTTGATAATCTGATTAATGAATTTTATGCACATATCGGCCAGACCATAACGTCTGCTTCCAAATTAGCCGAAATGATGGCAGGTAAAGCTAAAATAATGCAGTCTGTCATAGAGAAAGCTTTGACCAGCGATGAGGAAAATGAACAGGACAGTTCATTGAAAGATCAGATGATTGGCTTCAAAAACATCCTTATCCATGATATTAAACCTTCCGAATTTGCCGATATATATGCTCAGACCATTGCTTATGGTATGTTTGCTGCCAGATTACATGACCCGGCTTTAAATGATTTTTCAAGACAGAAAGCAGCAGAGCTTATCCCTAAAACCAACCCGTTTTTAAGACGTTTGTTCAGTTATATTGCCGGACCGGATATTGATGATCGTATCAAATGGATAGTAGATGCTTTAGCTGACATTTTCAAGGCAACTGATGTGATGGCTATTCTGGAAAATTTTGGTAAATCAACACAGATGAACGATCCTGTCATCCATTTTTATGAAACATTTCTGGCAAAATACAACCCCAAGCTCAGAAAAAGCAGGGGGGTATGGTACACGCCCGAACCGGTTGTAAATTTCATTGTCCGGGCTGTGGATGATATTTTGAAAACTGAATTTGGATTCACTGCGGGCTTGGCTGATACGTCAAAAATTAAGGTTAAGATTAAAGCTCAGGGAGTAACTGGTAAGATTAAAAAAGAAGTTCACAAGGTTCAGATTCTTGATCCTGCTACGGGAACAGGTACATTTCTCGCCGAGGTTGTAAAGCATATTCATAAAAAATTTGAAGGACAGCAGGGAATCTGGAGCAAATACGTTGAAGAGCATCTGATTCCCAGATTAAACGGTTTTGAAATTCTGATGGCTTCTTATGCAATGGCCCATTTAAAGCTGGATTTGCTGTTGAGCGAGACAGGTTATAAACCGAAAAAGCAAAGTCGGTTCAGGGTTTTTTTAACCAACAGTCTTGAAGAGGTAAATCCTGATACCGGAACTTTGTTTGCAACATGGCTTTCAAATGAAGCAACGGAAGCGAATTTGATTAAGCGAGATACACCTGTTATGTGTGTGATTGGGAATCCTCCGTATAGCGGCGAGAGCGCCAATAAAGGCGAATGGATAATGAAGTTGATGGAAGATTATAAAAAAGAGCCGGGCGGAAAGGAAAAACTGAAAGAGAAAAATTCCAAATGGATTAATGACGATTATGTGAAATTCATTCGTTACGGGCAGCATTTTATTGAAAAAAACGGTGAAGGCATACTATCTTTTATTAATCCGCACGGTTTTCTTGATAATCCGACTTTTCGAGGTATGCGCTGGAATCTTCTGAAAACTTACGACAAAATTTATACGATTGATTTACATGGAAATTCCAAAAAGAAAGAGGTCTGCTCGGACGGTTCACCGGATATTAACGTATTTGATATTCAGCAGGGTGTTTCGATTAATCTGTTTATAAAAACAGGAAAGAAAAAAGCCAATGAACTGGGGAAAGTTTTTCATTACGATCTTTACGGTAAAAGGGAATATAAGTATGATTTTCTTTGGCAGAATGTTTTAACTCAAATTGCTTTTACAGAATTGCCAAACGTAAAGCCTAATTATTTCTTTGTACAAAAGAATTTTGAATTGCAAAAGCAATATGACAAAGGTTGTTCAATTGCAGATTTGTTTACAATTAATTCGGTTGGAATAGTAACAGCGAGAGATAAATTTACAATCCATGAAACTCCAAATGAAGTTAAAGAAACAATTCAGGAATTCTTATCATTAGAAGATGAAGATGCCAGAAGAAGGTTTAATCTTGGAAAAGATGTAAGTGACTGGAAAGTCCATTATGCAAGAGAAGATTTAATAAAAAGTGGTCCTGACTTCAAAAGAATAACAAAAATATCTTATCGGCCATTTGATACAAAGTTTACTTATTATACTGGTAAACCTAAAGGATTTCATTGTAGGCCAAGAGATGGGATCATGCAGCATTTTCTCAAAGGCGAAAATGTGGGACTTATGACAGTTAGACAAACTGCTATTGATAGTTGGGAACATGTTGGCATCACAAACTTAATTGCAGATGATTCAAGAGTTTCAAATCGTTCTCGTGAAAGAGGTTACATTTTTCCTCTCTACCTCTACCCCGCAGAAAATACCCAACAAACCTTTGAAACCAGCAAAGACCGCAAACCCAACCTAAATGACGAAATCGTTCAACAACTCGCAAAAGCCCTAAAGCTGACCTTCACTCCTGAAAAAGAAGCGACCAAAGACACCTTTGCCCCTATTGATATTCTTGATTACATCTATGCCGTGCTTCATTCTTTGACCTATCGAGAAAAACACAAAGAATTTTTAAAAATAGACTTTCCTCGTGTTCCGTATCCCAAAAACAAGAAAACATTCTGGCAGCTTGTCAAACTCGGCGGCGAACTCCGCACTATCCATTTACTGGAAAATCCGAAAGTGGAGCAATACATTACCACTTATCCGCAGGACGGCGACAACATTATAACCCGTAAAATCGTAAAAAAAGATTTTGAAATCACAGACGAGAAAAATCAGTTTGGCCGTATATGGCTGAATAACGAGCAATATTTTGATAAAATTCCTGTAACCGCATGGAATTTTTATATCGGCGGTTATCAGCCTGCTCAGAAATGGCTCAAAGATAGAAAAGGAAGGGAGCTGAATTTTGATGATATTTTGCATTATCAAAAAATAATTGTTGCATTGAATGAAACAGGAAATTTAATGAAAAAAATAGATAAAATTTTATAGATAGAGAGGTGTACCAAATTGTCAATACAAACAAAGAACATTTCGTGCCAAAATTTTTAGAATGATAGGAATCACCTCCAAAAAAAGCAGTTCAAGAACACAGATAAATTTAGTTTGAATATCTTGTTTTAAACTTTTTAATGATGGCAAAATTTAAGCAGAACGTTAAGAATAGCTTTTGATTTTAAAGGCTTAGGGATATAATCATCCATTCCAGATTCAATACACATCTCACGATCTCCTTCCATTGCCAGGGCGGTAGCGGCAATGATGGGAGTTGGTTTTTTCTCTTTTTTTGTTTCCATTTCCCTTATTTTTCTCGTCGCTTCGAGTCCGTCCATGACCGGCATGCTTACATCCATAAAAATCATATCATAATTGTTTTTACAGAATTGATCCAATGCATCCTGTCCGTTTTCAGCAATATCCACACTGCATCCAAATCTTTGAAGAATTCCGGTTGCCATTAACTGGTTCATGATGTTGTCCTCGACTATCAGCACATGAACACCGATATGAGGATCTTTTTGTTTTGTTGCTGTTTTGCATTGGATTTTTTCCAAAAAAACCTTTTCAGAGTTTTTCCAGGCTTCCGCCAATGTCTCAAAAATCGTAGATATTCGTACCGGTTTTACAAGACCTGCGGCAAAAAGTTCCTTATCCACTATATCACAAGAATGTGCCTGTTTTTGGTTTGAAAGACGAACCAGAACGGTATCATCTATTCTTGTATCCGATTTGATTGTTTCAGCCAGATTTTGACCTCCTGTTTCCAGAACACTTTCATCTATAACGGCGATGGAAAATTGGCTGCCTTTACCAGTTGCCTGTCGAAGTATTTCTATAGCCTCTTCGGCAGAACTTGCTGACTGGCAGTAAATATTTGCAGATCGAAGATATTCGAGCATGACAAGACGGCTGGTTTTGTTTTTATCTACCACTATTACTCTTTTTTCGCTGAGACTTTTATCAATCCGGCGTTCGGTTTCAGCCTTTACCGGAAGCTTGAGTCGAAAAAAGAAAGTCGATCCTTTCCCCGGCTCGCTTTCAACGCCCATGATGCCGCCCATCATATTGACTATCTGGCTGCTTATGGATAGTCCAAGCCCGGTTCCTCCGAATTTTCTGGTTGAGGATGTATCTGCCTGAAAGAATTTATCAAATATCGTAAGGTGGAGTTTTTTGGGTATTCCGATCCCGGTATCAGACACTTTTACAAGAAAACTGTGTGCTGCAGTGTCGGTTTTTTCCAATCCTACTTCAATAAGAATCTGCCCTGTTTCAGTGAATTTTACAGCATTGCTGACAAGGTTTGTCAGAACTTGTCGAATACGAACGGAATCTCCAATCACATGATCATAAATATCAGGTGGGTATCTGACATAAATTCCGATTCCTTTAGCACTGGCGCTTTCGGCAAAAGCCTGTCCTGTCTGCTCAACGACATTACGAAAATCAAAAGGTGCAGAATTTATCGTCAACGTTCCTGATTGAATGCTCGAAAGATCAAGTATATCATCTATTACTGAGAGCAATACATTTGACGAACTTCTTATTGACTCCGCATATTTTTTTTGCCTGTCAGTCAATTCTGTATTGATGAGCAGTTCCGTCATTCCCATGACACCGTTTAAAGGTGTGCGGATTTCATGGCTCATATTAGCCAGAAATTCGCTTTTGACTCTGTTGGATATCTCGGCAGTTTCATACAGCCTGGCATTTTGAATGGAAACCACTACCTGAGATGAGAGCAGCTGCATTACTTCCACCCGATCTTCTGTAAAAGCGCCCTTTATCAGATTGTTTTCCAGATATAAAATACCGATCAGATTTCCCTGATTAAGCAAAGGTATGCATAAGACGGACGGAAGTTTGTTCTTCACAATATAGGGATCTTTGGTAAAAGTACCCTCGACAGCAGCATCACTCAATATCAGAGCTTCTTTAGTTCTTGCTACATAGTTGACTATGTAAGTGGAAAGCATAGCATTTTCATCAAGTGGAATCGATTTTAAAATACGTATTTCACTGTCAATATCTCCACCTGCCTCTATTGTTAATCTGTCTTTCTTTTGAAGTAATAAAAATCCTCTTTGAGCGCCAGCATTTTCTAAAGATATCTTCATCAGTTTTGTAAGAAGATCGTTTAAAATGATTTCTCCGGATATGATTCTGGAGGCTTTCATCATAGTGGCCAGATCCAGTTCGCCATGCCTGGTTTCTATTGTTGACGCTTCTGATGTTGAAAGTGTAGATGTAGATGTTATTGTTTTTACTGTGGCTCTGGACATTGAACCTTCAATATCAGGATGTTTTTCATCAATCGCCGCGAGTTTGGCGGCGGCTCCCCATTTTTCATAAAGGTAGAATGCTTCCCGCATATATACTTCAGCAAATTTGTCACGGCCTCTTGCAAAGTAAAATTCGGCTGCAAGTTCATTGGCCATAGCCTGTTCCTGTATATATTCATTATCTTTTGCCAATTCGATTGCCCTGTCATAATATTCCATTGCTTTCAGATCCAGATTTAAAACGCGTGCTTTTTCAGCTTCCACCAGATAGAATTTATGCATATGATTTGAAGGCGAGTATTTTGACCATTTTTTTATTTTCTTCTGATTTTGGCTAACTTTTTTCAGAAAGAGTTTTTGTTCATTTATACAAATACCCGAACATATTCCCCCAAGTCGCGACAGGGAATCATAAAAATAAAATAAGGGCAAAGTGAACGTGCCAATCTGACCTTCGATATATTTTTTTATGATATCGCAGTATTCAATTGCTTCTTCATATCGTTTGAAAAGGCAGCAGAGAATAATCTTATTCAGATATAATTTAAAAAGTTCTGACTTGTTCTCTGCCTTGACGTAAATCGAGATCATTTTATTTTCATCATAAGCGTCCCCGATCAGAACACAGGGGTCAGCACCTTGACCCATCAGATTTAACACAGCCTGACGACACATTTCATTGATATAAAACCCAGCCTCCTGCTTAAAGCCTTTCATTGTTCTGCTGTAGTCAGCTATTTCCAAAGCAAGATCAGCCAGTGGTTTGCCGGTAAAATAAGAATAGGCGCAATAGATATAAGCTGCTGTTGCCGCATAGACTATATCCCCTGTCTCAAGTCCTGATTTATAGGCGCGCAAAAGGGGATCAAAAGTTTTCTTCAAATGGACTTTCCAATGAAGAACTTCAGCTCCGAACAAATACCATACCCTTGTCGCCAGCCTTTTCATTTCCGTAATTTCCACCTGATGAACAGCAAGTTTTCCGAATTCGTATCCTTCATCTATTTTGCCCATTGCACCGCACAGTATCATACCATAGGCCGAAAAAATAAAAGGAGTTTCAGGCGAGTATCCGTATTTAAAAGATAAATTTACAACTTGAAATGTGAACAACGGGACAAGCTTTGGCCTTGCCTTGTATATTGAAATCGCAAGATTAGTTATTATTCGACATGCTGCCAGTTTTACAGGATCGGTCATGGCCGGTATTTTATCAAGATCTTTGACTTTTCTGCCTTTGATTGATGATCTGGCTTTCATGAATCCTCGGATAAGATGCAGTTTATTTGGATTTGCCGGAAATCGATGTCCGAGCAGCCTCAAAACCTCCAATCCTTCATTTATGCCATCTACTGGTCGGTTTTGGGAATAAAATTTTTGTATTCTGAGTTCGAGGACAGGTATTTTATCCATGAGCGTGGCTGCCTGGTTCAAAACAATATCCGTCAATCTGTCCATATAATCAAAATCGGCGTTCAGATATGCAGCTTCGACAGCCAGGGTATAAAGATTAAGGGTCAGATCATAATCGTCGACCCAGGCGTTTTTATCTGATAATTCCAGCCCTGTTTTAAGATAAAAAAAAGCTGGTTCATATGCTGCGGAAGCTCTCGCTCTTTGTCCTGCTTCCAAGTTCAGGCTGATGAGTTTTTTCCGCTCCGAAGGCTGTGTAATAATTGATTTCCCTAAATTTAAGTGATTGACTATATCGAACAATTCGGTTTTACGTCTGTCATGATCGATATTTTTTAAAAACAGCCTTCCGATTTTCAAATGAACTTCATTTTTTTTATCATTCAGAATAAGTGAATAAGCCGCCTGCCGCACCCGATCATGAAGAAATTTGAAACACAGGTCTGGTTCATTATCGGATTTATCGAATTTGTCGTGCCATAATTTTTCGTTTCTTGATTCAATGGTCGAAATTTCATATTCTGAATCTGAAATTACCATGATCAAGCCTTCCTTTATGGCCTGTCGGAGTTTTTCTGCTGTTTCAACAAAAGATTTCCCGCTGACAATTGACAAGGTTTTCAGATCAAATGAATTTCCGATACAGGATGCCAGTTTCAATGTATGACATGTATCCTTTGACAGCTTTTGAATTTTTGAAGACATCAATTCGACTACATTGTCGGTGATTTCCGTTTCACCTGTTTTTTTTATGTCCAATTGCCAGCCGCCTTTTTCAAAGTCAAGAGTGATGAGGCAACTTTCATAAAATTTTTTCAATAACTGGTTTATAAAGAAAGGATTTCCAAGAGTTTTTTGAAATAGCAACGTCCCCAATGAATGAGAATCTTTATTTTTGCTGGAAAGTGTATCTTCAACCAGCCTGATCACATGCTCTTCTTCAAGAGAAGAAAGGTGAATATGATTGACTGTCATTCCAGTATTTAATAGACTTTCTTCCTTTATTTTATTGATAGTCAACATTACCGGATGATTTGCTTCCAATTCCTTATCCCGGTAAGCTCCGACCATAAGAAAATAGAGTGTGTCTGAGTCGGTTAAGAGAGCCTGAAGTAATTTCATGGAAGATTCATCAGCCCATTGCAGGTCATCCAGGAACAGAACGAGTGGATGTCCTTTTCTGGCAAAAACGCGAATAAATTTTTGAAACATCAAATTAAAGCGGTTTCGGGATTCATGGGGAGGCAGATCAGGAGCAGGAGGTCTTGCTCCAATTATCAATTCCAATTCGGAAATAACATCAACAATCACGCTTGAATTTTTACCCAGTACTGTGTTCAGGCGCTGTTTCCACATTTTAATTCTGTCTTCAGGTTCAGTCAGCAATTGCCGAACCAGTTCGCGAAATGCCTGAATCAGTGAAGCATAGGGGATATTTCGTTGCAGCTGGTCGAATTTTCCGGAAATAAAATAGCCTCGATTTTTTACAACAGGTTTGTGAATTTCATAAATCAGGGTGGTTTTCCCTATTCCGCCTTCGCCGGATACGAGTATCATACGGGGTATGCCCTGGCATACACTCTCAAAGGCTTTCATAATCGCTGCAATCTCTTTTTTTCTGCCGTAAAGTTTTTGAGGAATCAAGAAATGACAGGAAATATCCTGTCTACCAAGAGGGAAAGGTTTTATTTTTTTATTATCCTGCCACATATTCAGGCAGGTTGTGAGATCTTTCTTCAGCCCGTCCCCGCTTTGATAACGGTCTTCTGCAGTTTTGGACAATAATTTCATCACTATGTCAGAAATTGTTCGGTTGACTTCAGGACATAAATCATGAGGGCTTACCGGTGTTCTGGCAATGTGGCAATGAACCATCTCCATTTGATCTTCGAATTCAAAGGGAAGCCAGCCTGTCAACAGTTCATAAAAGGTCACACCCAGAGAATAGAAGTCTGTGCGATAATCAAGGCTGCGGTTCATCCGGCCAGTCTGTTCAGGAGAGATATATTCAAGAGTTCCTTCCATAAGATCCGGGCTTTTGATAATCGGATTTTCACGGGCAAGGGCGGTGGAAATCCCGAAATCGATTATCTTCACTTTACCTGTGGCTGGATTGAATACAATATTGGAAGGATTTATATCCTTGTGAATGATATTATGGGAATGGATTTTACCGATAATATCAGAAATTTTTATTGCTATCAGCAGAAAATCTTCCGGATTCTTTCCACAGGACTTCAAGCGATTCGTAATTTTCAGGGATTTCAAAGACTCGCCACCGAAATCTTCCATGATCATTGCAAGGCTGTTCATGTACTTTTCCAGGCTGTAAACTTTTATAATGCCTTCTTCACAGATATTTTGCGTCATTTCATATTCCCGCCTGAAATTCGCAATCTTCCTGCTGGAGGGATATTCCTTGTTCAGCAGTTTTATGATCACAGGCTTCAGGTCTTTTTTCCGCATGCCTCGATATATCGATGAGCGATTACTTTCATAAAGTAGCTCTTTTATTTCAAATCCTTGCAATGTAATCACTGTCGGTTTTCTCCTGATTTATACATACATGCTCCCTTCCGTCAGATTCAAAACATTTCTGTATTTTCTATTGAACCTCTTATTCATATTTTCTGTAACAATTGTCAATGTATTTACAATTTTTGACTTCCTTTAACCTCTGCGTTCTCATGGTTTTACGGTTTTAAAAAAAATTGGGGCATTTTGCCCAAGTTTCATGATAATCCCTGCCTTGTTTATCGGATCTCCGTTTTCATCAAAGGTTATGCTTCCTGTTATTCCTTCAAATTCCTTTGTTTCCGCCAGGGCTTTTCTGATTTTTCCAGGATCAGATGTCCCAGCTCGTTTAGCAGCATCAGCCAGAAGCATGACTGAGTCATAGATCAGGGCCGCATTGCTGACAGGTATCTTTGTCCCATACTTTAGCATGTAGATTTTATTCAGATATATACTGCCGGGTGAAGAGATATCAGGATGCCATTGAGAGGAATAGAAATTTCCTTCAACAGTTTTTCCTCCATAGACATATATCTGATCGTTCCAACCATCGCCTCCCAGGAAAACAGTATGTATTCCCATTAAATCAGCCTGCCGAATCAGTAATCCGCTGTCTCTGCTGTAGCCTGGAATATAGACTATCTCTGGATTTAAATGTTTTACGTCCTTCAAGATTTCTACAAAATCAATATCTTTTACTTTATAACTTTTTTCTCCAATAACCTTTCCTCCATTTTTTTCGAAGTGCCTGATAAAAAATTCAGCCAGAGTCAGGCTGTATTCTTCATTTAATATTTTCAAGACAACCGAGGTGCGGGCATCAAATTCAGTGCGAGCAAATATGGCCATTATTTTTCCCTGGAAGGAGTCTATAAAGCATACACGAAAGATATAATTTCCTGCAAGAGTGACCCTTGGATTTGTGGAAGAAGGTGTGATCATGGGAATTTTTGCCTTCTGGAGAATGGGTGCAATGGCCAGGGAATGAGAACTCCAGATTGCACCTATGACTGCCGTCACCTGGAGCCGAACAGCTTCTTCTGCTGCCATACTTGATCCAATCGGCGTACTTTTATTATCCAGAATGATATATTCCACAGGCTGCCCTGACAACCCTCCCTGCTTGTTTATTTCCTCGACAGCCAGTTTTGCCATATTTAAAAAAGGTAGCACTGTTCTGGCGGCTATGCCTGTTTTTGCGAGTATAAAAGCGATTTTAATCGGTTTGAGTAAAGCTAATCTGCTGTCTATGGCTGCATCTGTCCTGGCATATGCAGAAAAAATGTTCACTGATGAAAAAATGAGTACCATCAGGTAAAAAAAATGAAATTTAATTTTATTCATTAGTCTTCCTTTCAATATATTTTTTTGACTTCCCTTGGTTCCTTAAAAAGGGTTCCAGAGTTTTAAGGTAACTGGGTGTTCCATTTTTTATTTCCATGATAACGGCACTTTTGACTGGATCACCATTTGCATCAAAAGATATAGTTCCAGTGACACCGTTAAAAGATCGTGTGTTCGCTATGGCATCTCGAATTTTGTTACTGTCGATAGAACCTGCACGTTTGATCGCATCCGCTAAAACCATAACAGCGTCATATCCTAGTGCTGTGCCACCCCCGAAACCTCTGACATGTTTATACTTTTTCACAAAAGACATGGAAAGCTCCGAATCTGCTGATTCCGACCAATGAGTACAGTAATAACCCTGGGTCAATTTCGATCCGCCTTTGGAAAAAAATGCCTGGCCAGCCCAGCCATCTCCTCCAAGTGGAACCGCTGCTATTCCCGCATCCTGAGCTTGTCTGGCGATCTGGCCGCATTCATCATGGCCGGGAAAAAACAACACGTCAGGACCTGCTTTTCCAGCTTCCAGAATCTGGTCATTCCAGTCCTTATGTTTATATTTATATTTCACTTCTGCTACCACTTTGCCGCCTGACTGTTCAAAATATTTCCGAAATATTTCCGAAAGTTTCAGGCTGTAGTCACTCGTCAGATCTGTAAAAACAACAGCAGTGGCAGCGTTTATATCATGCCGTGCAAACCTGGCCATGACTTTGCCTTGAAAATCGTCTGTAAAGCAGACCCTAAAAATATAGTTGCCGATTTTAGTAACTTTAGGATTTGTAGATGTGTCTGAGATCATTGGTATTTTTTCAGCCTGAGCCACTTTTGCAATTGCAATTGAATGGGAACTCCAGGCAGCGCCCACTATGGCTGTGACTCCAGCCTTGACAGCCTGTTCCGCTGCTATGCTTGAACCAATCGGGGTGCTGAAGTTGTCAAGCATCAGCAGCTTTATTTTTTTTCCGAGAACTCCACCCTGTTCATTGATCCTGTCCACTCCGCAACGTACCCCTTGAACTGAACCTGAGTTAGCTTCCGCTGCTGCTCCTGTAAATGCGTATATGGCAGCGATGTTGATTGTATCATCAGCAAAAGCTGTCGAAAAAAAGAATATCGCCATAAAACAGAAAAAATAACTTTTGCCCTTGTTCATAAGTCCTCCTTTGAAGTTTTGATTTTCAAAATTTTTTAACTTTTTCCGATGAACCAGCTTCTTGGCAATAATTCATTCCTCCGTAAGAAAATATCAATAAATTATTGGATAGGTATTTATTTATTGCACAGAGTCTTCCAATCTGTCTCCTTCAAAGCCGTTTTCAATTGTCCAAGCTCGGTTTCAAGCAGGGTAAAATCGACATCGTCTGAATTCAGACTTTCCTGTCGTCCCTTTTTTTCAATTTCCAGAACCATTGTCCCAAGCCTTTCACCTCCGGCGTTTGCAGCAAGCCCTTTCAGCCTGTGAGCTTTTTTATATATTTCCTCCTGATTATCAGAGCTTATCGCATCTTTCAATTCATCAAGATATACCTGCGCGTCTTTCATGAATTCTTCGATAAGCTCTATAATCATTTCATCGTCTTTATCACTGATATCAAGTAGCTGAGTATTATCAAGCACCAGCAGTTCTTCGTCATTTTCCGTAATTTTTCTCCCGTGATTATTGCCAGATTTTTCCGAAGTTTCATGTTCTGAACAAAATCTAAGCAGAACGTCCAGAACAGCTTTTGATCTTACTGGCTTTGAAACATAATCATCCATCCCGGCATCAAGACATTTCGCGCGATCTCCTTCCATAGCAAGTGCGGTCATCGCTACAATTGGAATTCTGTCTGTCCTTTTTAATTTTTTGTCTGTGGGCTGTGAATTTGAATCATTGCTTTGTAACAACTTTTCATGTGTACGAATCTGCCTTGTGGCTTCGAAGCCGTCCATCACCGGCATGTTCGCATCCATGAAAATCATATCATATGTTTTTTGCCGAAAGCAGTCTAAAGCCAGTTTCCCATTTTCGACAATATCGACGCTGCATCCGTACCTGCGAAGAATTCCTGCCGCAACACGCTGATTCATTCGGTTATCTTCAACTAAAAGGATTTTGGCCGCCAGGAAAGGAATTTTTTCTTTTGTATCAGCTCTGGCAGGCTCGATATCAGATATGCCTGAGGTAAATTTTATCCATGATTCCACAATTGTCTCGAACAACAGTGAAATGCGAATGGGCTTCATCAGACTTGCGGCAAAATATTTCTGCAATGACTCATCCAGATCCGATATCATAATGCCAGATGAAAGAAGTATCAAAACTGCGTCGTTAATTTCTTCATCAGTATTTATGGCTTCAGCAAGATGGCCTCCGTCCATTTCCGACATGTAATAATCAAGAATGACAATTCTGAAAGGATGTCCTTCCAGCTTTGCCCCTCTCATAAGCTTCAAAGCTTCTACTCCAGACGAAACTGCTTCGTTGGAGATATTCCATGAATTGAGATATTCCTGTGCAATGATCTGGTTAATTCTGTTGTCATCAACTACAAGAACCGGAACATTTGAAAGATCCATATCGATTTTTTGGGCAGGCATGATTTCTTCTTCCCATAAAAATTCCAGGCGGAAAAAGAAAGTCGAACCTTTACCGGGGCTGCTCTCGACTCCTATTGTACCCTCCATCAATTCAACAAGTTGTTTGCTGATTGCAAGCCCCAGCCCTGTGCCACCGAATTCACGGGTCGTCGATTCATCTGCCTGGGAAAATTTGTCGAATATATTCTGCTGCTGTTCCTGGGTAATCCCGATGCCAGTGTCTGATACGCTGATTGACAGCTCGCATTTATTGTGAGTTTTATGCTCACATTCAACTTCGATAAAAACGTATCCTTTCTCTGTAAATTTAACAGCATTATTCGAAAGGTTTGTCAAGATCTGCCTGATTCGCGTCGGGTCGCCTGTGACACATGCAGGTGTGTCTGGTGGATATCGAACAAGTATCTCGATTCCTTTTTCCCTGCACTGGCCTGCCAGCAGTTGACCGATCTGTTCTACTATCTTTCGGAGGTTGAATGGAACAGATTCCAGGGTGAGTTTTCCTGCCTGAATCTTGGAAAAATCGAGAATATCGTTTAAAACCGTTAGAAGTGCGTTTGCCGAACCTGATACAGCTTCAGCATAGTCTTTCTGCTGTGTTGTCAATTCAGTGGTCATAAGCAGTTCAGTCATTCCGATAACTCCGTTCATCGGAGTCCGGATCTCATGGCTCATGTTAGCCAGAAATTCGCTCTTTGCCCTGTTTGCAGCCTCGGCGGCTTCTTTTGCTATTTTTAATTCCTCAGTACGTTTTCTCTGGGTAACATCTTCAAGTGTACCTTCATAATAAAGTATGTTTTGATCCTTATCTCTTACAACCCGAGCATTTATCAAAACATCAAGGATATTGCCGTCTCTGTTATATTGCTTTGACTCAAAATTTTTAATATATCCTCGATTGTTCATCAGATTCAAAAATTCCTCCCTTTTTCCGGGATCGACATATAATTGTTTTTTTACGTTTGTGATACTCTTTTTTAAATGCTCGGGTGAATCATATCCCATTATATCCGCCCACGCCTGATTAGCCGTCAGAATCTGTCCATCTGATGTTGTCTGGAAAATACCCTGTGTAGCGTTTTCAAAAATATTTCGATATTTTTCCTCGGTACTTTTCAGTTCATCCTGTTTTTCTCTTAGATTGGCGGACATATCGTTAAATGCTATTGCCATATAGCCGATTTCGTCTTCGGAATGAAACAACACCTGTTTTCCGAGTTCTCCTGCCCGAACTTCGTTCATGGCTTCGCTCAAAATCAGCATTGGTCGCATGACAAAACGGGAAAGAAGAAGAGTGAGAAGTCCTGATATGCACACCAGAATAGTCAATAAAAGCGTGATAAAAATTGTAATGGAAAAACGGGTTTCCTTCTTCAACCCGGCATAGTTATAATAAATTTTCAAATACCCGAAATTACGCCCTATAATATTGACAGCCCTGGAATATACACCCAGCGAACCATTTTGATGAAATTTTCTTACGAACCCCAAAGCTTCATTAAGATCTTTTATTTCCGCGTTTACAATATCTTCTGGAAAAGCTCTGCCCACGGACAGGAATAATTGACCGTCAGGCTTATAGATGTTTAGTCCTATTACGCCTTCTACATTCGAAATGTTTTTCAGAGACTCTTCAAGAGCGCCTTTCTGTTCGGCAAAAAGTTCATTGGCAAGATCTTCTTTTTTTTGTTGAAAGACACTCTCAAGCAGGAGATCAATACTTTTTTCACGGGCTCTGTTACGTCTTATTTCAAAAGGGTAAAGAATAGCCCCGAAAATAATCGCTATAACGACACATGTGATAAGAATAGCTCCATTAATCTTAAATCGTATACTTTTGATTTTCATTTCACTCTCCAGACAATTTATCGTATTTTACATGGCCAATGTTTTAAGATAACTATGCCTTAGTTATCTATTTACATAATGCTTTCCAATTCGTTTCGACAAGTGCTGTTTTCAGCAGTTCAAGCTCGTTTTCCAGAAGATTGAAATCTGTACTGCTTTCAAGATTAAAGTTTTCCAGGCGAGCGCTGTTTTCTATTGACAGTACCATACCCATAAATAATTCTCCTCCTGCATTCGCTGCCAGTCCTTTAAGTCTATGAGCTTTTTTGTAAATTTCGTCCTGATTTTTATTGTTGACAGCATCTTTTAATTCCGCAAGATAAACAGGCGCATCTTTCATGAATTCTTCTATAAGCTCTATAATCATTTCATCATCATTATCACTTATATCAAGTAATTGTAAAGTATTAAGTACGGATGGGCGTTCATCGTCGTTTTCTTCAATTTCTTCTGTATCTGTTTTATGACCTTCTTCAACTATATTTATTTGCGAACAAAATTGCAGCAAAATATCAAAAATTGCTTTAGATCTGACCGGTTTCGGGACATATTCATCCATTCCGGCTTCGAGGCATTTTTCCCGGTCTCCATCCATTGCCAGTGCTGTCATAGCAATGATTGGGGTTCGATGCCGGATATCGGAAACAAGAGTATCAGATTCTTTGTCTCCAGTTGCCAATTCTGTCATTTCGAACTTTCTTATCTGTCTTGTGGCTTCAAATCCGTCCATGACTGGCATATGTGCATCCATAAAAATCATGTCATATCTTTTTTTACGGACATGGTCTACCGCCTCTTTTCCGTTTTCGGCAATATCTACTCTGCATCCATATCTGTCAAGAATTCCGGTTGCGACACGCTGGTTCATGTGATTATCCTCTACCAGCAGGACATCAGCGGAAACAGATAAAATTTCATTCTTTGTTTCAGCTTCGGACAGATCATCCGGCTCCCACAGAGAACCTTTTTTATGCCTTTCCCATGTTTCCGTAAGTGTTTGCAGGAACAGTGATGTACGAACAGGTTTGGTAAGACTTGCTGCAAAATGGATTCTCGCCGATGAATCTATGTTTTCTGCCATCATCCCGGATGAAAGAAGGATAAGTACAGTATCACGAATTTCTTCATCGGCCTTTATGAGTTTTGCCAGTTTATCACCATCCATGTCGGGCATATAGTAGTCAAGGATTGCAATTTTGTATGGATTTTTCTCCCGGCTTGCCTGGCGCATCATTGCCAGAGCTTCGGTAGATGATGCTGCTCCCTGACAGGGAATATTCCATGAATTGAGATATTGAAACATGATCAGACGGGTAGTATGACTATCATCAACCACGAGGACAGGTACTTTTTCAAGGTCAACAGCTATCTGTTCGATGGTATCTGATTTTTCTTCAAAGGGAAGCTCTATACGGAAGAAGAATGCAGAACCTGTTTGTTCTCTACTTTCTACTCCTATGGTTCCGCCCATCATTTCAACGAGCTGCCTGCTGATAGAAAGCCCCAGCCCTGTCCCTCCGAATTTTCTTGTCGTAGATTCGTCAGCCTGGGAAAATTTGTCAAAAATGATTTCCTGATGCTCTTTTGAAATACCCACTCCGGTATCAGATACTTTGATCAGAAGTGAACATCGCTCTTTATTTTCAGGCTCGCATATGACACTGATAAGAACATGTCCTTTTTCTGTAAACTTGACAGCATTGCTCGCCAGATTTGCGAGGATCTGCCTGATTCGAGTCGGGTCACCGGAAAACCGAGTCGGCGTACCGGGTGGATACTGGACAAGAATTTCAATTCCTTTCTCTCTTCCCTGACTGGTCAGCAGTTGTCCTACTTCTTCTACTACTTTGCGAAGGTCAAACCACACAACTTCCAGTGTAAGTCTGCCAGCCTGAATTTTTGAAAAATCGAGAATATCGTTTAAAACCGTCAAAAGTGCGTTGGCAGAACTTGATATAGCCTCAGCGTATTCCTTTTGCCGGAATGTCAGGTCTGTAGCCAGCAGCAGATCCGCCATTCCAACCACTCCGTTCATGGGAGTGCGGATTTCATGGCTCATATTAGCTAAAAAATCGCTCTTGGCCAGATTGGCAGCTTCAGCAGCTTCCTTAGCTTTTGTCAACTCTTTCTCGGCCTGTTTGTGCTTCGTGATATCAAGAAAAACCAGTACACCTGCTATAATTTTTCCTTCTGAATTGAAAACGGGGGCTGCATTACCGGACATCCAGCATTTTTCACCGTCCTGTCTGTATGTGATGACATCCACATTTCTGGATGTCTTTCCATGCAGAATGGCCTGTGGGAGAGGCAGTTCCTTGAGACTGAAAGGTCTTCCATCAGGATGAAATGTTCGCCAGTTTCGAGGATGCAAGTTATCAGGTATATCAGTAATTGGCTGTGTAGAATCGCTGTGTATTCCCAAGGCTGTGGAGTTGGCTACCCGTATGCTAGTATTCGGTGCGTCTGCTATAAAGATGCCTACTGGCGACTGCTCGATAGCCGCAAGAAGTAAAGCTTTTGAATCTGCCAGTTCTTTTGTACGCTCGTCCACGAGTTCTTCAAGATGATCCCTGTGTTTCCGCAATGAATCTTCCGCTATTTTGCGTTTGGTAATGTCCCGTATAATTCCGCAAATTCTGGCCGGTGTCCCGGTCCGATCAAAATTTAACTGGGCAGTCACTGCGCCTTGTATTATTTCGCCATCTTTACCGCGAAGCCTGACCTCGTAATCTGTCACTTTTTTGTCGTTTTTTACTTTTGCAAGAATCTGCACCCTTTTTTCATTATCTGCATAAAAATCCAGGATGGATCTGTCGAGAATCTCATCGCTGTGATATTGAAATACGGTTTCGACGGAAGGTGATATTTTCACAATGGTTCCGTCAAGCATGGTTTCAAAATAAACATCTTGCAGATTCTCGAAAATTGAACGGTACTTTTCCTCGTTTTCCCGCAGGTTACGAAGAAAAAGCAGGCTGGTCAAAGAATCTGCTATTCTGCGGCCGATTTCTTGAAAGAGTGTACTTTCCTCTTCTGTCCAGACTCGATCATATGAACATTGGTGAATTCCGAATAACCAGGGTTTGCCTGTTCTGGGATAAATAGCGAGTATCATTTGGGAAAAAACTTTGAATTGTTCAAAAGCTTTCGGAGGCATTGAATGATCAGATTTTCGATCATATTTTACTGGTTTGTCGGAATTAAGAGCAGATCGAAGTATACCCATAACTTCAGACGACATTGGGATATCTGAGTTCATAGCAAGAACTCCCGGATATTCGGGCAAAGTACATTCCATAGGAACTTTCCAGAAAAGAGCGTCGGGATCACATGGATAAAGCAGCCATGCTCTATCACAACTGAAGATCGACAGCACTGCTGAAAGAGCATAGCGCATCATCTGTTCATGGTCACTCGATTGTTGAATCACCACGTCGATTTGTTCTATACTTTCCAGAAAGTTGAGATATGCGATGTGTTCCTTTTCAGCCCGTATTCGTTCATCTATCATCCGATTTGCTGAAAAAGCCAGGTTTTCAAACTCGGAGAAATGCAAATGCTCCAGATCGACTTTTACCGAATTTGTCGCAGCTTTTTCAAAAAATAAGGAAAAGCTTTCAATACTTTTACCGATCTTTCCCGTTATATAACCAATGATCAATGAGGTAATTAACAATAATAAGGATAGAATGATACAAATTTGTATAATGTCACTTTTTATGTGTTCTTTCAACTCCTCCATTTTTTCATGAATCATAAGTTCAATTTCACCAAGACTGACACCGGCAGCGACACACCATTGCCAATCTTTGATTCCATCGGCATAACTCATTCCAGAAACCCTTTTTTTTCCATCATCCTGTACCGAGAAATCGACGAATCCGCCTCCTGATCTGGCAGCAGAAGTCAGCTTTTTGAGAATTTTTACGCCATTGTTATCGACCATATCATACAGATTCTGCCCTTTGGCTGAATCTGTCAGGTTCGATCCTTCCCACGAACCAACAAAGATAAATCCATCATTGCCGAATCTGAGTGTTTTTATCATCTCTAATATTTCATTTTTTATATCCTGCTCCACATCGTCAACGTATTCACCTGTTCCGATAAACCAGTCAAAAGGTTTAAAATGTTTGACAAAGGCAATTTTAGGAAAACCCTTTCCCATTGTATCTGGTTTTGTCCAGGTGTAATGATAAAAGCCTTCTTTCCGTTCCCTGGCAATTTCGATCATATCCCGGATTACTGATTTTCCTTCTGTATCCCGCATATCGATCAGATTTTTTCCTTCCAGTTCCGGTCGATCTGCAAACAAATGTTCAATACCGTTGAAATCCGTGACAAAATAATATCCTCTTCGATCATTGAAACGAACAGGTCTTAAGGCATTAGTTATCAGTTTTTTAATCTCGGCTTCGGATAATATATCTTGATATTGATCGAATAAATTTGTGGCAATATCACAAGCCTCATACACCCTGTTTTTTATGTCTTGTTTCAGTCGCTTTTCTGATAGAGATTTCTTGTATTCAATAAAATTAATTGCCTTTTCCACCTCGTTTTTGATGGACATTTTTTCAGATTCGACATACTTTTTTCTAAAGAATGCGGATTCGTAGTAAAAATGCCTGTATTCCTCGGAAATCCAGAAATATCCGAATACAGATATCGATAAAAAGATTATGAGCAGCATACAAAGCAGCAAATTTTTCGTGATACTTTGATTCTTTGAAGAAGTCGCATGTTTATTATTCATTCTCACATCTCCTTTTTCACAGTCAGATCATCATTGATCATAAGGATATTTTTATCAAATATACGAGCAAATCGTTCTCCAGACAGAGCCGAGTCTTCTGGTTAGGGTCGTGGATGAAATTAATTCCATAAGATTGCGCCGAATCTGGATCTGTTTTCCAGGCGCATTGATGGGTGAATACTTATTGTCTGTACCCATCAATGCAACGCAGAAAACAGGTTACAGGCAAGCAAGGTTGTGGAATTTATTTCATCCACGGCCCTTATAGTCTTCATTTTAAACATAACGACTTCCAATCGGAGTTTTCAAGTTCCTCTTTCAAAAGTTTCAGCCCGTTTTTCATCGGGCAGGGATCAAAATTATCAGAATCAAAATTTCCCAGGCGAGCGCTGTTTTCGATTGCAAGCATCATCTCACTCAATTTTTCTCCACCCGCATTTGCTGCAAGCCCCTTCAGTCTGTGGGCTTTTTTGTATATTTCATCTTGATCTCCAGAACAAATAGCTTTATTCAAGGCATCAAGATAAACAGGCGCATCCTTTATAAATTCCTGGATAAGTTCTAAAATCATTTCATCGTCTTTATCACTGATATCAATCAATTGAGTCGTATTGAGTACGGAAAGCTTTTTATCATCGTTGTTCGGCATTTCTTTCTGGGTTGTTTTGTTATTTTCTCCGGTATTATTTCTTCCAGAGCAAAATTGGAGTAGAATATCAAAAATCGATTTCGATTTGATTGGTTTGGAGACATATTCATCCATCCCTGCCTTAATACACTTTGCCCGATCTCCTTCCATCGCCAGAGCTGTCATGGCAATGATCGGGGTTCTAAGCATGACTTCAGAAACCTGGATATTGTTTTCTTCGTTCTGCAAGTTTAACTTCTGCTTTTCAAATTCTCTGATTCGTCTTGTGGCTTCAAATCCGTCCATAACAGGCATATGAGCGTCCATGAATATTATGTCATATTTTTTTTCACAAATTATATCTACCGCTTTTTTTCCGTTTTCAGCAATATCTACACTGCATCCGTATCTGTTAAGAATTTCAGTTGCGACACGCTGGTTCATATGGTTATCTTCTACCAGCAAAACATTTGCTGATATGGATACAATCTTATTGTCTTCTTCAGGCTCAGGCAGAGAATCAACCGGATGCCACAAGGAACCCATTTTATACTTTTCCCATGTTTCGGTAAGTGTCTGTAAAAACATGGATGTACGTACGGGTTTGGTAAGGCAGGCTGCAAAATGAATTCTTACCGATGGATCAATATTTTCCGCCATCATAGCAGATGAGAGCAGGATAAGCACTGTCTCACTGATCGTTTTATCTGTTTTTATGGCCATAGCCAGTTCATCTCCATCCATATCCGGCATATAATAGTCCAGGATTGCTATTTGATAGGGAGTTCCTTTTCGACTGGCACTGTGCAGTAATTCCAAAGCTTCGGCAGAAGAGCTGGCTCCCTGACACGGAATTTTCCACGAATTGAGATATTCGAATATGATCTGACGGGTTGCATAGCTGTCGTCCACTACGAGAACTGGTACTTTTTCAAGGTCTGTAACCGCCTTTTTTGTGGAGCAGTCTTCCTTTTCGCAGGGAAGGTTTATGCGGAAATAGAATGTCGAACCCTTTTGAGGACTGCTTTCAACTCCTATAGAGCCGTTCATCATTTCAACGAGTTGCTTGCTGATTGAAAGCCCAAGCCCCGTTCCACCGAATTTCCTTGTAGTCGATTCATCAGCCTGAGAAAATTTGTCAAAAATTACCTTTTGATGCTCTTTTGAAATCCCCACACCAGTATCTGATACTTTGATCAAAAGATAACCTTGATCTTTGTTTATACCCTCGCATACCACATCAATAAGGACATGTCCTTTTGTTGTGAATTTTACTGCATTGCCCGCCAGATTCATCAATATCTGCCTTATCCGAGTCGGATCTCCCAAAAATCGTGTTGGTGTTCCAGGCGAATAAAGGACAAGTATTTCAATATTTTTTTTCTTCCCCTGGCTGAATAGAAGTTGCCCGATCTGTTCCACTAATTTTTGAAGATCGAACCATACATTTTCCAGCACAATTTTTCCAGCCTGAATTTTGGAAAAATCAAGGATGTCATTTAGAACATCCAAAAGCGCATTGGCTGAACCGGCTACAGCTTCTGTATAATCTTTTTGCTGCGATGTCAGTTCAGTGGTCAAAAGCATTTCAGTCATTCCGATTATCCCGTTCATAGGCGTTCGGATTTCATGACTCATATTTGCAAGAAATTCACTTTTTGCCTGGTTTGCCGCTTCGGCTGCTTCTCGTCCTCTTTCAGCTTTTTCTTTTTCGATCCTGGCAGTAATATCTGTCACCATACTCTCATAGTGAAGCAGTCTGCCATTTTTACCTTTTACAGATCTTGATATTATGGACACCCATATCCGAGTTTTATCTTTGCGGTAAAATTGCGTCTCAAACCCTATAACTTTGCCTTTCTTTGCCATAATCGCCATGAATTTTTCATGATCTTTCCGGTTGACATAAGTTTGTTCCGATAGATTGCTAATAATTGAAATCACTTCTTTAGGTGAATTATATCCAAGCATTCCTGCAAATATCGGATTTACTTTGATGATTTTTCCGTCTGGTGTTGTCTGGAGGATGCCTTTAATTGCATTTTTATAAAATGAGCGGTATTTTTCTTCTGACTTTGCAATATTTTTGTGTGTTGCGGTATTTTCCATGTAAATGATGGCCTGGGATGCGAGGAATAATATCGTTTTCACCCGCTCAGATGTGAATGCGCCGGTTGTCAGATTGTTTTCAAAATATAAAATCCCATTGCGTTTTTTATGGATGATGACAGGAGCGCAAAGAACTGATTTTAAATCTTTCGCTTTTACGCATGGATCATTCTGGAATCGCCACTTTTGGCTGATGTCATCCAGAACGATATGTTTATGCGTTCTTACGACATAATCTATAACGCTGACTGGTATCCTGCTCTCTATGTCAGGGTGGTCAAGAGAAAAAGTGGCTTTAACAAGACGTAACCCATTTACATCCGCTTCAGCTTCAATAAAAAAATTCCCTTGTTTTTCGATAAGAAAGAGAGCCTTTTGTACTCCACTGTTTTCAATCACGAATTCCATCATTTTTTTAAACTGTTCGGATAGAACAAGCTCTCTTGCAATAGAATTCATTTCTTTTCTCCTTGATTTCCGGAAAGTATGACGTTTTTAAGTTCCTCTAAGCTACGAATTCAACTCAAGGCATTTATCTGTTTTTTTCAGAGCTTTTTTTGTTTTTATTTTAAATGATTTGAGTTCAAAAACCGAATCCTATTACCGTCAAATCATCCTGTCTTTCATTGTCCTTTTTATAAGCATTAAATGCCTCAATGAGTATATCAGGCTGCTTATCAAAGGGTAATTTTGTATTTTCTATCAGCAGCTTTTGTAAACGCCGTTTTCCGAACGAAATATTCTTTTTCCCTCCGAGCTGGTCCGGGAATCCGTCGGTCGCCACATAAAAAGACATGCCTTTTTCGATACGAACGGAATGATTTGTGAAATTAAAATTCAAATCGGATCGTTTATAACCGATGCTGTGCCTGTCACCTTTGATGAGAGTTATATCCCCGTTATGTGTGCAGTACAGAGGCAGTCTTGACCCGGCAAAGGTCAATGAACTTTTTTCAGAGTTGACAAAACATATTGCAGCATCCATACCATCATCGGAAAGGGCGTATTCTGTATCCTGCTGCAAGGATGTCTTGACTATAAAATTGAGCCGTTTTAGAATTTCGTTGGGTTGATGACATCTTTCATCTCTTGTGATTCTTCTCATGGCAGAGGAGGCTATCATAGTCATGAACGCGCCCGGAACTCCGTGACCGGTACAGTCGATCACCGCGAAAACAAATCCATTTTCGAATGAATCAGTATATATAATATCTCCGCCCACAATGTCCTTGGGCATCCATATAAAAAAACTGTTGGGAAAAGATTTTTTCAATTCATCCAGGTTTGGCAGAAGGGAGCGTTGAATCATGTTGGCATATCTGATGCTGTCCATTATCTTGATATTTGCCGATTCAGCAGACTCCCTGGCTTTCTGGATTTCTCTGGCGTTTTCAAGGAGTCTGTCTTCAGCCTCCACAAGGCGAGCTCCTACAGCAATACGGCTTCGCAATTCTCCTGCATGAACTGGTTTTGATAAAAAATCATAAGCACCGCTGTCAAGAGCTTTGACGATATCATCCTTGTCTGTTTTGCTGGTCAGCAAAATTGTATAAACAAAGGGAAAATCTTTATTCCCGCCCAGACGACCGCAGATCTCGATACCTTCTACCTCCGGCATCATCCAGTCAAGGATAGCAAGGCGCGGGGGATCATCTTCTGCAAAAACTTTCCATGCTTCCGCACCATCCCTGGCTTCAACAACTTCGTATCCCCATTTTTTCAGATTTTTACGCAATGCCACACGGGTCATTGCATCATCGTCGGCAATTAAAATTTTCATTTTTACAATCTCCTTACTCGCTTCAAGAAAAAATAAAACTCTCAAAACGATGGTCAATGCTGTTTTTAAGTATTTTTTTCAGCCACTTGAATGAAATTCTCATTTGCAAAATTGTAAGGCTCGGTTTTGTAAGGATTAAAAAAAATCATTTTGCAATATTTTATATATCAATTGATTCGATATTTCAAGTAAGGGATTATCGGGGGTTAAAATAGATTTTATGAGCCATTGATTTTTGATTCGATTTTTGATTCCATCTTCGACACGGCAGAGGCAAGAGAAGGCGAATTGCGGGCCGCGGCTTCAGACAAGATGGCAATAACATTTTTCACATCTTCGAGTATAAAGAAAATGCTGGCAGATACTTCGATCATGGACATGATATCTTCACATATCTGATACGCCATAAAAGGTTTTTTGCGGCAGACTTGCTCAAGCCATTTGTAAAACCATGTTATATCAAATTGATACGGAGAATGATAGAAGATGCGGACAAATGTTCTGGCAGATGGAAAAAAATTTTGGGGTTTATTACCGATTGCTTGAAGCTGTCTGTTTGATGGCAAAAATGAAGGCAAATATAATCTGAACGAATCCAGAACCCCGGCAAAAGCATCTCGATTTTTGAGTTTATCAAGATCTTCTGCAAGCCTTTTTTCCGTTATCATACCGGATATAAGCGCAAATGCGGATAAATTGCCCCATGCAAAAAGTGCATCATATGCTCTTTCCTGCTTCATCTCCCACAATATTTCTTTCACATCATCAAAACGGTCGTTACACTGATTTATAAGAAAAGGCGTTGCATAACTCCACAAATCGTCAAAAGGCTTCTTGCGTACTATCTGGAATAATTCCCAGGATTTTTGCGGTATGTGCGTTCCTAATGAGGGCAGATATCTCAATATGGCAATTCTTGCTGCAGGATCGCCGTGGCCTGCATATCGAAACAAAAGGGAAAAAAGCATGGATTTTAAAAAAGGGTCGAATTTTATGATTGGCTGCATTGATTCCGATCTTTTTGCTGACGCTATTCTTGATGCCATGACCATAAGACCACTTACCGCAACATCCGAATTTTCGGCATTTTCCCCAGATTCCTGACCGTTTTCTTTTTCCTCAGACAAGCGGATAAGGGCAAATATTAAGATTTCCATGTCATGCTTTTCTATCATCAAGTGGCAGCAGGAATTTAAAAATCGAGCCACACAATCGCTATTTTCCCATAAATCTGCATGAATATCGAGTTGTTTTAAAATTGATGAGCAAAGACGGACAGATGCGGGGTCAAAAGCGGTAACCGGGATACTGATCAAGTCATCCGGTAAAGCACTTGGTAAATCATTCGAAAGGCCGGTTTCGGTATATGCATGACTATCGATTATATTTGCCAGGTAATCTGTGAGACCGGCCATTAAAGAAAGAGCGTGATGATTTTCAATCGCCTCCGAATAAAGGATTTTCTCAAAAAGAGCCACTCCTTTTTCCGGAAACAATCGAGCTTTTTTTTCCAACAGACCAGGCAGGTATTTACTGGTAGCCACCGTGACTTCGGATGGCAGTGATTCAGGGAAATAATACCGGAACAATTTTATGATCGCATTGTCGGATGAGGTTGCTGATGTTGGCAGTATTACTGATGTGTTCATTGTATTCATAAAAAATATGCCCGCCCTGACTGTGATAAAATTTTTGCACTGGCACTTATTGATGTAAAGTTAAACACATTTTTCAAAGAGATTCAATAAGCCATTTACCTGCTTTTTTCGCGCCTTCTCTTTTATTGTATTGCCAACCCCCTGCTTGAATCAATCTCGCTCTTGTAAACTGATCATCGAACCGACGGAAAAACGGCAGTAGAAAATATTTTTGTTCACTACCTGCTACACAAGCCATTGCCGCCATGTTGTATCCTGCTCCTGATACTATATATGAATAATCTTTTATCAGATCAGAGGCAGGAAAAATGCGCTGTATGGGGAATACAGAGTGCAGAGATGAATTTGTGCAGCCAAGTTCTTTCATTTTATTTTTAGCAAATTTTAACAGCTTTTTTTGTTCGAGACGATCTCCCGTATGAACAACGAGCCATTTTCTTCGATCTGATGAAGAAGGTGGATTCTGGCTATGCGAGTTGTTTTGTTGAGGATCAGGACGTAAAAGCTTTCTGTTTTGAGCCACCCTGCTTTCAGTATAGACAATCGGGGCATAAATCCTGGTCATTTTGCTTTCAGAGGATATTATTTTTTCATAAGTTGCTTCCTGACGCTCAATTGTAAGGCATTGTTGTGGAAACTGCCCGTATTTAAAACCCATTCTTTTTTTATATTCATCCCATTTCAAAGATCTGGCAATGAGCAGACGGGGAATGTTGAGGGCAAGATTTTTCCATTCTCCGACTATTCCCCAGGGGAAAGTATCTATAACGATAGCCTTTATATCATATTTTTTCAAATATTCTTTTATATATTTCAGATATTTTTTCCTTGATTTTAAAAACTCGTAAGGTACTTCATCCATAGGGTAAGGTTCATGGCCTTTTACAAGATGTGTCAGCCTGCTGGATGCAAGAATCCTGAAATTTATATTGGCAGTGTTGTCTACTTCTTCCAGAATGGCGAAGGTTCTTGTAATATGCCCGAGTCCTCCACCCATTGCGTAATACAGGACAGTTTTATCTGTCATGATAGTACCTACCCAATAAATTATTGACATTCTCTTAAGAGGGAATGGATTATTGTCAAGAAGCTGGCTTATCGAAAAAGTTAAAAAATATATGGTCAGATACTTAATCTACATGTTTTAAAAGTTTTAACTGAATTTATACAAGCTTCTGTTTTCCTCGATAAAATCATCGCATTTGTGGCAAATTTCTAAAGGATGGCCCGTTGCCATTGCCATGCGGATTTTTTTCATCTGCCTTCCTTTCATGATATCCCGGACAGATTGATTGAAAACATTGCCCAGTGATGGAATATGCCCTCTGACCATGCAGCATGGATAAACGAATCCGAGGGGATCAATAAAAGTATGGAGCCACGGCATGTAGCAGGGATGAGTTTTGTAGTAACCCCTTGCATGTAATCCCTTTGAAAGGGCTTTATACGAACTTTTCTTTAAATTTGTCGGCAATTCCTGTAAAAGACTCCATTCACATGCTTTAAGACCGATTTTTTGAGCCTGCGACCTGTCAAGATGAAGATTCTTATCCGCAGAATCCACGGGGATAATCTTCCAGATGATTTTTTCATCCATACTCGAAAGCAGGCTGTGTATTCCTTCCATATTTTCGGCATTTTCTCGAAAAAGAACGGTGTTAATTCTGATTTTAGGATGTTTTTTTCGATATTTCAGAAGATATTCTATTCCTTTTATAGTTGCCTTGTAAGCTCCTTTTTTCCCTCTGATTTTGTCATGAAGGCGGGGGATCGAAGAATCCAGAGAGATTGAAACGGAATGAATTTTTGTTTTCGTAAGAAATTTTGCCATCTCTTTTGTCAGAAGAGTTCCGTTTGTGGTCAGATTCACCTGTAGTCCGAGATCGACAGCTTCTTTCAATATCTTCGATATTTCAGGGTGTAAAAAAATCTCGCCTCCTGAAAAATGTACTTTTATCAACCCCTGGCTTAGAAGATCGACAAGAGTTTGTTTTACAACTTCGGCAGGCATAATTTTTTTCACCGGGGGACGCTCACAGAATTTGCACGATAGATTGCAATTCCACAGAAGTTTGATCTTTGCGAACAAAACAGGCGTTTCCGGAAAGGGATTTTTTTCGATATCTGCAAGTTTTTCCTTCAGCCCGTGATTACTGTTTACTGCTTCGAGTAAGTCCACCTGGTTTTTTAAGCCTCCTTTTCATAGAAAGATGGCGGGGACGGAACCCCGCCCTACCATCAGGTATTTTATTAATTTGGAAATCCCTTATGGATTTCCAGACAAATAATCTATCGTTGATAGATAGCGCTTTCTATGATTTTAACTTCGTTTTCCGGCGTAAACCTTTTTTCAATCGTCTCTTTTGCCGCTTTCCCGATTTTTTCCATCTGCTTTGAGTCTAATTTCAGGACAAAATCGAGTATTTCAGCGGCATTTTCTGTGTCACCGGTATTAAACAGGAATCCATTTTTTCCATGTTCTATTACATCAGGTAATGCTCCGGCCATGCTTCCGACCACTACTCGGCCTAAAAGCATGGATTCCAGAAGAACGTTGGGCATTCCGTCATAAAGAGAGGGAATGAAAACGATATCGCACACTCCGTAATATTGCGGCAGTAACTCTCTTTTCTGAAAAGGAATATGTATCCAGAAGTCAGAATTTTTGTATGCACTCCCGTCTTTTGAATATTTTTCAGGAACAGCGCCGACTGTCAGAAGATATGCCCGACTGCAAAACCTGAAAGATGATCTGTCATCAAAAAGCTCAAAGGCTGTATCCAGTCCTTTTTTCGACTTGAGATGGCCGAACATTCCGATAACGGATTTACCTTCAGATTTACCTTCAGATTTACCTTCAGATTTACCTTCAGATTTACCTTCAGATTTACCTTCAGATTTACCTTCAGATTTACCTTCAGATTTACCTTCAGATTTACCTTCAGATTTACCTTTGGATTTACCTTCAGGGCAATTTTTTAAATGCCATTTCTCTTTAAATTCCATATCGCTCTTTAAAAATCCCCATTCCCTGGCATCTATACTGTTCGGGGAGTAGATTACGGGTCTTTCAGTCATAGTCGATATCCGGGAAACCATCTCGGTGGAAACTGCAGCCATTATATCCGCATGTTTCAGGATAAAATGTGTAAGCCAGGATTGTTTTATGTCATGTACCAGTTTATCAAAATCATTCCCTCGAAACATAACCATGCTTATCCTGTCGAGCCATTTTGCCCAGAGAGACGCATAATATCCTGCCTGATTTCCGCCAAAACCGATGATCACATCTGCTCCTGCCAGAAAAGCTTTATAGAGCCAGAAAAGACGTTCCGGTTCTGCCTGCGCTTTTTTGTCAGGCACGATCACAAGTCCGTATTCAAGAGGATTTATCGGCCTGGCGGTTTTTGAAAGATTAAGAACCGTGACCGAATGCCCCCGGTCGCGGAGACTGTTGACCAGCCTGCCTGACGACTGGGCCAGCCCTCCTGATTTAGGGGGATGTTTCGTGGTGATCCATATTATGTTCATTTTTTTAAAAATTCCCTAGCTGTCCTGAAAATCATCCGGTGCAATTTCATCACCATAGTCATCGTCATCATCGTATTCTTGATCATCCATATCCGACCCGGTTTCGAAATTTTGATAATCTTCTTCTCCGTATCGGCGACTATGCCCGAAGTAATAACCACTATACCCGGTATCTCTGAAAACTTGCCTTCTGGCCCGAAGATCGCTTATCCTGGCATCGGTATCATCACTGTCTTCGGAAACTTGATCAGCATAACATTCAAGACATACCAGACTATCATCTTCAAGGTTTTGCCCATGTTCTTCACATATCGGGCGGTTGCATGATGAGCAAAAACCAGAAGCAGGCTGTTTGCAGTCTCTAAGATTAAGAAAACCTTTTTTATATTTGCAGTTTGCCATCTTATTTTCTCCTTGTTTTTAGATAACTGTCCAGTATCAGTTATTTGTAACCGGTTCGATACATGAATAAAGCCTTCCAATTAACTTGAGCGTTGTGATTGTATCGGGAAATTTCTTCTCTCTTTTCGATTTAACAACGCCGACAATTACAAGAACCGGCCCTTTCATGGTCTGCTTGATATCCACCTTTTTTATGTTATCTTTCAAATTCGTTTCAATCAGTTCTTTTTTACACCGGTATTTTTTTGCACTTACCTTCAAGCGGATAGTATAGGTCATTACCTGCTTCTTATATTTCCGTTTTGTCTTGATCTTTCCCCTTGGATTCTTTTTTGTCATCTGTGCTTCGATAAGAGAGTCACGCACGGACACGACAAGACGGTTTCCATCATGTAAAGGAAGCGTCATTTTCAGATAATCTCTTTCGTACAACGTGTCATAACATTTATGGTAAACACCTTTTTGATATTTATCACTTTTGGATTTTTTGAATATTTTCTTATCCGTAGGAAAGAAATCCATTTCAATGGAAATTTTCTTATTTTTCTTGATGTCATCGGACAAAGCTCTCAACAACGGGAAAAGATAGACCCGAAACCCGTCGTCCAGATCGCGGAAGCTGTACCGTATTCCTACGAGTACAAAGATAACCAGGGCTATGCCAAAAACCGGGGCAAGATAAAAGAAATAAGGTGTTGTTGTCATTGCCCCTGTTATAAGCGAGGCAATAATACCGAATAAGCACAATGCTGCCCGTGTAAAAGCCTTTTTTTCATTCTTTTCGGCATCACTGTCAATTTTTTCCAGTTCGGAAAGGGCATTTATACAATCTGCTGCTTCCCAGCTTCCGGTAATTCCCCTGTTTTTCAGCAATGATCTGGCGTTATTTCCCACAACCATCTCCTTTTTTGCTTATTTTTAAGATAAAAATAATTATTTCAAAAAGGCCGCAAAGATATTCTCAAAACAGCATATTTCTGCCTGTAATCAGGTCAGCCTGTCCCCAAATATGTCATAAGCCTCATAAAGTCTTGTTTCCCAAGTTTTGTGACTGTAAGACCGTTTTATCTTTTCTGCTGCCTGCCTTCCGAGTTTTTTGACAAGATTTTTATCGTTTACAAGTCTTTCCATAGCAAGAGCCAGGGATCGGGCAGAGTCAGGAGTCACGAGTATTCCGTCTTTTTCATGCTCTATGATCTCGGAACACACGGGAAGCCCGGATGCTATGACCGGAGTTCCAGCACTCATGGATTCTATGATTTTCAATGGCGAGCATCCCTGTATTTCGTTTCTTGCACATCGTGTAAGAGGAGCCACGCTGAAAAGAGATTTTCTGTATAATTTATAAACTTCTTTTCGAGAAAGGCCGATATCCAGTTCCATATTCTGCTCAAGTCCGAGCTTTCTTATCATCTTACGGACAGGTCTCAGATGCTTTCGTGTAGAACATGCCAGGTACAGGCAAAGATTGCCTTTGTCCGCTATCATGGAAAATGCCTTCAAGAGTACAGGCAGCCCCTGCCAGGGTGCCAGGGTTCCTGCGTACAGAATAAAATCTTCTTTTTTATCATTATTATAGGGTGATATTTCAGATGTTTGTGGATAAACGGTATTTGGAATCACGACAATTTTTTCAGGATCGACTCCTCTTGCCATAAGACAGCGTTTGTTGACCTGGCTTACGGTGATGATTCCATGAGCGGACTTCAGGCAAAAATCTTCCATCTCCTTTATCCGGTTAATCAAACCAGGATTTTTCATCAACCTCGGATAGTGGCATACAAGTTCTATGGAAGGAAACCCGTTGACCTCGTACACGATAAGAGAATTTTTGCTTCCAGGGTGTGCAAGTATGGGGATTCCGCTCCAGATATCTCTGAAATGAATGATTTGCAAATCATCGGAATTTGTCATGAGCCTGTATACAAAATCCCCGAAATAGTCGGCCCGTTCCAAAAGATTCGGGTGAGTATCTAAAAATCTCCTGATTATGATATCGCCTTCTTTCTGATATCCGGGCATATCCCCGTAACCAAGGGAAATTAAAATGGTTTTCCCGAATTTTTTTTCCATGGCCTTTACTGTATGGGCTATATGAGTGCTGGCTCCTTTGGAAGACGGGAAGAGATCAAATGCGGAAAATAAAGTTGTCATGAAAAAATTTTCCTGATTTTGGGTTGTTCATGTTGTAACATGTTCGGATTTCCAGAATTTGCGGGCTTCTTCCGCTGTTTTTTCAGGCCGGACAAAAGTGGCCATGTCACCAAGCATGACTTCGAAACCTGTGTGATCGTTTCTCACCCAGGCAGCATAGTTTGATCTTGCCATTATGGAAACCTTGATTTCAAGATGGCTTTTGTCATCTTCCACAAAGAGAATTCCGAGGTTGTAACCGTTTCTGCAAATGCTTCGATAATATTTTTGTGTGTTTACAATGCCCTGTGCCAGATTCCTGCAATCTTCGTCCTGTATTTGAAATACGGATGTTTTTCCGGGCAGAATTCCCCAGATTTCGAAAAAACCTTCGGGCGCAAAAGCCGCCATCCATTCCCATCTTCCTGTAGCGCCGATATATCTTGTTTTGTCCTCTATCTCATTGTTCAGGTAATCGGCAAAAAGATATGTGCCTTTTCTGGTATAATAATCATTGGCCCTGTCCCGTAAAAACCGATGATGGTTTGATGCAGCCTTGTCCGCATTGATCTGAAGATGAGGGTGCAGAAGAGAGCCTCCAGCAGACGGCAGGTGATTCTGAGTGATGGCCATGTAAACAGCTTTTTTATCGATAGATATAATCTTTTTCAAGTAATTGCAGCAGTTGATCAGGCAATTTGTGTATGACAGAGATGTGGCTGTACCGATTTCCACAAAATGGCGGTTGTCAAAGATGCTTACCGCTGAATAGCTTCCATAGGGAAAAAGGTTTGGAAACAGGATGGATTCTTTGTAAACCATGCGGCCTGCCTGATTTTCAACTTGATTTTCGGCTTGATGCCCAGATGGAAAAAATTTTTGCGGTAGTTCAGGAGTCAAAGATAAGACCTGGGGCAGGCAGAATGGGCAATTATCAGTTTTATCAGCATCAGGAGGAGGGGAAGGCAGATGCTCTGTTCCCGGTTCTTTTTCATCTTCCCTTGCAAAGGCAATCCGGCAGGTTCGGCCGGTAATCGGATTCGTGCGAATCTGAATCTTCTGCTCGACAGGCTGGCCTGAAGGATGAATGAAGTCGGCACTTATTTCTTCGATTTCAAACTCAAGATTCGAGTTACTGCCAATGAGCGTTTCCATGTTGTACCTCGTTTGATTTTTTCTTTCTTTTATCTTTCAATGACACAAAGATGTTAAGGGCCGTGGATGAAATAACTTCCACAACCTTGCTTGCCTTTGAATCCGTTTCCTGCGTTACATTGATGGGTACAGACAATAAGTATTCACCCATCAATGTGCCTTGAAAACAAATCCAAATTCGGCGCAATCTTATGGAATTAATTTCATCCACGTCCCTAAATGTCATAAAAGAGGATATTTTTCAAGATTTTTTGTTTTATCATCCTCTCGGTTCAGACGATTTTGTTGGCGGATTTTATAATTTTATTGACATAATCCGCCATGTTTGTGTTCATGACTTCAATGGCGGATTATGCGATTTGAGACAAGGGAACCATGTTTGTCGGAAGAGATAATAAATTGAAATTATTGATTGATAAATACAATTCACCCAGGAATGAGCTTGCGGTCATTTATGGACAAAGAAGGATAGGTAAAAAAGTAAGCTTTCCACTTTTGCCGGAAATTACGACATATTATTAAAGCTGCTTTTTTTTACAAAGGAGCAATCTCATATGTTCATTGCAAAAACAAATTGCAAATGATATAGGACATCATAAAGACAGTCTGTTTTGCGGGTTTGAGTCGGATCTACAATCGACAGTCCGCATTTAATAAGAAAGGAAGGCATTTGATGGAAAAAGCAACCGAGCTTCGCAATGTGTTGAGAGTTACAAAGGCGCAGCCTCTGAAAGGTAAGGATTTCGATAATTTCTTCGTGGAAACCGATGAGGCAAGGGGAGTCAATTCCGCCCTGCGTTTAAGTGATATTTTCCAGATCAATATTGACGATCCTCAAAAAGTTCTTTTCATGGGCCATCGCGGATCGGGAAAATCCACGGAATTGTATCGTTTCGGCAAGTATATCGAAGATGAGTTTAAGGTGGTCAATTTTTCTGTCAAAGACGAGATAGACATCGTGGATCTTGAATACACGGATCTTATTTTCGTAATCCTGAGAAAACTTTTTGAAGAGGCTGAAAAAGATAAAATCCCTGTCAACGAATACGTACTCGATAACCTGGATCATTATTGGCACGATAAGAAACTGATCGATGAGTTGAAGATCGAAAAGGCAAAGATCGAAACCGGAGGCAAGATCAAGGGCGGTCTTTTCAATGTCATAGGTTTTTATATCAGCGGCGTTCTCAGCACCGGCTCCGAGTCAAAGGTCGCAGTGAGAAGACATATCAAACCCAGGTTGAGCCAGTTGCTTGCAGGGGGGAACGATCTAATTGCCGATATCAGCAGGAAATACAAGAAAAAAGGAAAGACCCTGATTCTTGTAATCGAGGATCTTGACAAACTCGAAATACCTGTTGCCAAGAAATTGTTTCTCGACCACAAAAACATCCTGACAAGCTTCAATCTT
Source organism: Desulfobacterales bacterium HSG16 (assembly GCA_030377965.1). Lineage (GTDB taxonomy): Bacteria > Desulfobacterota > Desulfobacteria > Desulfobacterales > HSG16 > JAUCGE01. Next base: position 39,180 of record JAUCGE010000015.1, read on the forward strand.
CACATTGTTTACACATTTCCGATTTTTCTTCACTATTCAGGAGACTTCGACGAGATCGGATCGGTGTTCGATCATTATGAACTTCTTTCCATGATCAAGGTGAAAGATATAAATGATAAGTCTTACAAAAAAGGGGTGAATATCATACGAGACATAGTCGAAAAAAGAGCAGAGCTTTCGCTTTTTGAACCTGAAGCGCTGGAATATGTGATCGAAAAATCTGGAGGATCGCTTCGTCATGTATTCGAGATGCTTCAAAATGCAGTTCTTGATGCAAGGACAAGAGACAGGAGTGCGGAAAAGATGGATCAATCTTCTGCAGAAATGGCTTACAAAAGGCTGCGTAACTATTTTGAAAGAATTATTTGGGCCGAACATATGATACCGCTCAAGGCGCTTTATGAAAGCATCGACAAAAAACCGGTGCCGGACTCGAAACTGAACGAATTGCTGAAATGTATGGCTGTAATCGAATATAACGGAGAGCGATGGTGCGGTATCCATCCGGCTGTCGAGGACATTCTAAAGAAAAAGGGCGAAATTGGAAATACAATCAAAGAATGCTGAAACTCTGAACAGGCTTCTTCTTTATCTCGAAGATCAGGATGCAGGTTTTGTTATAGTCGAGGTGAACGAATACGTTTTGGAACAGCAGGCAATTGATGATATTATTGCTCGCTTACCAGGGGCAAAATGTGTAGTAATAGACTATAATGACCTGCCGTCTCAAATGCCCCCTGTCAGTTTTACCAGAGACAGCACCACTAAAAATAAGGATACCCGAATTTTTCTGATTCAAAACTTCCATAAAATGGCAAGGGCAGGACATTATGATGAACTTACTATTATCCGGGATTTGAATCTCAGCCGGGATGTTTATGCAGGATTTGATCGGCTTCTGGTATTTTTTCTGCCGGTCTATTTTGTTGATCTGCTTATTAATCATGCAAAGGATTTTTTCGATTTCGTGCAGGTCACGTTCAGGCTGCTTCCAGAACCTGTCGAAAGGAAAGAACTGGAAGACAGAGATCACCTTGAATATAAAGGAGATGCTCGCTTTTTAAGAAATAGGATCGCTTTTCTTGAGTCTTCTCTGGAGTCGGAGGATTTGAACAAAAAGGAAAGAGCAAAAAGCCTCTACGATCTTGCGGAATGTTATAACGATTTGTGTGACTATGATAAGGCTCTGGATGACTATAAAAAAGCGTTATCACTTTTTAGAGAGCTTGAAGACAAAAAAGAACAGGCAAGTATTTACATTGGCATAGGACGTATTTATCAAATTCAAGGCAAGGTAGAAGATGCGCTCAAGCTTTATCAACAGAGTTTGCAAATAGGAAACCGAAGATCAAAAGCTGTGACGCTGGGAGACATAGCCCACATCCGAGTAGACAAGGGAGAAGTAGATGAAGCGTTGAAGCTGCATGAAGAAGAGTTGCGAGTGTACGAGGAACTTGAAGACCGGAGATCGAGAGCAGTGACGCTGGGAGACATAGCCGGAATCCTCAAATCCAAGGGAGAAGTAGATGAAGCGTTGAAGCTGCATGAAGAGAGGCTTTCAGTATTCGAGGAAATAGGAGACCGCAGAGAGAGAGCAGTGACGCTGGGAGGCATAGCCCGAATCCGAGTAGACAAGGGAGAAGTAGATGAAGCGTTGAAGCTGCATGAAGAGAGGCTTTCAGTATTCGAGGAAATAGGAGACCGCAGAGAGAGAGCAGTGACGCTGGGAGACATAGCCCGAATCCGAGTATTCAAGGGAGAAGTAGATGAAGCGTTGAAGCTGCAAAATGAAAGCCTTTGTGTCTATAGAGAGTTGGGAGATTTGGATGGAATAGGGGCTGCTCTTTTTGATATTGCACGGATAGAAATGCGAGATGAAAAAAACCAGGAAGCCTTTGAACATCTGAGCGAATCTTATTCTCTTTTTATGAAAAATGGCAGGCTTGACTTTATCTGCTTTGTCGGAATTGACCTCGGCAAGTTACTGTGTCAGGCAGGCCAGACAGAAAAGGGCCTTGAAATCCTCAAACGTTCAAAACAAGGTTTCATCAAACTCGGGCAGAATAACAACGCACAACACGTTCAGACATTGATCGAATCTTTCCAAGAAAAAAACCACATGGCATAATGTATGTTATTAAAACCAAATGGGCAGCAGGTTTTTGTTCCCAGACAAAAGTCCGGGAACAAACCAGAAATCTGCTATTTCCCTGTCAAAACATTTCCTTTCTGAACCCACTCTCCATTTCCGATTCTCATGTAAACTGGCTGGGTTCCGGCCTGGCTCCCGGAAGAAATGTTTTCGAGTCTTGCGGTTGCTTTATGGTCGTTATAGTTCATAGTTATAAAAAGCTTGTAATCTGACACCTGCTCCCCGATTTTTATTTGAAAATCCTTTGGAATATTTCTTCCCTCAGGCAGGTTTGTGATATCGCAGGTAATCGTGCCATTGGCTTCGAGCCTTGGTTCGATTGTGAGATTTGCAATATCTTGATCGCGGAGAACAGCACCTGCTATAAACTGTTCGGAACCATATTCGACTGCACCTGGGTCAGGTCCGTCCCCATTTGAATTGTCTGTGTAAGGCAGGACTTCCATGCCTGTGTCGATGACGGGTGAGCCTTCGGGCAGAGAAAAATTCTGGGTGTCGATATCAAAAGAGTCTGCCGGAATAGTAAAATTTCTTCTGTTATATGACCCTGCTTCGTCCAGAGTGAGCCTGAAGGATGTATTGTTTATGAACCTTGTGCCGTTTAGATGCTGATCGTACCCGTTTACATCCTCTTTTGCCCTCAGCAGCAGAGTTCCAGCTACAGTGTTGTTGATAACCTCACGATTGCTCGGACTTGTCCTGCCGAAACCGTCGATATTTGTTCCGTTGACACCAACTACATTTATGCCCGGTGCGGTGGTGTTCCATACAATATTTCGGAAGATATTGAAATTGTATGAATCGTCATCCAGATGGATTCCCTTGCCTCCCATTTTGTGCTGAGAGGAGTCCACCTGGGCGTTTATGTCATGCACCAGGTTGAACCCTATATCCGAACCCATGCCATCAGAACCGAAAGCGTAGATGGCTCCAAGATCTGTTATTTGAAGATGGGTTTTATAAATGTCGTTATACATCACATCCATATTTTCTCCAAGATCCACAGCATACCTGCCCCCGTTGAAAATAGTGTTTTGAAAAACCTGATGAGGATCTTTACCGAGGGGGTTGTCGCCGTTTACAGCTATTCCTGAGCCTGTATATCCGAAATTTCGGATCACATTGTTGATCACGTTGTTATCCGTTGTGGGCCGGTTTTCTCTTTTGTAGTCCTGAAGATAAAGCATCTGTCCGGCGCTATATGCCAGGTTAGAATCTTTTATGGTATTGTGCGATCCTGCAAACTGGATACCGACAGTGCCTCTGATATAGTAAAAAGGCGGAATTTCTTGGAAATGAGCAAGATATTCTGCATCCATATTCTTGATTGTTGTGTATTCTGTTTCATGATTGGTCAGGATACCACATGCAAAAATATCTATTCCGTCTATTTCGATTTCCGATCTTCCTCTTAGGTCAAACGCCCACATCCGTTTTTTGACCTCGACAACCTTTTCTGAAATTTTCGGATCAGCGTCTTGCTCCATCCAGAGATAAAGATAAAAAGTGTCTTTATCGGAAATATCTTCTACATGAACAATCGAGTCTGCATAATTGGCGTATGTGTCTGAATCGATGAACCATTCGCCTTCATGATCCAGGGCTTCAAGTTTTCCCCACAGGTAGTAATAATTGCCTGCACGGGGTATCCGGTATTTTCCTTCTCCTGCAAGGCTTGCCCGTTTGTCCCATGCTCCCGGATCAGGAGAGCAGACAAGTTTGAGGGACGTATCGTTCTTACTGACGATATTTGCAGTCGTGTATATGTAGTTGTGGCCGGTTCCGAAGTTAATCTTGCCGCCTTCCCAGAAGTTTCCAGCATTTTTCAGTTCATCATCAATAAATGTTGTGGAATATTCCGTAGTGTTTTCAGCTCCGTCAGCCTTTGCGCTGTCTTCGCGAATTCCGTCAATTGATGTCTGAGATGTCACATCAGCCGGGTTGATATCAGGCCATCTGGCTTCTACCATCATCTTTCCGTCAACAAAGACCTGGTTGTTTGAAATCTGGGGGTATATACCTGTACTCCTCCGTATATTGATGCTCCAGTCTATGGGAGTTCGCCAGATATTGCCCTGCCATGATTCCCAGGTTGATGCTGGTATGCTTTCAGTTCCCGATATAATTACCCTGTCATTAGAACTGGACTTGAAGATGATTCCGTCGTTTTTTGGAACGACTGTTTCACGATATATGCCTTCCGAAATCAGACATGTATCGCCGCTTTCAGCGGTATCAGCACATTTCTGTATTGTCAGGAAAGGTTCATCCGAAGATCCAGGATTTGAGCCATTTCCGTGTTTTCCCACATAATATGTTTCAGGAGCTGAATTGCCTGTCAGGGTTGCATATGAAATGTAGATAGAATACCAGAAATCATCGAACGAATAGGACGCAGATAAATTATCCGGGTATGGTTTTGACGGGTCAAAATCCATAGCGAAACCGCACCTGCCTCTATCTTTCTGGAAGTCACCAGTAGAAGACGAATTCATGGTACAATAAATAACTGCTCCTGCATTTTTTTTCCATACAAGCCATAAAGGCGTATTTCTGGGCAGAGGTTCATCTCCTTCCAGATGGTTGATAGTGTGCCAGCCCTTTATTCCATCTGCGCTTATGATTCCCGCGTCCCAGAGTAGAGTCGCACCGGTCGGGTTGTCGAGAGCTCCGCCTTTATATACGGCAAGTCTCACTTCCCCGGTTTGTGTACCAATGTATATGGACACTGACTTTATGATCATATTGTCGATATCAGGAGAAGTGCCGCTCATTGCCCGGAAGTGATTCGCCGCTGTGTATAAATTTCCCGGTGTTGTAATTCCCCAGGAAGTGATGCCATCCACCCGAATGTAATCATTTTTGACTATAGTGTCTTTGCCCGCGGCATTTTCTACAGTGAGGCTTACTGTGTAGGCTCCTGAAGATTCAAAGGTATGTTCGGGATTTTTTGACGTAGAGTCCGTGATTCCGTCATTATCAAAATCCCACTTCCAGGATAAAGGAGTGTTTGACGAGGTATCGGTAAATTTAACGGTTAAGGGACTTGATCCACTGGTTTTGTCTGCACTGAAATCAGCTTTTATATCCGAAGAGGAATATGACATGAAAATGGAAAATCGGTAATCTGTAACACTCCCCTTTGTTCCATAGTCTGCGGGAAATGGCGTTTCCGGGTTGGTGGAAAAATTGTTATTGTTTCTTCCCGGAGATGATGCAAAATCCCCGGCTTTTGACTTATTACTCGTATAATATACAAAAACGCCGGGGCCTTTTTTCCAGGCCAGCCAGAGAGGAGTGTCGTCCTCAACGGGAACACCTCCGTCTTCATGTTTTATTGTGTACCATCCTTTGATACCGTTGGGATTGATGGTTCCTGCATCCCAGATAAGGGTCGCTTCTGACGGATCATCCAGAGTTCCGCCTGAATATGCTGCAAGCCTTATATCCCCGGTCTGTCCTCCCAGATATATAGAAATAGATTCGAGTACAAGCCCAGGTTTGTTCGGCGGTATTCCGCCCATTGCACGACTGTGGGGCGAAGAGACCGCCTTTTCGCCCGGTTCGGTCATTCCCCATTTTGTAGAGGATGAGGAAACTTCCATGGTAATCGGTAATATGATCGTTACAGGATCGTCCGAGTCTTTGAAATGAACTGTCAGGCTGATATCATATATACCTGCACTGGCAAAAGTGAATGTCGGGTTCTGTTCCCGTGAATCGACGATGTTGTCATTGTCAAAATCCCATTCCCATGCTATGGGTCCATTTGGTGATTTATCAGTGAATTTTATCCTGAGAGGATTGGAAGGATCAGGAGTCTGTGTCTCAAAATCGGCTTTATCAGGCTCTATTTCATAGGTGAGATATATGGAATACCATTTATTTTCAAAAACGTTGTCCCCGTAATATGTCGCGGAAAATTCGACATCGGGATTTTGATCGAAGGTATTTGCATTAGCTCCCTGGCTGGTTGTAAAATCGCCTGCGTCTTCAGCGTCCTGAGAGAAATAAACCTCTGTTCCCTTATCCTTTTTCCAGGCTATCCATATCGGGAGATTTGCAGGTATTGAAATACCGTTGTCAGGATGGGGTAATGTGTACCATCCTTCGTTTCCATTTGAATTTATTATCCCTGCATCCCACAACAGTATCGATCCTGCTGGATCATCGACTGTTCCACCGGCATAAACTCCGAGCCGGACATCTCCTGCCTGCTGTCCGAGGTAGACAGATACGGTTTTTAAGATCATGTTTCGTGTATCAGGAGAAATCCCTCCCATTGACATGGAATGTGAGACATCTGTTTTGATGTCACAAGCACTTGTGTTCCCCCATTTGAATTCGGACGGATCGAGTACCCGGACAAGATTATGGCGTGTCATCGTGTCTGAAGTATCGTCTCTTTCCGCTGTCATGGTTATAGTGTAAACTCCTGGTTTATCGAATGTGTAAACCGGGTTTTGCTCGTTTGAATCAATATTGCCATCATTGTTGAAATCCCATTCCCACAAAGAAGGATTTCCGTTTGATTCATCGGTGAAGCTCACAGTCATCGGGGCCTTGCCGACTGTCGTGTCCGCATCGAATTTTGCCATAATTCCCGGTTTTGTTGAATATGAGATATAAATCGAGTACCAGTAATTGGTAAAAAGGCTGTTACCAGTGTAAGATGAAGGAAATTCAACATCAGGGTCTTTGTCGAATGCATTGTGATTCCTGCCCAGAGCCGTTTGAAAATCTCCGGCATCTTTCGAGTTATTAGAATAATATACTGCAACGCCTGTGTCCCGTTTCCAGGCAAGCCATGTGGGAGTTTTTCCTGGCAGATAAACTCCGCCTGACGGATGATCTATGGTGTACCATCCCAGTTTTCCGGTAGCATTGACAACTCCGGCATCCCATAAAAGATCTGCCCCGGATGGATTATCAAGGCTTCCTCCCGTATAAACTCCAAGTCGCACTTCCCCGGTCTGGGAACCGAGATAGATTGAAATAGATTCTATAAAAAGATCGTCCTTATCCGGCGACACGCCTCCCATTGAGCGGGAATGGCTGCTTTGAGTATTGAAATATCCTGGATCGGATTTGCCCCACACTTCTGCTCCGCTTATTTCGATATAATCTTTTTGAATTGTGGTGTCCGTATTGTTTCCCTTTGATATGGTCAAGGAAACTGTATATACGCCCTGCTCTGTAAATGTATATACAGGATCAGACTCTGTAGAATCGATTACACCGTCATTATTAAAATCCCATTGCCACGAATCCGGCTCTCCTGTTGATCGATCACTGAATGTAACAGTCAGAGGCGGCTTGCCCGATGTTGTGTCAGTCGTAAAGCCTGCGGTAAGCTGTGGGTTCACCGTGTAGGTCAGATATGTCGAATACCAGTATGAGGAAAAAGAGCCGCTGTCTGCATATGTGGAAGGAAACTTGACATCAGGGTTTATGTCGAAGCTGTTGTCGTTTCTTCCTCTGTCATTTTGAAAATCTCCGCTTTGTGACACGGAGCTGGAATGATATGTTGCCACGCCAGAATCCTGTTTCCAGGCAATCCATGTGGGGGTGTTTTTATCAACCAGTATCCCGCCGGCCGGATGCTTGATGGTATACCAGCCTTTTACACCTTGAGAATTGATCGTGCCTGCGTCCCATATTAGTTTTGCACCCGAAGGGTTGCTGAGGGTTCCGCCCGAATAAAGGGCCATACGTACATCTCCCATCTGAGCTCCAAGGAAGATAGCGACGGAAGTTGCCACCATATTGTCAGCATTCGGAGACATTCCGCCCATTGCTCTGCTGTGAACTTTTGTTGATTGTTCTGTTCCGACTGAAGCATTTCCCCAGACAGCGGAATCTATTGTAACGCAATCGGTTTTTGTCAGGATGTTTTTTCCCGAAGAATTTTCTACCGTAAGGGTGACGGTATAAGAGCCTGGTATTTCGTATATATAAGTTGGATTTTTTTCAGTAGAATCGATTACTCCGTCCGAGTTAAAATCCCATGCCCAGGATGTAGGGCCGTTTTCAGAGGTATCGAAGAATTTTACTTCAGATAAATTTTTTTGTATGGTAAAACCCGGAACAGGTGCTTCCTTATTGGATTCGAGCCATTCTCTGTACAGGTAGAACATGGGTTTTGTCAGAGTTTTTCCGATTTTTAAATATGCAGTATTAGGCTCCCCGGAAATAAATCCAGCCACTTTTCTCGAATTACTGACTTCTTTCCATAATCCACCGTTTCCGTAAACATGATAATCTTTGAACAAGTTTCTGGCCAGGTCGAGCCATTTCCCGTCTCCTGTCTGTTCATAAACGAAGGTGAAGGTGTCTGCATACTGCATAGTGTACTGGCCCAGGCCTGTACTGCTATCGCCTGTCCAGTCGTCATCTCCGATATGCCAGGAAAGTTTCAGGCAATAGGGGAAATATTCTTTTTTGTCGTTTCTGTAGCTTCCACACTTATCTGCCCATGAATCGAATAATGTGTCTCTTGCCCACAGCGCATATTTCAATAAGAAGGTTTCAACCTCTTTTGCCCTGTCAGTTTGTTCTGCACTGTTCAGTATATGATACAGCTTGATCAGGGGTTCTATCATTATTGTGTCATAATTGAGCCATACATGGTTGTCATCGAACATGCTTATCCACGCCCGGCCGTTTCCATCCTCATGCTGTGTCATACGTTCGGAAAAAATATTATAAGCTATGTCAAGATATTCCGCATCCCCGATAACCTTATATCCATTGACAAGCGCGTCTATAAGTCTTGACTGATTTCTGGTCTCAGCGTTGTTACTAGGTCTTCTCGTATAAACTCTTTTTGCATGTTCGAGACAATGGGAAAAAGAGTCTTTGTACCTTTTATCGCCTGTAAGCAGATACTGGAGCATCAGACCCTTGGTCCAGAAATGAGAAGCTCTTCGCGGGGCAGCAGAAACTGATTTGCTGTAATGTTCTTCATAGCTGAGAAGACCGTCTGATTCGTATCTCTGGCCACCATGATATTCATAATCAATCAGGGAGGAATTTTTGACATAAGAGTCATGGAGAACTATGATGTCGGCCTTGTGACTGATCATTTCTTCTCCCATGTCGAACATCAGATCATCTCCAAATCTTAAAAAACCTGAGAGAGTGACAAACGACCAGTCATAGTGTTGTGACGTATATCCGTCTCTTCTGGCCGGGATATCTCCAAATTCGAGCCATCCGTACCAGGTCGAATATGATGTCGATGTCCGGCTTATCTTCCTCCCTTCTCTTACGCTTACAAGAGTGTTATTATAACTGCCATGAGTAATATAGCCGCTTCTGTACTTGGCAAGCCAGGAATTAGTGAAATGATCTATGGCCGGCTGGAGAGGCTCTCCTGCTGCAAATGTATATGATGTATCTATGGCTGCGGGAGGTATTTTTACGAAAAAATCGGTTTTTGCATAATGGGTATCCGAACATCTTGCTATAAGCCTCTGCTTGATTTCCGAAAGTTTTTCTTCATGATCCGCATTCTTGCCGTGAAAATAATAGAGCATTTCTGTGGTCTTCCATATTCCGCCCAGGATTCTATGTTCTTTTCCTGTATCCGGAAGTATGTCAAATCTGATTTCATTCCCATTTATATTTATTCCCTTAGGATGATTCTGCCAGAACCATCTGGAAGAGACCATCACACCTTTTTCACTGTCGCTTATATCTGCAAAAGAGTCGAATTTTTCTCCTTTTTTGACATTTTGACCGTTTTTTTCTATGGCATATTCCCAAAGATATTCAGGTTTTGTTCCATCTGATTTTTCCTGCTGTACAAGCGAATACGATCCTGTAGTGAATTGATCTGAATAATCGCCGAACTTAATTTGTTTTGTTGATCCGAGAGCAGCAGTTGTTGTAATATAGTTGGATGTTATATAAATGTTATGTATGGGATCGTTATTCTGGTATGACCAGCCCAGGTTTTCGTTTTCCAGGGTATAATCGACCTTGACAAAAGATTTGTTCTTATACGCTTTGAACCTGACTGTATAACTGACTCCGTTGTCTCCTTTTGGAGGCAATAATTTATTTCCGGATTTGTCCCTGAAATAGCCTTTGACTTTGACTATGGCTCTGACAGGTCCGTTTTCTTCAATGATAATTTCTTCGGGGTTTAAGTTTGCCGTGTAAATCTGGTTTTCGTATTCAATCTTGATACCATCGTCTTCGTTCGATGATATTATCCGTTCATCTGCCACACCGTCTTCGTCAGTGTCCACAGTCACTTCGTCAAACAGATTGAAGTTTTCTTTCGATATCCGTACATCAAGTATGCCGGTGGAAAGAGCAATATGATCGCCGTTATCGGTCGCAATTTCTTGTCCCACGGTTTGAGAGATTCCGTCATTTTTGATATAAACGGTTTTTTCCTCTCCTGCTTTTATATCGATGATAAAATTTGCAAGCACTGTACGTATAGGACGATTCGTATCAGCGACAAGGCCGTCATATCTTGATATAACGCTGAACTGGGAAGATAGTTCATTTCCCTGCTCATCCGTTATTCTCAATTTCTGTATAGACCTGACATCCGAGGATTCAGCGAATGGAATTCCATATGAAACAATCGATTGTGTTCTGGCCGTTCCTGTCCGTTCTTTTACAATCAAGGGAATTGTGATATCCGCACACATGGCCGTTCCTGCCCATAAAAATGCAGTTGTACACATCATCAATACATATACGAATCCGACCAATGACGTTTTAGCTTTTTGTTTTAGTTCCATCTTCATTTTTTACTCCTTGTTTCCTGGTTTAACTTAATTGACGGAGATTTGTTCAATTCATCCCCGAACATTATCGCCTGTTCCATAACTCCTCTGGACCGAATACACAACCATGAGAAGATCGGACATCCTGCCTGACGCAATGCTTTTCCCGTCCAGACATTACATGTCTTTGGGAAATAATAATTTCCAACAGCCCTGAAAAAGCGGCTTTCTCCATATATTCCATGTCCCAGATTTACCGGATTGCTGGATTCATCCAAAAGAAAAGTCCGGCTTATAAACGAACACATTGCGTCAAATCCTTCCTCCGACAGATTTACGCTGATAATTCCGCTTCCTGGAAAATAAGTATCCACTTTATTATTAAATCCTGCAAGATGCAGCACGCTCGCAGTTGGCCAGAAAACAGCCTTTCCCGCAAGACAGGCGGTGATAGTTTCAGCCCTGTAAAACCCTTCATCCCCCCATCCTGCTTCCACAAATCGAAAAGATGAAAAACTTTCTATTTCAGGCCAGTTGTGACGCTTAACCAACGCTGTGGGAATGACTAAGCCAGTGTGCCACCCATGACTGACAACATGGATGGTTCTTATTGTTTGTGTTGGCAGAGGAGGGAAAAGTCCTTTTACAGGTTTTGGTGTACATGCGGTTAAGCTTGTAAGTATTATGAATATTATCAGCATTTTCTTCATAGAATTTTCCCATAGTTCCCACACTCCGCGTGGGAATCCAGCCCGGACGCTCCGCCCGTTCATGGGGTTCGATCCAGGTACAGGTGAAACGATTTTTCTTGTAACAATCAAAAAAACATTGGATAGTCAATCAAATATTTAAAAGATGATAATAATGAAATTATGGATAACATTTTGAAAATTAATGACAAATATGCAAAAAATACATATCGGAAAAATGGCCTTATCATGCCATTTTCCAAGTTTTTTTTCAATGTTCCTGATTTCGGACAATGAGCTTTGCGGCTGAAACAAACCTTTATATAAACCAAAAATAATAATGAAAAAAAGGAAAATTCAAATGGAATGGAAATTTCTTCTGACCACTTTTACAATGGTATTTCTGGCCGAACTGGGCGATAAAACCCAGTTGGCCACATTTTGTCTGGCCGCTGATTGCAGCAGTTCAAAGCTGACCGTATTCATAGGCGCTTCTTTAGCTCTTGTCCTCTCTTCTTTGCTTGCGGTTCTTTGCGGTGATGCTTTAAGCCGTGTCATTCCGCCTCATTATATAAAGATCGCCGCAGGCGCATTTTTCGTGCTTGTCGGAGTATGGACTCTGATCGCAGCTTTTAAAGATATCAGCGGTTGACAAGGAGTTCTATCTGCTCGCCACCTGTTTTTCGGACGTGAAAATATAATAAAGTGCCGCTGACACGAACATGGAAGGCAGAGATCCGCCCATTGAATATCCCATTGTGGTGATAAACTGGTACAAGACAAAACCGATGGCCCAGCAGAGTATAGCCGTGATATTGAAGCCTTTATAATACCAGTATTCACCATTGGGGTCAAAAAGAGCAGCAGTATTTATTTTTCGTTTCCGCAGCAGGAAATAATCAGTGAGAACCACGCCGAAAAGAGGTATGAACATGGAGCCTATGAAAAGAAGAAAAGTTTCATATTTATCGGCTGGAAAGACCATAGCCACCAGAATGGAGAAAATCCCCACAATCCACATGAAGGTTTTTGCACTGATTTTTTGTGAAATGTTGAGCATGGAACATGTTGCAGAATAAATATCGGGGAAATCGGAAGTAATGGTCGAAAAAACCACCATAGCAAGCGCTGGAAGAGCCAGTCCGAGAGTACCCATCATCTTGAGAATTAAAATACCTGGTTCGGTCTCGCCTGTTACCAGAGTAGCGACAAGGCCGAGAATGTACATCCAGGATGAAACAATAAAATATCCCCACCAGGTGTTCCAGAACGCTGACTTTGTATTTTTTGAAAAACGGGAATAATCTGCTACCAGAGGAATCCATGATATCGGCATGACGATCACAAAATCGAGACCGAGCATAAAAGGCATGTCACCCGATCTTGGCTTGAAAATACCCAAACCATATTCTGCAAATGACACAAAGGTCATGGCCATGATAATCAGCATCAGGCAGATGACAGACACCACCTGAAGCACTTTCCATATGGTTTTTCCTGTGAATAAGGCCCATATCAGTGTACCCAGGCCGATGATGACAATCCAGAACTGGCTATAGGCAAGAATTCCGCCCGTTGACTGGCCTAACATGGCTCCTGCTCGACCCCCGATGATAAGCATGATAGAAGCCCACCCGACCAACTGGATGATATTCAATATTGCCGCAAGTCCTGAACCTCTGATGCCGAATGAGGGGCGGACAGATACCATGGACATGATACCATGATCCGAACCCATTATTCCGCCAAGACCCATGAGGGTGTTGCCTATTACATGACCGATGATGATGGCGAGAAATCCCAGCCAGAATCCCATAGGCGCAAGATAACCGCCTGCCCAGATTTCAGCTAAAGAGATTGCTACTCCCGCCCACAGGAGGAAAAAATCGATGCCTCCGAGATTGCGTTTTGAAAGACTGACCGGTTTGATGTCCATGATTTTCCTTTCCGCTTTTTTTCAGTTGAATTGTGTATCTGCAATACCGGCAAAGATGGCAGACATACATCAAATCGAACTGACTTTCAAGTAGTTGCTGTTTTTGATCCTGGATTTCATTCAGTTTGTGGACATCAATAACTTTTTCCTTGTAATTTATTTTCCGGCTGTAGTA
>JAUCGE010000106.1 GCA_030377965.1 Desulfobacterales bacterium HSG16
GGCAATCCCTTGTGGTTGCCCTGAATCCCTTGTGGCTGCCCTGCTTGAAAACGGAACATTTTGTATTTTCAGCAAAGGGCAACCACAAGGGATTGCCCCTACGGATTGTTACATAATATATGATCAGATACCTATTGCCCTGTCGGTATTTCATTTTTTAAACGCTGACCGGATAGATTCGATCAATTTTTCAGGCTCTGCCGGTTTTTCAATATATGCATAAGGTTCAAAAGATTCCTTTTCCTTGAAGGCATTGATCATTTTCAGATAATGAAGAAAAGCTTTCTTCTTAACCCCCGAATGTATAATCACAGGTATTTCGGCAAATTTTTCTTCGGTCTTCAATCGCCGATACATGATCACGCCCCCTTCTCCCGGCATCATTACATCCAGAATGATGAGTCCTGGCAAATTTTCTTCTTCATCAAGCTTTTTCATCCCTTCCGTTCCATCCCTGGCAGTAACAGGTAAAAATCCGCTTATTTTAAGCAGAGTGGTCAGAAAAAGCCGCATATCCATCTCATCATCCACAACAAGAACTTTTTTTGTTTCCATATTTCCTGGCATCTGGCATCCTTTATCTTTTCGCAGGTGGACAAAAGCGAAGCGTTGCCCGCCTAATTTTGATGGCTGTCCGCACAGCAGTTTTCAGCCAAATTTTTTTACAGGTATCCGGGATTCACAAGGCACTTTCACTTGGCACAACCCGCATCCATGATATGAAAATTTTCCATATGCTGCGGTTGCGTACTCAGCAACCACGGTTCTAAGATATTTTTTACATCTAACCTTGTCATGCCCGCTTTCGCTTATAGCCCCGGCAGGACATCGATCTGCACATTTTCTGCATTTTCCCATATCATGGAAAAGACAATATGCATTGTGATGCTCATAGGGCCGAAGCGTAGGTTCGATTTCAACTTCCGCCACCACAGAACCGCAGCGTATGGCTTTACCCAGCGGCGTGATCAAACCGTCGGAAAGCCCGAACGTTCCGAGTCCTGAAATAAATGCGGTATGCCGTTCCGACCAGTTGGATGCATATCCGTATTTTTTCGATTCCTGTCGGCTGAAGTCCGGTGAAATATGAGGTGCAACGGCTTTTATACCTTTTTCAGACAGAAAATCCACAATGTGCGCCCGAAGCCTTTCATTGAAGGTTTCACCAAAATTTCTGGCCATTGTCCACCGTTTGGCAGGGTATTTAGTTTCTTTGCGTTGGTCCTCTTTTGTCTTATCAGACTGAGCAAGTATCCAGCTGATGACAGAAATTTTTTCTTTTTTGATGTCAACTTCAGGAAATGCAAGTTTAAGAGCCTGGTACGGAGTCCAGTAAAAATCACCAATGTCTTGTTTTATGACCTGATATAAAGGGTCTGTCCCACTGGAAAAGCCGGTCAAGACCTGATTCCAGGCTTTTTCCGGGATCTGATCTCCCAGGCTGTTGTGAGGAGAAGTCTGGATGAATTCATTTATCTGTCTGCTTATCCATTCCTGCATGATTATTTTCCTATGTAAATCAATGTAAGTTGCTGATTTTACGTTCTCGACTTTTTCCTATTTTCATGTGTGCAAATGTTCGCTTCTTTAAATTGTCTGAATCAGAATTATCGGAATTTTAGAATTTTCTGAATGATCCATTCTGTGAATTCTTAAATTTTGTAAATTCTGATCACTCTCTCAAAAGTGGCGATTTTTATGAAAAACCTGTAAACTTTAAGACTCGGTCTCTTATCCCTCAAAAATCAAAGAATAATTCACATTCCGCCCTTTGCCTTGATTTGTCATCAACACCTTCTTGCCCACCAGATCGGCAATTTCCCGATAGGCTGTTGCCCGACTCGTTTTTGTCATGGAAGCATATTTACGTGTTGTCAAACCGCCTTCAAATCCGCCCGGCCCGGCTTCCAGAAGCCGGTTTACCGCCTTTTGCTGCCGAACATTCATAACGGTTTTTCGATGCCGATCCCAAAAAGCGGCTTTTGCAAAAACCTTTGAAATCAGTATTTCAGACCGATTAAGAGCATTTTTAAAACATTCCAGAAACCATAGCAGCCAATCAGTGATATCAGAATCACTTTTTTGAGAGCGTTCCAGAATATTGTAATAATCTTCACGGTTTCTCATGATCTGGGATGAAAGGCTGTAAAACCGGTTTGAATTGTTTTCATCCTGGGCCAGGGCCATATCAGTCAATGCTCTGGCAATGCGACCGTTTCCATCTTCAAAAGGATGAATCGTGATAAAGCGAAAATGTGCAATCCCTGCCCGAAGCAGACCGTCTATTTTTCCACGGCTTTCTTCCCACCAGGACAAAAAATTTTTTATTTCTTCTTCAATCCGATCATGGGGCGGTGCTTCAAAATGAATTTTTTCCCTGCCGACTGGCCCGGACACCACCTGCATTGGTTCAGTACCACGCCATTTTCCGACACGGATTTTATGTAAACCCGAATAACCTGTGGGAAACAAAGCTGCCTGCCAGGATTTCAATCTTTCAATTGTCAGGGGTCTATCAAAATTTTTGGCTGCATCTAACAATACATCAACAAGACCGTCCGTATGACGATCCGGGGCAGGTAAACCCGCAGTTGACAGGCCGAGATGTTTTGCAACAGACGATCTGACAGAATCTCTGTCGAGCATCTGTCCTTCGATCTGTGCTGTCCTGACCGTCTCTTCGGTCAAAATTTCTGCCTGTGCTTCCCGATTCAGTTCCACATCCATTGATTGAACTCCGGCCAGCAGTTTTCCCTGACAAAAACGCGATTTTCCAAGCGGTTCGATCAAGCGGTCACTTTGCCACAAAAAATCTGTCCAGTTCGGATATTGCCAGATATAGCGCATACGCATCCTCTAATCGCTTCATATTTTGAAGCGATTATACCCTTTAACCGCTTCACAGCCAAAAGAAGGCTGGGACGGAACCCAGCCCTACCGGTGACAATTGGGTATTTTAAATCGTAACTGTATATTTATATCCCAGATGTTCGGAATCTTCAATATTTTTGACAGCACAGATACCAAAGATTTATTTTCCTTGTCTTGCAAGATGTGTTTCCAGCATGTTAAAAACTCAGGCGGACAATCTTATTTTTGAGGTTGCAAATTCACAACCTGTTGAATTTATTGACTGAGCCATAAAGCTGCTGGTCAAAAAAATGTCAATAAATTCAGTCAACATGAAAAATTTGAATATCGAGTTTCAGGAGCTTATTCTTGCCGGGTTTCTTAAGCCTTCAATGCCAGAGTCACCAGCAGATGCTCTCTTGCCCTGGTTGCTGCAACGTATCGTTCACATCGAGAACTCTGCTGTGCATTGTCCAGGTCGTTCAATGGATCATTTAAATCAGCACAGGCTAGAGCAATTGCTCGAAATTCAAGCCCTTTAATACGATGGATTGTTCCCATTCTGATACCAGATTCATTTTCTCCGGGATCTACTTCACGGGGTTTCAGTTGTAAAACAGGAATATTTTTTTTGTTAAGTGCTGTGATAATTTCCGGTTTATAAGGCGTTATGCAAATTTCATGTGTTGCAAATCCTTGATCGTTTAAAAGCATTTCAACCCATGTGGCAACTGTATCTGCTTCCACGGATATATTTTCACAAAATTCGATATCTGGTTCAGGTCCCTTGAATGCTGAATGATCTCCGATAATTGAAGCCGTCCCACCATTTAAATCATCAATTTCAAGACCGTTTAATATGGTCTGAGCGTATTGCCTGATCTGCTCACTGGTTCTATAATTGATTTTCAATCTCCGGGATCGCCCGCGAATTTCAATACCGGCTCTGCTCATGGGAATTTTTGACCGGTAAATCCTCTGATGCCCGTCGCCCACTGTGCATAGAGGATCACTCATATCTGTATCAACAGGGCTCAAAGCCCTGATCAGACGAAGCGCTTCTAAACTGAAATCCTGAACCTCATCAACAAGCACATGCCTGTATCCTTGAAAATTTCCCTGTTCAACAGCCAGTCGGGCCTGATGAACTGCTCCTTCAAATGTCAGGATATTTCTTTTTTTCAATTGCCGCCCAAAATCCCGGAATATCGGCCATGCTCTGCGCCTGTCTTTTCGAACCAGCCTCTTTCTTCCAGATCTTATCGTGGTAAGATAGGCTTCTTCATTGTCAATGCCGTTTGCATCAATTATAAGCTCATATTCTTTTTTCATTTCATCCCTGGACATAGGCAGCTCGCCAAGATCGGGCCTGGTCCAGATGCTTTCCCATATGCTTTCATAATCAGCCTGAGAACCAATTCTTCCTGTCCAGCCCGAGCGGGAGCAGATAATATTTGCAAGTTTGTGCAAATTTATAATTTCTATCCTGTCCGGCGCATTTTTATCCATCTTTTTAACTAAATCTCTCAAGGTACAGGCCAGATTAGTTGTAAAAGTAGTAATTAAAATTTTATCTTTTGAGTTTTCAAGTTTACCTGCCAGATAAACTGACCTGTGCAAAAGCGCCACAGTTTTTCCCGTCCCTGCTGAACCATTGATATTCATAGGCCCTTTGGTCTTCCATTCAACCAGTTTCTTCTGATAAGGATGAAGAAAAATCCGCCATTCTTCAAGAGAAGCTGTGAGAATATCTTTTAAATGTTCTTCTCCCTTTACAAAGACCAGGTCAAAATTGATATTATCATTGATGTGGGTGAAATCGCCAGGGCCGTCAGGCGTTTTATCCATGTCATGCCCGGTATCTATGCCCAGCATCTCTTTCAATGAATCGTCAAGACTCATTCCGGCTGCAATACCACACAAAACATCACGGCAATCTTTTGGAAGATAATCACTCAAGGCATCAAGGTCATCATCAGATGCAATGGCCATAACTGCGGGAATCAAAGGCTCTGGAACACCTGCCTTGAAAAGATCCTCATCAGAAAGAAGATTGATCGGATAATTCGATTCCCGCACTTCGATATCACTGCGTTCCTTGATGACATTTTTTACCTCAGTGACATCAAAAAGTTGAAAAACTCCTGTTTTTTTATGAATTTCAAATCGCTTATTTTTTGCCCACTCATAGGCTTTATCATGTGCGTCAATATGAACCAGCAGGTAGGTATCGCCTTTTTCCGGCGCAATGATTATGGCCCTGTATGCTCCCGGCAGATTTGCACCCCGCACCTTGGGATCGACCATCATTTCCTTCAAGGAATGCAGATGAATGGACGGATCATTTGGATTCTCCTGAAAAATATCGACAAATTCCCCCACGCGCTTCTGAACTTTTGCCGGAAGTTTATTCAAATTTTTAAACAGATTTCTGTGTATCATCAATTGTGCCATAATTCCTCCAACGCTCCCCATCAACCATCAACAACCAACCCACAAAACCAATCAAAACCTTTAACCTCAATCTCTTCATACATGACGACTTTCCATCCAAGCTGCTGCCATTGATCTGCAAATTCTTCCTGGTCTTTTGCAAGTACAGCGATCTTTGGATCGGTAGTATCCCAGGCAAGTTCCGCAGATGCGTCGTCATTAATATTCTCGTTATAATATTCTACGACAGGAACAGGAATATCCCTTACAGCCAGAATTTTAACTATTTGTTTTAATGAAGGTATTACATCTGTCAATATTTCCTGCCATTTAGCTGATATTGTAATTCCTTCGGATACTGATATTTCAGGTGCTGTTTCATCCGATACTTCAGAACTTGTCCAGAACCGGAAGGAGTCTCTGAATTGATATAAATTTATGCTTGCTAAGAAACTGCGCCATCGTTTTTTAAAATCGCTGCCACAGACTTCTTCGTCATTGTCTCCAATGCGGGCGTAAATATGAATTTGATTCATCCGATTGACTACGATATTTTCTTTGGAGATAAAGGCTATCAGATCCTGATTTATACCAGCTCTGTCGTTATATATAAAATCTCCGGTGTCGGAAAAATCTATTTTTTCCATATTTTTGCCCGTTCTCCATGTTTTAAGTCCGTCTTCTAAATCCGATAATGAAACAATGCGATTTGCTGAAAACAGTATTTGCAGAGGCTGATATATCAAAAATTTTGACATGTCTTTCCAGCCAGAGGAAAAAGGTGAGAGAATAAAGGCTTTCAACTGTTCCATGCCATTTGACAAAATCATGTGAGCATCCGGTATCTTGCGCCCGACCTGCTTCAGACTGTTTTCACATGCTTTGACATATTTTACAACATGTTCATGACAGATCATAAAATTATCGGAAGTATTCGTGGCCAGATCTTCCCAGGTGATGTTCCACACATGAAAATTATCAGAATCGATAATAGAGCGTCTTTTTTTAACATCATCTGCCAGTCTGTTATTGGGGCAGCAGTGAAATTCATAGCCATCGGTAAAAATAGCCACAGGTTTTATTGCTTCATCATCGCAGATCAGTAAAAAATCGGGCTGGGACTGAATCATGACCCCCTGTGCGGGTCCCAGAGAAGGTTGTAATTCCAGTTCCCAGATATGTTCCGAATCCGGCAGGCTGAACATAAATCCTTCGCTGCCCTTGATAATGGTCGATGAAAAATTGCCTTTTTTCTGTTCTACAAACTCTTTGAGAGTATCAACGAACTTTTTCTCCAGCACGCTGCCAAACAATGAGTCAGGTTTGATGGAGGCAAGTTCGCCGCTGCTCAATTGAACCCGTTTTTTTCCGGCTTCAATCAGTTGATCAAGAAGTTTTATACCTCGTTCACGGCTGATTTGATCAGATTTATACTGCATATGATATGTTCTGATGCAGCGATAACAGCCATCTGTGTCATCTTTATCATAGTTCAACTTACGGCAGTCGCATGTTTCAAGGGTGTCTCTGGCACGTCTGAGTACATCAATAATGCCTTCGCCTTCACGTCTCTTTTGATCTTTTTCCTGATACAGTGTTTTCAAAAATCCGGTTCCTCCGGGTACGGCATCCATAATGACCAGAAAATGACGGGCGAGTCCGAGCTGTGTATCAGGTAAAATCTGTGGGGAAACGATAAGATGTGCAGGATTGCCCTCAAAGCGAAGTCGCAGACCAAGATAAATACAGGCAGCGAGAGTATAGATATCTTTAGCGTCTGTAATCGGCAGAAGAAGCCGGATGGCTTCTGATTTCAACTGCCTGTAAATGTAGGCATGATGCCATTTGAACGGATTGGTAATTTTCCCGGTCTGTCGTTTTTTCTCAAATGTTCTTCTTGTATGACAGCTACGGCGATGAATGGTATGATCATTTTGATACCGGTCGTCATTAAGAATTACCACACCGCAATGCTGACAGATGACAAAGCCGCTTTCCGATGCAGTTGCATCAGGTCCAAAGGGTATATCCCTTGAGTCTTCACTGAATCCTGCGTTGATTTCCCGTAAAATAAGTGAAGCACGGTATTCAATACCAAAAGGCAGACTTTCTTCGCCCACCGCACCGGAAGGCGCGTCTATGGTATGATCAAATGAAAGAATGATATTGTAAAATTTGCTCTGTCTTTCCTCATTCCGGTCTCCGGAAAGGCTCTCATAATGTTCCATATAGGATAAAGCCTGGGATTTTGGGAATTCTATAAATTGTTTCTGCTGCCCTTTATCGATCTGACTTTTCTGATCTCCTCCGTGACCGCATTGGGGACAGGCTGATTTTGCGCCCGGATCATTTAATGTCTCGATAGTACGCATATGGCCGCAGATACCGCATATGGCCCATGTTTCAGTTAAAGGCTCTTTCGGATTGCCGATGGCAAGCTGCTGAATTGCAAATTGACGACGATGGGTATAAAAAACGTTGCCCGGCGCAAGTTCCCGCAATGCTGACGCAGCGCTGCGATAAACTTCAACCGGTTTATGTTCCTGCTGTCTGGATTGATGTCTGTTATAAACAGCACCGTAAAAACGAACTCCGCGTTCGGGAAATGCATAATTTGGCAGAAGTCCGTGATCTGTCAGGATTTCCAGAGCTGTCGTGCGGTTGAGATTATTGATCCGTCCTCTTATAATCCGAAGTTCCTGTTTGATTTCCAGTTCTGCATCTTTTTCTTCTGCATCCAGTGATTTAAGCTGGCTGTTCAAACGGGTCCGGGCATTTGCCAGGTCTCTTTGAATACGTTCAAATTCATTAGCAGCCTGGTAAATACGGCCAATTATGATCCGGGTTTCGGTTTCTTTCAAAAATCGTTCAATGGTATCTTCATGTACCGGGCCTTTGAAGCGGGCTAAAAATTTTTGCTGCATCTCAGCTTCGTTTTTTGTTATGAACTCCAGCATTTTCGGAAAATGACCGTCCTTATTTTTCATGTCATCCACCAGTTGGCCACCGCTTTGAGGAATCTTGATCAAATGTCCGTGAGTTGTGGATGTGTCAAAACAAAAGCCCAGATATTGCCTTGCCAGTACAGCAGAGGCATCCAGCCAGCATCCGGGCGGTTCGACTTTTCCTTTCAGCATTTCCAGGGGCCTTGCAAAAAAGAAAAGGTCGTGGGGACGCTGGTTGACAATGGAAACAATGAGTGCAGTTCCGGTAGAACGCCCTGCCCGTCCGATCCTTTGCAGATAACTTGCCGTGCTGGGCGGAATGGAGCATAGCATTGTGGTAGATAAATCGCCAATATCAATGCCCATTTCCAGAGTACTGGTACAGGTAAGGACATTGGGATCATCTGCATGTCGCGCTGATTTAAAGTTATTTTCAACGCTTTCGCGCTGCTCGGTTCCAAGCAGTCCCGTATGCTCTTCTGCCACCACCCGCCTGAGCGCGCCCTTGTTATAACGATCCTGATAATACTTCTGTCGTCTGGAAAAGGGTTCTAAACGGTATCTGCCTTTTTTCGCATCATATTCCATGCTGGGAGCGTTTTTCCATAAATCCGCCTCAGATGACGGGCGTACAATGGAGCGCTTGCTCCTGTCGCATACAAGATGAACACCTCCGGGTAACAAAAGGGCAGCCTGGGCCGAAATTGTGTAATATTCCTTCTGTCCGTCTAAGTGCAGACGCTTGAACAGACCGCTCTTACGACCGGCTGTCAACAAGGCGCGAATCAGATCAAGGACATCAGTTTCACCCACAGCAGGTTCATCCAGCGCTCTGTATGACCATACTATATGCCAGGGTTTCTGTCCCCCTCTGGTATGTGCCATCACCCATTCATGACCCTTTTGAGGTGCGGTCAGCATGAGCCTGGGTTTATAGCGGATAGCAGGAGGGAAGGTTTCCCTTCCTTTAATTATTCTGCCAAAAGGATATTTTCCCCAGAAATTCTGCCTGGCATATGCCATCAGATACGGATGATCCAGCGCCCCTCTTTCCCGACAGCGGTGCAGAAAACCATAAATCCAGATTCTAAGCGATTTGTCTTTAATTTTTGTAAATTCCGGATTTATGCCAGGCATCATTTCTTTTAAATGCCCCACACACGAATCGATCACTTCATCATCCCACCCTAAACAGGCGCTCCCGTTCAGTTCCATTGTCCGACCGTGGGTCTGCATTAAACCAAATTCGCTTATTGCCTGCCAGTTCAAACGGGTCTTTATTTCATCGAACAGAGCTTTGGGCGGAGTATTCATGCCTGGATGATTGCGATATTCCTGGAAAATACCGTACTCTTGCAGATCCGGCGGCATCAGAGCGGTCATGGTTTCACGGATACTGCCAGGCCGTCCCGATAAATCTTTTGACCAGTATGCAAAAAGCTCTTCGCTCACTTGAGGAAGCGACAGTCCTTTATCAAATTCTTTCATATGCGCGTTTATAACATGCTGCAAGGCGGTTCGAAACGTAAAATGATAGGTACGGGAGGTAAAAAAGCCAGCTCTATGAGATGCATCCTGAACACTGTCGGTAAATGCCAGCAGCTTGGGGTCATTGTTCAATATGGAACCAAACATTTCGTCAATAGCGACACTGGCCAGAGTAGCCGCCTGACTGCCGATAAAAAACAGACTTTCCACAGATTTACATCTGGGACACCCCTGAATACCGACTACTTTACCGTTTTCAAGTTTACGGTTTTCATTGTTGATCAGCACACGAAAGCGTCTGGTATCTCCTGTCAATGGACAAGGACCGTCCCCTTTTCTGATGACCAGGCTTTGAGGACAGAAATAAAATTTACCAGAATCTTTTTTTGATATAGCCATCTGCTCCGGCTCTGCCTGCATATCCGTATCTTCATCAAACAGGCTGATCGTAAAAATATACTGGTTTTTATAGTTTATCTGCTTATCGTTACTCCTTGAACCAAACCAGCCTCGATAAATCCTGGTAGGACTGGCGACCATCTGATACCCTGTAACTTCACGGGAATTGATCAAGGAATCCTGATCTGGATCATGCATGGCAACCCACCCGGATTCCCCACACTCACTGCAATGAAACGCAGGCAGGCTTTTAACTCCCGGCACAGGCTCATCCAGCCAGATGAACTCCGGCAAATGGGAAACAATTCTTCCCAGACGACGCAGTTCCCTGATCCAGAGTTGAACCTGAGTAGGAACCAGGGGAAAAGGCATATTATTGCGAAGTTCCCGCGCATGAGCCACAAGGGAACAGAAAGATGCAATGATAACAGATCTTTTCTGAAAGCTTTCAATCTTTCGCAGTTCAAGGTCCCTGTGAGTCAGCCTTTCCACCAGGTCGTACCATGATACGGGGTCTTCATTGGCAAGTTCGGCGTTCAGAAAAATTTCCAGCAGGTATTTAAACAATACCGAATGCCTCAACCATTCGCCCAGCGACAATTCCCATTTTTCTATGGCCAGATCTTTGAGTTCAGATGATGCATTTAATTGAGATGATAGCTTCGATTGGTTGGCATCCGGTTTATCATATTCAGGCCCTTCCCACAAACCAGACTGTCTTATGACATAGGAAAGAGAATTTTCACCATCCAGAGGACTGCAATCTTCAGCATCCGGAAAGTTATGCTCAATCAATTCGGATCTGACGATGTTTTCCACATCAAGCCTGTCCTCACCTATGACAGCATCTACATCTATCTTTTCTTCAAACAGAATTTCAGCAAAGCCCGCGAGTTTGTCTTTTCCGGTTTCAGTTTTATCAACAGCCCCTTTGTCAAACCCACTGCCCTCCCCTTCTGTGTCTGATTCTCTCTGAATCGCCTGATCATCCAGCGTGGCACTTGTACCGACAACACAGATACCGCCTTTTTCTATGTTCAACCTCGATTTCAAACGCCTGATCAGACATGCCACATCAGCGCCCTGAGCGCCGTCATAGGTATGAAGCTCATCCAGAACCAGATATTTCAGCACAATGTTTTCATCCACATTAAAGCGCCAGAGCCGGCTGTCTTGGGGCCGCATCAACAGAAAATCGAGCATTCGATAATTGGTCAAAAGAATATCAGGAGGGTTGTCCAGTTGTGCTTCATGGTTGGAAATACCATGATTTTCCCCCATCTGTTTTGTGCCGCTCTCTTTACCCGCACCAGGATCGGACGGATCATAACGACCCGTGTAATTTCCCACCCTGATTCCAGCAGATTTCAACGCAGTATCATTCCATATGGTTTTTGCAAACCGAGCTTCCTGATCGGCAGCCAGCGCATTCATGGGATACAGGATAATCGCCTTTATCCCTTTTTGCCCCGCTTTTTTCATCCGCAGGCAATGATCGACAACAGGATAAAGAAAACATTCGGTCTTACCAGAACCTGTGCCAGTGGTGATAATGGTATGCTCCGGCGTTCCATTTTTGCTGGAAAGCCGCATCCATGCCCGGTATTGATGCACAAAAGGATGATACGGAATGCGAATGTCAAATGGCAGCACCACGTCATCTGCCGCTGACCGAAACGGCCGCTTCAGCATCACCCACGGGCCTTTAAAAAGCCCGGTCCGGGGATCTTGAATAAAACGCTGAAATGCCCTGTCAGTCTTTTTATCCCTGAAAGAGAATGTGGATTGCAGGTAATAGAGAATTTGATTTTTTATGTTTTGAGCTATGTGGGCTGGGAGCATGGTTTTACTCTATGGTTGTTGGTTGTTTGGTTGATGGTTTTAACAAGGAAACACCTCAATTATTCGGCTTTCAATTATTGATTTGTGCCTGCGAGCTTCATCCAGGCTGTCAGGAGCATGCAGAAATCCGCCCTTTCGGTACTCCCAGCCCCAGATCTCATACCGGATCTTATGTTTCAAGCTGTACATACGATTTATGGCATCAGTCCCTTCAAGAATATACATATCCACTTTAAACAGCGGAGGGAAGCGCATTGTTGATGCGATTCGTGGTATCCAACCGTCGTATAATCTAAAAATATCACTGAAAGACAGGCGCACCTTCCATCTTTCGGAAATCAGCAAACCGCTTTCCTTAATTTTCTGTTCGATAAAGGCACTTTTTTCAATAAGATAAGCCTCTGACTTTAAAAGACAAAAAGTTTCCTGTATCTTTTCTACCTGCTGATCCACTTTTTTATGAACAAGGTTATTGAGCAATGGTATCATCTGCCAATAACCAGCAGACAAGGACTAAGCCGAAATCGGAGAGCAGAACCGGAACGGCAGGCTTTGCATGTCCGATGTAACACAACGATGTATGACTCACAAAAATTCAATAAGAAAGTCACCATGATACTTCCTTATACCGATAAACAGATGGAAAAAACAGGGCTTAAAGAGGACGGAATTAAGCC